>JAKFYF010000337.1 GCA_021731005.1 Hyphomonadaceae bacterium
GTCATCGCGCTTGACGTGCTGCGGGCGCTGGGCCGTGAACCTGAAGTACGAGAGGCGCTTCTGCACGAACTGCGTGAGGCGGCCGGCGGCGACCGGCGATTCAGCAGCGTTGTCAACGAAGTGGAATTGCTGCTCGCTTCTCCGGTAAATGAAGCTGGCGCGCGCCGCCTCGCCGAGCGGCTCGCACTGGCGCTTGGCGGCGCGGCGCTGATCCGTCACGCGCCGCATGCGGCCGCGGACGCCTTTCTGGCGCGGCGGCTTGCCGGCGCGAGCTTGACGTTCGGCGCCGGCGATGGCGCCATTGACGTGGACGCACTGATCGCCCGCGTCGAGCTCAACGCCTAGAGACGCGCGGCGAACGCCTCATGGGACGGTCGGCCCCGCAATGCTTGGGATGGCGGGATGGCGTGAGGTAAAGTCGGTAGGCGTCCATATTGGACTGGCCTTGCAGTTACGATAGAGGCGCCATGGCTTTCTGTCCTTAGGGCGAAGGAAACGGCGATGGCGATAATTGCAAGAGTGTTGACCCTCATCATCGCGCTGCTGCACGCAGGCTTTTTGGTTCTGGAGATGTTTCTGTGGTCCGGCCCGATCGGGCAGCGTGTGTTTGCTTTGACCCCGGAGTTTGCCCAGCAATCCGCGGTGCTGGCCGCCAATCAGGGGCTCTACAATGGGTTGCTCGCAGCAGGCCTGGTGTGGGCGGGCGTGAGCGGCAGACGAGATCTGATGATCTTCTTTCTTGCGTGCGTGATCGTCGCAGGCGTGTTCGGCGCCGCCACCGCCAATCCTTCAATCTTGTTCGTGCAAGCCGCGCCCGCCTTTGTCGCGCTGGCCTTTGTCTTGGCCGCCCGCAAATCGACTTCGGGCGCGGGCGCGCCAAGTGCGCAAGCTTGACCGGTTGGTCCGCGTGAGGTTGTCATCTCGACCAAATTTGATCTCGCTCAATGCACCTCGCCACGCGAGCGGTCTGCTGGCGGTCCCGATGCTCGGTCGTGTCGGAAGTAGGGGTCGGTTGCCCGCAGACACGCCTGCGGAACGCTGACCCCTAGCCATTTGGGTTCATGTGCGCGGTCGCCGAGGTGCGAACGACGCGCTGCTCGGGTGATGTCTGGACGCCGTCTTACTTGCCTCGCCGCCAAGCGGTGCGAGTTGGGCGGCGAGCTTGACAAACGGGTGGGACAAGCAGTCGGGTGGCTGGTCAGGCTGACGAGGCGTAGGCGATGTCTTCAAACGAACAGATCGTGCGCGACTTCATCGGGGCGTGGTCGCGACTCAATGTTGACGAACTGCTCGCCTACTTCACCGAGGACGGCGTCTATTACAACATGCCGATCGCGCCGGTTTCGGGACACAAGCAGCTTCGCCCATTCATCGCCGCCTTTCTGAAGGGCTGGACCGCGACGGAATGGGATATCCTCAACGTCGTTTCCGCTGGCGACGTCGTCATTGCAGAACGCCTCGATCGGATACGGGTCGGCGACAAGGCGGTGAACCTGCCGTGCTGCGGCGTGTTTGAAATGCAGGACGGCAAGATCAAGGTGTGGCGCGACTATTTCGACATGGCCACGTACACCAAGGCGCTTGCCGGGTGAGAGATCAGGCTTGCTCGCGTTGCGGGCGCGTCCGCCAGGCCTCCCGCGTCATTTCCCAATAGCGTGATCGCCTGACCGAGCCGTCGGGGCGCACCCCGTCGCGCTCGCCCATGGCGGCAAACCCGGCCGCCTCGATGACGCTCGCCGAGCGCGCATTGTCGAGCGCGGCCGTCACGCAGACCAAACGCACGCCTAATGCTTCGAACATCCAATTGAAGCTGCGCGCCGCGCCCGCCTTGCCGAGGCCTGCGTTCTGGTGGTCGGCGCGATGCGCGCCGGCGATCTCCGCCGCCGTGCGCTCGGGCCAGACCGTAAACCGCGAATAGAGCCAGATGCGTTCGTCCTGGTCCGTGGCGACAACGAGAAGAGCCTCGCCGGCCTGGCGCAGGCGCTCGGCGTCCGCCACCCAGGCCGCCACATTCGCCCGCGTCATCGGGCGCGGCAGGTCGTAGATAGGTTCGGAGACTGCCGGATCGCTGAGGAGATCGACCAGCCCCGAAATGTGCTCGGCTCCGGCCAGCGCATAACCCTCGCCCAGAAGCGAGAGACCGGGCGTCCGCACCGCTTGGCGGATGGCTTCCGCCTCGTCTGGCGACACTTTCAGGACGGTCTTTGGCGGTGCGCTCATGGGGACGATACTCGCCTTTGGGATAAGGGAGAGCAAGGCGTCCGACAATTTCCATCTTGACGCTGTGACGCAAATGAATAGGACTGCTATTGAATGAAACGTGCGCTGACCCCCCTTGCCGAACAGCTGGCGTCCGGACTTGAGCGTCTTGCCGCTGTCGCCCGGCGCAAGGATTGGCGCACGGGGGAGGCCGAGGGATTAACCCCGACCCAGGGCGACATTTTGCGCCTTGTGCTTGCGCGCGGCGGGGTGCGGCTTTCATCCGCAGCGGCGCACGCCGGGGTCAGCCAGCCGACCGCAAGCGATGCCGTCGCCGCGTTGGAGCGCAAAGGGCTGATCGAGAAGCGAGCCGATCCGCGCGACGGCCGCGCGCTTGTCTTGAAGACGACACGATCAGGCCGCGCCTTGGCTGGCAGATGGCCTAATAGCTTTGAGCCCATCGCCGCCGTCATCCCGGAGGCCGACCAGGCCCGTCTGCTTGGGATTGTCGTGGCCGCGATCCGAGAGCTGGAGCGCCGCGGCGAGATTTCACCGCAACGCATGTGTGTGACCTGCTGGCATTTTGTAGCGGGTGCACATTCCGGCGCACGAAAACCCAATCATTGCCGCCTGCTCGGCGTCCCGATCGGAGAGGCCGAACTACGCATCGATTGTCCTGAACACGAGTCGGCGCACGCCGCCTAACCGATACGGGAAACGCGTTTCCCGAAAAGGCGCGCGGCAGGCCTTGACTGACGCTTAAGTATAGGAGTCCTACATGAAAGCCAAAGCTGTCTTCTACCACGCCGGATGCGGCGTCTGCGTTGAGGCTGAACAATCCTTGGCCGCTGCGCTCGATCCGGCGCGATTTGATGTCGAGATTGTCAATTTCGCCAGCGCCCCAGAACGCGTCGCTGAAGCTGAAGCGGCCGGCGTCAAATCGGTGCCGGCGTTTGTGATCGATGGCCGTCCCTTCCACATCAATCACGGCGCCACCATGGACCAAGTAAGGGGAGCCACGTGATGGCGGTCCCTAGAACTTCTATTGTCTTGGCGGCGCTGTGGCTCTGCGCTGCTTGCGCGGAGAGCCGGACAGGTGCGGCGACCGCACCTTCTCACGAACATCGCGGCGGCATCGCTGCTGAGAACTCGTCGGGGGTGCTCGGCCCCTTCGACATTGTCCACGCCAAGATCAGCACCGATGGCAATGTCGCTGTGTTTCATATGGCGGTCTCCGGCCGCGCGGGCGAGAGCTTGCCTACCGCGACGGGCCAATTCGCGGGCAGCGAAGTCTTCTCCTATGTTTGGCCAACGACGATCGATCCGTACGAGGCCGGTTTCGAGCGAGGCGCGGGCATCCTCGCGCTTGCCGTCACTGCGCACCCCGATTTCGACGACACACCCTTGTTCGATGAATCTCGTGACGGGGACCGCGCCAATGACGGCGGCCTGTGGCATATGCACTGGGTCGTGCTTGGACCAGATCCCGTCTGCGGCGAAGGTGCGCTCAAGGTCATCGACATTCCTGAAGGGCAGCGTCCACGACTTCCGCGCACTTGGCCGGGGGCGCCTCTTCTGCTCGATAGCCCGGGCTGGCAGCCGGCGCTTGATCGGGATACTGTCGAGGTGCGCGTCCCGTTCGACGACATTGCGGTTGTGGAGCGCGCGGGCTTTGACGGCGTCACGGCCGGCCTCAGGGTTAATGCGAGTGCGCACGCGCCGCTGCTCTGCGTCGCCAACGTGTTCGACGTTGCGTCGGGCGATCTGAGCTTGCCTGGAAGAACCAACCAATAACAACACGGACGGGTCGGCGCGGCCGAGGCGTCGCGTCGACCCATTCCAGACGCGAGCGGAGCGGCAATGATCATTCAACAGGCGCCGCCGGAATGGCGGACCACACACTGGTTCAACACGCCCGCGCCGCTGTCATTGGCCGCGCTGCGCGGAAGGGTGGTGATGGCGGTGGCGTTTCAGATGCTCTGCCCCGGCTGCGTCGCCCAAGGCTTGCCGCAGGCCCTACGCGTGCGCGAGACGTTTCGCGAAGAGGATGTCGCCGTGATCGGCCTCCACACCGTGTTCGAGCATCACGACGCAATGACCCCGATCTCGCTCAAGGCCTTCCTGCACGAGTACCGCATTGCCTTCCCGGTAGGCGTCGATGATCCCGACGCCAGCGGACCCGTTCCAAAAACCATGCGGGCTTACGAATTGCGCGGAACCCCGACGACACTTCTGTTTGACCGTGCGGGACGGCTACGTCGCCATGCCTTCGGCCATGTGCCGGATATTCAACTAGGCTCCGAACTCATGGCGCTGGTCAAAGAGCGGGATCCGGCGCTGATTGGCGAGGCGACGCCGGCAAGCAGGACATGTACGCCGGATGGATGTTCGTGATGTATGCGCGGACTGCATCTCGCGCCTCCGTGACGATGAGGGCAAACAGGTGCCGCTAGTACGCCTGACCCGCTCGTCGCGCCACCACAGCAACTTCCTGCGATATTCCGACCAAACATGCGCAGAATAGTGCGGCTGGACGTCATCGACATCGAGCTGGTTGAGCGCGTGCAGCTGAACGCGCGGCAAACCAATCGCGAGTTGGCGAAGGCGGTGGGGCGAACGACAAGTTCGGTATGGGAGCGGGTAAAGCGCCTAGAACGTGAAGGACTCATTCTGGGATATCGGGCCGTCATCGCTCCTGCAATGTTGGGAGCGGACATCGACATCGTAGTGCGGCTTGAGCTGCGTTCAAGCGCACCAAACGGTCTCTGGTGTTTTGAGTCAGAGTTGAAGTCGGCGCCTGGCGTCCTCGGAGCGACAAGGACGGGCCCGGGCGCTTACCTGCTGCGCGCTGCGTCGCCTGCGACCGTAGCTTGGATCGAGGCCGCCATCTTGAGGTGCGGCCTCACTGCCGTGGCATTCGAGTCCGTCCTCGCCATGGAAGAGATCGTTCCGTACCGGGATCCGCCGATCCGCGCGCTCATTAACGGGCGCGCCACTTCGGAGTCTGAAGGCTCATGACCACAGACATCCTGCGGCATTTCTGGACACTGTGCCACGACCGCCGAACAATGTTCGGCAAATGCTCCCTCTGCCGAAAGATGTTCGGTGAACTTCAGGCGCGTGCGTTGCGTTGCTGATCGCAGCGGTTCGCGGTCGTAGCGGTCTGCTTGGACAGCGGGACACGGTCGGCGATGGCGACAATTAGGGCCTCGATGATGACGAAGGCCGGCGCGACGGCGCTGGTGGTCGGCCTTGTCGTGGCCGTGGGGATTGCTGGTCCTTGGGCGGCGACGCAATTCCTGGCTGACGCTTTCGACCGCCAGCAAGCGCTTGGGCGCCCGTTCATTCGCATCGCCAACACGACGCTCTATCCGCCCTGGGCGGTGTTCTCCTGGTCGCGGGACTGGGCCGACGACTTTCCCAAGCCCTTCGCCGTCGCGCATCTCATCCTCATGGGCGGCGTTGCCTGCGCGGTGCTCGTGGCGGCCGCAGTCTTCCGGCGTCGGTTACATCTGAAGCCGTTTGGCGAAACCGGATGGGGTCACTTCGCCGACGCGGAAGCCGCCGGGCTCTTCGCAAAGAGCGGCACGGTGCTTGGCAAGCTCGACCGTGAAATCCTCTGTTATGACGGACCCGAACATCAATTGCTGATCGGCGCATCACGCTCGGGCAAGGGGCGCGGTCATGTCGTGCCGACGCTGCAAGCCTGGGCTGGCTCGGCGCTTGTGTTCGACGTCAAAGGCGAACTCGCCTTCGGCGACGAACGCCATGGCTTTCCGGGCACGGCGGGTTGGCGAGAGAAACTTGGGCCCGTGATCTATTTCGCGCCGACGCGCGAGGATTCCGGTTGTTTCAATATCCTCTTCGAAGTGCGCCGCGGCCCGAACGAGGTACGCGATGTGCAAAACATCGCCGAGATCATCGCCGACCCCGCGGGCGAGGGTGGCGCCAACGATTTCTGGGAGCGCAAGGGTAAGGACATCGTTGTCGGTGTTATCCTGCACGTACTCTACGCCGAGCCGCTAGACCGCAAGAACCTTGCAACCGTCCGCGAGAAATTACGCGACATGCGCCGAACCGCCGAAGAGATGCGCACGACTTTGCACCGGCGCAATCCCGAAACGGGCCATCCAGAAGTCCATCCAGAGGTGCTGCACGCGGCCGAAAGCTTTCTCTCCGGCGAGGAGCGCATGCAATCAGGCATACAGGCGACGGCTGAATCCTTCTTTGGCGTGTTTGCCGATCCAATCGCGGCGAAGAAAACCGCGACCTCCGATTTTCGTATCGCTGATCTCATGTGCCATGAGCGACCGGTCACGCTCTATCTGCAGCCGCCGCCGTCAGACATCACGCGCTTGATGCCGCTGATGCGGCTTGTCCTTAATCAAATCACGCGAACCCTGATGGAGAGCCAAACCCATGCGTGAGGCTCTATCTCCCGCGCCGCGCCGCAAACTGCGCACGCTGCTCTTGGTGCTCGATGAATTTCCGCTGTTCGGACGGCAGAAATTCTTCGAGACCGCGATGGGCGCCATGGCCGGGTATGGGATCAAGGCTTATCTGGTCTGTCAGAGCCCCAATCACATCATTCGCGCCTATGGCCGCGACAACGTCATCGTCGACAATTGTCACATAGTGACCGCGTTCGCGGCGACCGACAATGAGAGCGCCAAGCGCATTTCCGAGATGGCGGGCGAAGTCTGGGAGGTTCGCCCTCAGGAAAGCGAGCAGCGTCCGCGTGCGCTGCTTGGACCGCACAAGGGGGCGATCACCTATCGTGAAGAGCGCCGCCCGCTGATGCTGCCGGGCGATGTCCGGCAATTGCCGCGCGACGAGCAATTGATTTTCGTGGCGGGCTCAAAGCCCATTCGGTGCAAGAAGGTCAAATTTGACCGCGAGCCGATCTTCGCCAAACGGATGCTGCCGGCATCGCGCGCGCGCGTGACACTGACAACCTCGCACGATTGGGAGAATGTCGTTCCGCTCGGGTGCCTGGCCAAAGACAAAAGAGGCGCCGTCCGGGTGGAGAAGCCTCGCGCGCAGGCCGATCTCTTCGAGGCGCCGCTTTCGATTTCTGAGCAAGCGTTAGCCGGGCTGCGCACATCGCCGCCGGCGCCGCCGCCAGCGGCGACAGATCCAAAACCGCAACCTGAAACCAATGACGCGCCCTCGCGCCGTCTGGGAGTTTGAGCATGTCGACGATTGCGGTCAAAGCCTATGTCGAGCCAGATCTGGCCCGCGACATTGCACGTGTCGCCCGTGCGCAGGGGCGTTCGGAATCCTCCGTTATCGCTGAAGCCATCCGCACGCGCTTTGCCGCGTTCGCGGCCGGCCCCGCCAGCGCGGGACGCGACACCGATCGCCGTCAATTGGGCCGCCTCGAAGCGCGCGTCGATAAGATCCTCCGGGACCAAGCTATGATGAAGGAATGCGTGCTGCTGTTCGTGCGCATCTGGCTCGAACACAATCCGCCGATCCCGGAAGACCTGGCCGATAGCGCCGCGGCGAGCGCTGAGGCGCGCTTTAGCCGCTTCCTTGATCTCCTGATGAAGGGGCTGACGCCGGGGCGGTCCATTGCGGAAGAGGTGTTCGGCGCGCCGAACAGCAATGGCGCCGCTGAGAACGGTCACGCCGAGAACGGTCACGCCGAGAACGGCCACGATGCGGAAACCGCTGAGGCGGCGCAATGATGCAAGCGCACACCATCGGCGCGGCGCGGCGGCGTTCGGCGCTGACGCGCGCGCTTGGGCCGGCGATCGCGGAAGCCTTAGCAGCGCCCGACGTGGTCGAAGCGCTTGTCAACGCCGACGGCTGGGTATGGCTCGATCGCGTGGGGCGGGGGCTTGAACGCACGGAGCATCGCCTTTCCGCACACGATTGCGAAACGGCTGCGCGCTTGTTAGCGCACGAGGCCGGCGAAACTATCGGCGTGGATCGACCGTCGCTCGCGACCATTCTGCCAGAGTCCGCCGCGCGCATTCAAGCCGTGCTGCCGCCTCTTGTCGAAGCGCCGGTGCTGTCGATCCGCAAACGGCCGAATGTCATCTACACTTTGGCGGACTATGTACGCGATGGCGTCGCGACGCCCGCTCAAGCTGCGCTCCTCGTTGAGGCGGTGAAAGCCAAAAGCAACATCGTCGTCGCCGGCGGCACGGGCTCAGGCAAGACCACGTTGCTCAATGCGCTCTTGGCGGAAGAGGCATTCCGCTCCTCCCGCGTGCTCATCCTGGAAGACACCGCCGAGCTTCAATGTGCTTCGCCCAATTGCGTGCAGTTGCTGACCAAGCGCAGCGAACCTGCCATCAGCATGCGTGATCTGGTGCAGATGACGCTACGCCTTCGTCCCGACCGCATCGTGGTCGGCGAAGTGCGCGACGGTGCAGCACTCGAAGTGCTGAAGGCGTGGAACACGGGCCATCCTGGCGGCCTGCTGACATTGCATGCGAATTCCGCGGCCGATGCGCTCTCGCGTTTGGAAGATCTCGCGATGGAGGTGGTTGCGTCGCCGCCCAAGCGTTTGATCGCAGCGACTGTCGATCTGGTCGTCTTCATCGCCCGCACCGAACACGGCCGCGCCATCACAGAGATTGCGCGCGTTAAAGGCGCCAACGCTGACGGCTACGTCATTGAAAAGATGGAGCAATAACCACGATTATGCGTTGTGGCCGGATGCAAGTGATGCTAGCAATATCAATGGGTTAGCGCTGGATTCTGAGGGCGCGATTGGTTGGGGAGAGTGCAATGAAGACGACACGTAAAATGGCGCATCGCGCGCTCAAAATCGGCGCCTACGCCTTAGCCGCTCTGGCGCTTGCAGCGCCTGCGCACGCGGCGGGTTCGGGCATGCCGTGGGAAGGACCGCTGGAGCAGATCGTGGACTCGATCACGGGTCCTGTCGCGCGCGCGGCCGCTGTCATCGCGATCGTCATCGCCGGCGTGACCATCATCTTCTCGGAAGGCGGCGGCGGGGTGCGAAAGCTCGCCTTCGTCGGCTTGGGCATCGCGGTGATGTTCGCGGCGGTGTCGTTCTTCCTCGACTTCTTCGGCTTCGCCGGCGGCGCACTCATCTGAACTGAACACGCCGCGGCGAACGCCGCATTCCGACAACCAAGCAGAGAAAAGGAGCCTTCGTCATGGACGAAGAGCCGGAAGGATATCGCGTGCCTTTGCGCACCTCGCTCACACGCCCGATCCTGATGGGCGGTGTGCCGCGCGCCTTCGCCATTCTGAACGCCACCATAGGTGCGGCGGTCGGTTTGGGGCTGCAGCAACCCTTCATCGGCTTTCCGTTGTGGGCGGTGTTGCAGGGCGCTGCTGCATGGGCCGCGGCCCGCGATCCTTGGTTCCTGGAAACATGGCCGCGTCATCTGGCCAAGCCGCATTATTTCGCGGCGTGACGGAGAGAAACAATGTTTGATCTTCGTCCCTACAAACAGAGCGGCGCCAAGCTCAGCGACTATCTGCCTTGGGCTGGATTGGTCGCGCCGGGCGTCGTCCTCAACAAGGACGGCGCGTTTCAGCGCACGCTTGAATTTCGCGGACCTGATCTGGATTCTTCGACGCCTGCCGAACTCATGGGCAAAACCGCCCGGCTGCAGAATGTGCTCGGGCGCTTTGGT
>JAKFYF010000206.1 GCA_021731005.1 Hyphomonadaceae bacterium
GGTTCCTGCCCACGGCCAAGGTCCGGGAAGAAGTTCACGCAGGACACCTTGCTCGAATATGACTCGCATGTAACCACGGGGTGCCATGACCATGGTTCGAAATGAGTCCACAAAGGGGAGCCATTTCTCACGGGTCCATTTCTCACGGGTCCATTTCTCAACGGGTCCATTTCTCAGGGGTCTCGGGTCTCTCAAAGCTGCGGCGGGCGAGTGGTTAGCCGCGCACCCAGCGCACCGCGGGATCATTGAAGTCGACGACCTGCGCCAGTTCGTGGACGTTGCGATAGCCGTAACCGTAGAGATTGATGAAGGTCTGGATGTTGAGCGCGAGTTCGACGCGTTTGAGCACTACGGGCCGCGCATTGTTGGAAAAATTGTTGTTGCAGTAAATCAGGATGCGCACGTTCGGGTCGCCCAGGACCGCGCGCAGGCTGGCTTCGGTGAAGTCGGTGAACGGCAAGTTGATCGCGCCGGCAATGTGACCTTCCGCGTAGGCGTCTGCCGAGCGCGCGTCGAGAATGAGCGTGTTCGCCTCGCGCGCCATACGTTGGAAGGCGGCGAGATCGACCAAGCGCTCGGCGCGGTAGCTTTCGACTTGCGCAGTCAGGCCGCGGAAGCCCGCATAATCGATTTGAGCCGGCGGATCGGCCTTGTTCTGCGCCGAAGCGAGCGGCGCGGCGGCGAGGCAAACCAAGGCGGCAAACAGCAAACGCATGGAGATTCCTCCGTTGGGCGCGGAGAACTATCCATGCGCTTGCGGCGTTATTGCGGCGCGTTGATTTGCGTCAGGATGTAAGGAAGGCCCATGGTGATGAAGCCGCCGACCATGAAACCGACCGGCAGCCCCATGAGCGCGCCGACATAGGCGGTGCCCAGCCGTTCCTTCCAGTCGAGCCGGCGCCCGCCGAGGCGCACTAGGAACCCGAGAGCGCCGCCGATCAGGCCTCCGGCGCCGCCATAGGGCCAGCCGATGATGCACAGCGCCACCATGCCCGCGACCACGGCAATGCTGAGAAACAGTCTCACGCGAAATCCCTCTCCCGCGCCGGAGCGCCGACCCCGCGCCGACAGGGCTTAGTGGCGCAGCGCCTCTTGCCGCAAGGCGGTGCGATCACGTGCGGGCCGGCTGTGCGGACGCGGCCGCCACGTGCGCCTCATGGCGCGACAGCACCTGCCCCTGAACCGTGGCGCCGGCAAGGCCCAATTCCTGCGGCGTCACCACAATAAGTTGCCCGGAAGCCGCCAAAGCCTCGGCGATGTTCTGGCGCGTCTGCATTTCCAGCATGGCCAGCAAGGCGGCCGTGGATTGCGGCGATTGGGTGCGGAACTGGTCGGCGAGCTTGTCGAGCTGTTGCGGGGTGAAGCTCAGCGCGCCGGTGCGCGCCTGCGAACGCTGCGGCGCCAGAGCGCCAGCCGCGCCGCCTTCACCAGCCATCGGCGCGGCCATGCCCGGGACAGCTCCGCTTGCAGCGAACTCCTCGGCGGATTTGTAGGCAAAGCTCACGCCATGGAAGCGCACGCCGAGAGCAATGCCAGCCTCGTGAGCCTCATCCCCATCCTCCTCGGCCTGACGCAAGCGTTTGACCGCGCCCTCTTCCACGTCGCCTAGGCCGGCGCGCAATTGCTGATCTTCACGCCTGCCAACCTCGGCGCGGATGGCGCTTTGGATGCGCGTCTCGAGCGCCAGCCCGAAATCCTGCACGTTATAGACGAAGAACATCTTCTCGCGGTTCAGGCTAAACTGGACCCGCGCTTCCACGACAATCGAATGGTCGTCAGCGGTGGTGGCGCTGAACGGCAGCGGCACGCAGAATTGCGGCCTGAGATTAATGGCGCCGGTATTCTGGTTCAGCAGCGGAACCAGCTTGCGCGCGCCGGTGGCGGGATCGAGCGCGACGAACTCAAGCTTCGGCGCATTGGGTCCGCGGACGATAAATTCCTCCGGATCGAGGAGGAAGCCGCGGCCCTTCAGCGCTTGCTTGAAGCCCTGGTCGTTGTGGGTCATGTAGGTGAAATCGACCCGGGTCTGATAGAATTTCCAGACCAGATAAGCGATCACCAGCGCCAGCAGGGCCCAGCCGGCGATCTGCAGCATGCCTGTCAAACTCATGGGCGTCCCCTCTCGCGGCTGTCACCTTAGCGCCGCCAGCGCGGCTTGCACGTGAAACTCGCCGCTCCGCCTGCCTAAACCCGCCCCACTTCGCCTATTGGGTGTTCCGGCGCGCATCCGGAGCACGATCCAGGATGAGCACGCAGCCCGCCAGGTGCTCATTTCGCACCACCCGCGCGCGCTGCACCAGGGTGGCGGCGCGGCGGCGGACATAAGGCCCCGGACTGTCCGCGCGCCAGCGGTTCGGATTGGGCAGCACCGCGGCCAGGCGCGCCGCTTGCAGCGGCGTCAGGTCCGCCGCTGAGACGCCAAAGCGCGTGCGCGCCGCCGCTTCTGCGCCAAAGGCGCCGTCGCCCCATTCGGCAATATTGAGATACGCCTCCATGATCCGCCGCTTCGGCCACATGAACTCGATCAAGGCGGTGAAATAGCTCTCCAGTCCCTTGCGCAGCCACGAGCGCTCCGGCCACAGGAACAAGTTCTTGGCCACCTGCTGGCTGATGGTTGAGGCGCCGCGCGTGCGCCGGCCGCGCGCATTCGAGCGCATCGCGCCTTCGATCGCCTCGATATCGAAGCCCGAATGGGTGCAGAAATTGTTGTCCTCGGCGGCGATGACCGAACGGATCAGGTGCGGCGACACCCGGTTGAGCGGCACTGAGTAATGTTTGATCGCCGCGCCCGCCGCGGCCCGCTGCATCATCAGCACGTTCGAGGGCGGATCGACGAAACGATAGAGCCCCACCCAGGTCACCGGCGCCAACACAAAGGCGATGAACAGCACGCTTACCACTGTGATCAAGAAGCCGTAACGCTTGCGCCGCTTGATGCGGCCGAGGTCGAGATCGAGATTGATGCGCCCATCGCGCGCGCGCATGCCCCCGACCCGCGCGCCGCCCGGCATCGGGATATCGGGGAATTCCTGCTTGGGGTCGGCCCTCTGCGTTGCGGCCGCTTGTTGTCGTGCTGGCGCTGGCTGTTCGGACTTGGGATCTGGTTTGGGATCTGGGGTCGGGGCGTGGCGGCGCTCGCTCGGATCGAACAAAGGATCGTCGTTGACCGCTTCGGCGGGAGTGGGCGACGCCTGGGGGGGCTTGTCACTTTCGGGTTTGGCGCCTTCTGGCGCCGGCGTGGGCGTCTCGTCGGGGTTCATGCGTCCCACTCCTCCCCCACGCCGGGGTCGCGTTCGCGCGGCGCGTGCTTTGATTTGAGGCGCTGGAAGCGGTCCTCGTCAAGCAGCTGGCGTAGCGCCCACACAGCCATGCCCCGCACCAGGGGTGAGCAATCCCCCAACAGCGCCTCCGCGGCGGTGGACAATCCCGCGTCACCTGAATTGCCCATGGCGCAGGCCACATTGCGCACAAAACGGTCCCGCCCCGTGCGCTTGACCGGCGTGCCAGCGAAGCGCGCACGAAATTGCGAGTCGTCGAGCGCGGCCAATTCCGCCAGCGGCGCGAGGCGCAGCTCCTCGCGCAGCGCCATGCGTGTCTCGCGCGCTTCGGCGGCGAACTTGTTCCACGGGCACACCGCCAGGCAATCGTCGCAACCGAATACGCGGTTGCCGAGAGCTCTGCGAAACTCAAGCGGGATCTGCCCCTTGTGTTCGATAGTGAGGTAGGCAAGGCAGCGGCGCGCATCGAGCTGATAGGGCGCCGGGAAGGCGTTGGTGGGGCATACATCGAGGCAGGCGCGGCACGATCCGCAATGATCCTCGTGTGGCGCATCCGGCTCGAGTTCAGCGCTGGTGAGTATCGCGCCGAGCAACAGCCACGAACCATGCTCACGCGACACAAGGTTCGTGTGCCTACCCTGCCAACCGAGCCCGGCGCGCTCGGCCAGCGGCTTCTCCATCAGCGGCGCGGTGTCGACGAACACCTTCACCTCAGCGCCGGTCTCGCGCGCGAGCCATTGCGCGAGCTGCTTCAGCTTGCCCTTGATCACATCGTGATAATCGCGCCGCGCCGCGTAGGCGGAGACGAGGCCTGCGCTTTTGTGCTCGAGAAGCGCGATGGAATCGTCAGCAGGCGCATAGCTCAAGCCGACCAGCACAGCGCTCTTTGCTTCCGGCCACAATGCTTGTGGATGCGAACGCCGGTTATGGACCGCCGGCGTCTCGCCGGCTTTTGCTTGTGGTTGGCCCCACGATGCCGGCGAGGACGCCGGCGGTCCATAAAGACCGAGCCACCCCATGTCGCCATGCCGGCCCAACGCTAGAAATTCCTCCAGCCGCGCGCCCGCCGCCCATGGCGCATCCGCACGCGTGACTCCAACCGCGTCAAAGCCGAGCGCGCTGGCTTGCGCCTTCAGTTGCTTTGATACAGCGTCGACCACGGCTTGATATGGCGCACGGGGTCGGTTTGCGCCACCTCCGAGCGCCGGCGCCCCGCTGGCCGCGCGTCAGCTCCGAGCGCTGTTGCCGGCGAGGGCGCCGACGCTTCATATTTGCCTCGCCTCAAACAAGGAGAATCGCTTGGACCCGCTCGACCTCGCCCGCGCCGCGCTTCTGGGCATTGTACAGGGGCTCACGGAGTTTCTCCCTGTCTCCTCCACCGCGCACTTGCTGATCGGCCAGGACCTGATCGGCTATGAGGACGAAGGCAGTGCCTTCACGGTGATGATCCAGCTCGGCTCGATCCTGGCGGTGATGTGGCTTTACCGGCAGCGCATTTTCGATGTGGTGACGGGGCTGCCGACAAAGCCGGAAGCGCGCCGTTTTGCGCTGATGCTGTTCCTTGCGTTCTTGCCGGCTGTTCCGATCGGGCTGTTGGGCAAGGAATTCGTCACCGGCGCGCTGCACCAGAGCATGGCGGTGATCGCCTGGGCGTTCATTCTGGGCGGCATCGCCATGCTGGCGATCGAGCGCTTCCGCCCGGCGCCGCTGATCGCCGATGCCGCGAACACGCCGATCCTGCGCGCAATCGGGGTTGGCCTGTTTCAGCTGATCGCGCTCATCCCCGGCGTGTCGCGCTCGGGCGCCACCATCTTTGGCGGCCTTCTCATGGGGCTCGACCGGCGCGCAGCGGCGGAGTTTTCGTTCTTCCTGGCGATGCCAACCATGATGGGAGCGTTCGTGATCGAATTTCTTGACGTCAAGGATCACATCAGCGCCGACCGCATCGCTGAAATTGCGGTCGGCTTCGTGTTCGCGTTCCTCTCCGCGCTCGTGGTGGTGAAGCCGTTCCTCAATTTCGTAACCCGCATCGGTTTCGGCCCGTTCGCGTGGTACCGCATCGTGCTCGGCGCGCTGATGCTGGGAGCGCTCGCGATGGGTTGGGCGTGAGGCAGGGAGCTATGGCGAGCGAGGCAAATCTTGTTGGCGCTCAAACGCCGATCTCACCGCGCTCGCCAGCATGCTGAGCCACGCCAGCGCGAACGCCGCGTTCATGACACTCGCAAAACGCACATGATCGTAAGCCGCAAGCGCGACGCCAAGCACGGGCAACAGCAGCAACGCGCCAAGCAGAGGCCGCCGTCTTCCGCCCAGAAAACACAAGCCAGCGCAGAACACGCCGTGCGCGGCGAGCAGCGAGAACTTGGTCCACGCACCGGCCTGCGAGCGTGGCAACAGCGCCTCGGGCGCATCCAGCGTTTGCGTGATTTGCAGCAGGGTCGTTGTTTCGAGATAATCGCTCGCCGCAGCGCCCAGTGCCGCCGCGATGGCGGCGATCGAAAGCGGGCGCCACGCGCCCTCCACCAGGAACAGCGCGGCGGCGAAGATGAAGGCGGTGTAGATGGGGATGAAGGCGATCAGATCGAGCCTGTTCACCGCATCCATTGCGGCGATGGCGAGCGGACCGCAGCCCTCGCCGCCGCCAAAAATTCGCGCGAGGTCTTCACTATTGCGCGCGAATTCGAACTGCACCACCGCGCCAGCGGGCAAGCACCCCGAGGCGGCGCGCATTTCCGGCAACAGCGCAAAGCCTGCGAACACCAAAATCGCCAGAATGCCGGATGTGACCGCGGCGCACGCCCATGCGCGCGCTTTCATGCCGAGTTCTGCTTGGCTTGAAACTGGCCGTGCGGGCGGAACCGCCACAAATAGGTCGGGACAATCGCCTCGATGCTTTCAAGCTGGGTTACGCCCAAATCCTGGATGGTCGCCGCGCCCGCACCCACAATGTTGTCGCGCCGCAGCATCACCACCTGATCGCCAGTCAAAGGCGGCGCCGCGAACGGAATGAGTTTGAAGCCCCATCCCAACAACAGACCCAACGGATAGGCGATAACAAAAGGCAGATCGAGCAGCGGCGCCGGGCGACTGGTTTCCCGCGTCACGAAGTGCAGCAATTGCTTGAACGAATAGATTTGTGGCCCACCGAGCTCGTAAATGCGCCCGCGCGCGTCGGGGCGGTCCAGCGCCGCAACGATTGCCTCCGCTACGTCCCCGACGAACACGGGCTGAAACTTGGTCTTGCCGCCGCCGATCAACGGCAGCGCCGGCGCGAACTTGGCCATGCTAGCGAAGCGGTTGAAGAAATTGTCCTCTGGTCCAAAAATGATGCTGGGCCGCAGGATGGTCGCGCTTGGCAGCGCCTCCAGCACCGCGCGCTCGCCACGATATTTGCTGCGCGCATAACGTGCGCCTTTCGCATCGGCGCCGATGGCGGACATGTGCACGAGCCGGCCTACGCCCGCCTTGGCTGCAGCCTCAGTGATGGCGCGCGCGGCCTCAGCATGCAGCGCTTCGAAATTCTGCTTCCCGCTCTCGTGCAGCACGCCGACAAGATTCACCACCGCGTCGGCGCCCTCGGTCGCGCGCGCCACGCTGTCGGGAAAGCGCACATTGGCCTGCACCAACTGGATTTGGCCGACATCGCCCATGACGCGCAGCTCATGGCCAAGGTGGGGGCGGCGCATAGCCACGCGCACGCGCTTGCCGGCTTTCGCCAATGCGCGCACCACCTGCTTGCCGACAAAGCCAGAGCCGCCGAACACTACGACCAGTTCGCTCATCAACATCCTCGTTTGCGACCACGGTTTAGCCCCCGCGGCGGGCGTGTCCATGCGCCGATTCGCCTTATCCTCGCCCGTTTCGGCCGTTTAGCTGCGCGGATGCCCCGCCCCGCCGTTACCCGGCTGCGCGAACAGCGCACCCCCGGCCCGCTCGAAGCGCCGGTGATAGACGCCGCCTTCACCGTGGTGGGGCGGCGGACCTGGCGTGGGCGGGTTTGGCGCGCCGTACTGGCGCTCGCGGCGGCGGCCGCGGTCGGTTTTCTGATTCCCCCGGTGTGGGTGCTTGTGCAGAGCCTGCGCGAGATGCTGGGGAACTAGAAAATCTGGACCGGCGGCATCTTCACAATCCAAAAAAAGAGCCGGCGAGGACGCCGGCGGTCCACAGTCGGCGGTCCATATCACCCGCTTAGCCGCGCCATTTCTTCGTCGCTGATGTCTTCGTTCGAGTACACATCCTGCACATCATCCAAATCCTCAAGCTGGTCCAGGAGTTTCATCAGCGCCTCGGCGTTGTCGCCCTCCACTGGTATCGCGACCTCAGTGCGCCAGACGAATTTCGCCGACGCCGGATCGCCAAATTTCTTGGCCAGCGCTTGCGACGCGCTTACAAGCGCGCCCATCTCGCAGGTCACCACATGGTGCTCGTCCTCAACCGCGCAATCGTCGCAGCCGGCCTCGATCGCCGCTTCCATCATCGCATCTTCGCTGGCGGCGGCGAGTGGATAGCGAATTTCGCCGACGCGCTTCCAGGCGAAGGAGACCGAATTGTTTTCGCCCAGATTGCCGCCGTGCTTGGCGAAGGCGGCGCGGACTTCGCCGGCGGTGCGGTTCTTGTTGTCGGTCAGGCATTCGACGATCACGCCCACTCCGCCGGGACCAAAGCCTTCGTAGCGAATTTCATCGAGCTGCTCAGCGCCAGCTCCCGAACCGCGATCGATAGCGCGCTGCAGATTGTCCTTGGGCATGTTGGCCGCGCGCCCGGAGGCAAGCGCGCGGTAGAGGCGCGGATTAGCGTTGGGGTCGGACCCACCCAGCCTCACCGCGGCCTGGATTTCGCGCGCAATCTTGGTGAACACCTGCGCGCGGCGTTTATCCTGCCCGCCTTTGCGGTGCTGAATGTTGGCGTATTTGGAGTGTCCGGCCATGGGCCGGGGTGTAGCGGGCTGCCCGCTCCCGCGCCAGAGGCGGAAGCGGGTTTAGTTTCGCTCAGCGCAATTCGTAGGTCACGCTGACGTTGACGCTAGTGCGGATTTCACCTGGCGCCACCGGGGTGGGCGCGGCTTCGGCGGCGGCCATACGCGCCATGTACGGCATCGGTATCGGCGGTGCGTAGCCCCCGCCTTCGCTGATCGAGATAACGCGGTGGACGCGCATGCCAAACGCCTGCGCATAAAGATCAGCGCGTTCGCGCGCTTCCCGCGCCGCGACGCGGCGGGCGGCGTCGAGTTGCGCGTCGGGATCGGCATGGCTGAAGGAGATGCCGTTTACCGTGTTGCCGCCGGCGGCGACCGCGGCGTCGATCGTGCGCCCGACATTGGTGAGATTGCGCACGCGCGCGCTGACCGTGTTGTTGGCTTGATAGCCGGTCATGCGCGGCTGCTCGTTTTCGACATAAGCATATTGCGGATTGACCGAGAGGTTCGAGGTCTGGATGTCGCGCTCGGCGACGCCGGCGCGGCGCAGCGCTTGGGTCAGCCCGTTCATGCGGCGCGCATTCTCCGCCATCGCGGCGGCGGCGGTCTGCCCATCGGTGACCACGCCCAGCGAAATAGTCGCCATGTCGGGCGCGCTTTCGACCATGCCTTCAGCGGAAACCGAAAGCAGAGTGCCTTCGATCATCATGTGCATGGGGTGGCCTTCGTGACCGGCTTCCTGGGCCGCCGCGGGTGTTGGCGCCGCGGCGAACGCGGTCAGCATGGTTGCGGCGGCGGCGGCTTTGATCATGTGCATGGGTGTTTTCCCCTTTCCCTCACTGCGTTCCCTGTGCGGGCGGCGCGGCTAAATTACGGCAATCGCCCGGCTTTTCTCACGATCGCGCGTTTGTGACCGGCGCAGGCTGATTGCATGGCGGAAACGAACCGCCGGGCGATTGAGCCGAATCAGGTAGTATCGGCAATCCCATCCCGAAAGGCCCGATCCACCCGCAATGCGGTTCTCCGACGATTTCCTGCGCCAAGTGCGCGACCGCGTGTCCATCGCCGACTACGCCGGACGCCGGTTGACCTGGGACAAGCGCAAGACCCGACCCGGCGCCGGCGACTATTGGGCTTGCTGTCCGTTCCACCAGGAAAAGAGCGCCTCCTTCCACGTGCTCGACGCCAAGGGCATTTTCAATTGCTTCGGCTGCGGGGAGAAAGGCGATCTGTTCACGCTCGCCATGAAGCTTGAGGGCCTGACCTTTCCGGAGGCGGCGGCGGCGATGGCCGAGCGCGCCGGCATGGCGCTGCCGAAGGACGAATACGAGGACAGGGGTGAAAGCGATCAGCGCAAGCGCCTAATGTTAGCGAGCGCGCGCGCGGCGCAACTCTACCGCGACGCGCTGCGCTCCTCGGGCGGGGCGGAGGCGCGAAGATACTTGCAACAACGCGGGCTTGGGCCCGAGGAATGGGAGCGCTTCGGCATCGGGCTCGCGCCCGATGAGTGGACCTGGGGTCTCGACAAGCTGAAGGGCGATGGCTTCGCGCTTGAGGAAATCGTCGCCGCCGGTCTTGCCCGCGAAGG
>JAKFYF010000071.1 GCA_021731005.1 Hyphomonadaceae bacterium
CGCCTGCGCGCGGCTGGAAAACCAGCCAAGCTCGCCCTCATCGCCGTCGCCAGAAAACTCCTCGTCGCCCTCAACGCCATGCTCCGAGACAAGGTCGCCTTCCATGCCTAAACAATACAGTTGCCGGGTTCTTCGCTGCGCGAAGCCCCGGAATGACAATGTGGTTGGGTTGCATGCACCCCACGGGGTGGGCATCACTCATTCTTCGAAGCACTGCGAATTTCAGTCGCTGACAGCAATCTAGCCTCGCTTAGATACTTACCCCCTGGTTGCCACATAAACCGATAAGCTCCTGGGATCGCGATCAAGCAAGGCCGCAAGATGTTCGCCGTTAACTGGAACAGGTGATTTACTTCCAGCAGGCGAACGAAACCTGTCTTGATGTAGCGAAAGCGATACTTGGCATACTCTTCGTTTAGGAGCGCGAGCTGATCCCGGTCGACAGCGTGAGAAAGCCCGGCCCTCTAGAGCGGCCCGCTGACGCCGATGTTTCATCCGCGAACCAGCCGCCCGCTAATCTCGCCATCATTGAAGGCGTCGGTGTGGACGTTGAGATAGACAAAATCGGTTCCGAGCGAGACGACGAACGCCTCGAAGCTCAATTCGGAGCCCAGCAACGCCGCACCGTCTGCATAGGAGAGGCCGCTCACCATCAAGGTGAAGCCGTTAGCCGTTTCAGCATAGGTGGGGCCATAGGCGAATGGGACCAGCAACGAAATCTCGCCGTCGGCGGCGTAGAGATGGAGATGCACGGGGCCAACGCCCGCGTGGATGACATGATCGTAAAGGCCGTCAAGCGAAATGCCGGTGATGGTGAGCATCACATCGACGGTTCGCGCCTCGGTGTCGACGCTAAGCGTGGCCGTTCCTGTCGCGGCTGAGCCAGTGATCGTCGGTTCTTGGCGCCCGCTGAGCGCGGCTGTGAAATTGAGCTCGGCGGCCTGCGCGGGCGTGGCCAAGATCATGAAAGCGGCGCAAGCCGCCGCGAGCACTCGATTCAACATTGCATGTCCCCTGCTTTGCGCCCCTTCGCTTGCACGGGTGCGGGAACGCCGGCCAATCACTTTCAGGTTATGGCAGCGGACGCCATTCGCCATCGATCAAAGGCGCGAAAATGTCGTCGAGCATCGCGTCGGTGACCCCCGTCAGAGTCGCCGGGCGCCATTTGGGCGCGTTGTCCTTGTCGATCACCACCGCGCGCACGCCTTCTTGAAAGTCCGGCAAGGCCGAAACGCGGCAAGCGATGCGATATTCCTGGACCATGCGCGATGCCCCGGAATGAGGACACAATCATTGACCACGCCGGTCTCGTCCCATCGCTCTGGCGAGCACAATCAAGAGCACGTTCACGCCAACCGCAGGCCACACCAGTCCGCCAACGAAGGCCGGCCAGAAGCCTTCAACTTGTCTGTCGGCGCCGATCAGCGCGACACCCAGCGGCACACTGTACCCGAGCACTCCGGCGACGACCGCGGCTGATTTTCTGCCACGATCGGCGAAAGAGGCGATCGACATCAAAGGAAACAGAAGCCAGGTCAGGCTGCATGCCGCCACGAGTGCGACGACGAAGAATGTCATAACTGGGTCGATCACCGCATCGTCGGAATCACAAAGCTCTGGTCCCCCACATCGCCATCGGGCCAGCGCGCGGTGACGGTCTTCACCTTGGTGTAAAACTTCACGCCTTCCATGCCGTGCTGGTTGGTGTCGCCGAAGGCGCTGCGCTTCCAGCCGCCAAACGTGTGGTACGCCACCGGCACCGGGATCGGCACGTTGATGCCGACCATGCCGACATTCACACGTTGCGCGAATTCGCGGGCGGCGCGGCCGTTGCGGGTGAAGATGGCGACGCCGTTGCCGTATTGGTGCTGGCTCGGCAGCGCCAGCGCTTCCTCGAAGCTCTCCGTGCGCACGATCTGCAGCACCGGGCCGAAGATTTCTTCCTGGTAGGTGCGCATTTTAGTGGTGACTTTGTCGAACAATGACGGCCCAACGAAGAAGCCATCTTCATAGCCTTGCAGCTTGAAGCCGCGGCCATCGCGCACAAGTTCGGCGCCCTCTTCCGCGCCCATACCGATATAGCCTTCCACCTTGGCCTTGTGCGCGGCGCTCACCACCGGCCCATATTGGGCATCCGGATCGGTGGAGATGCCGACTTTCATGCGCTCGATTTCCGGGAGCAGCCGCTCGCGCAGGCCGTCGGCGGTTTTCTTGCCCACGGGCACCACCACCGGCAGCGCCATGCAGCGTTCGCCCGCGCTGCCGTACGCCGCGCCAACCAAATCTTTCACCACTTGATCGAGATCAGCGTCCGGCAGAACGACGCCGTGGTTCTTCGCCCCGCCCATTGCCTGCACGCGTTTTCCGTTCGCGGTTCCATGCGAGTAAATGTAGTGCGCGATGTCGGACGAGCCGACGAAGCTGATCGCCTTGATCTCCGGATGCGCAAGTATGGCGTCCACCGCTTCCTTGTCGCCATGCACGACATTGAGCACGCCCTCCGGCGCGCCCGCTTCCATCATCAGTTCCGCGAGACGCACGGGAACGCTCGGGTCCTTCTCGCTCGGCTTCAACACAAACGTGTTGCCGCAAGCGATGGCCACGCCGAACATCCACATCGGGATCATGGCCGGGAAGTTGAACGGCGTGATGCCGGCGCAAACGCCCAAAGGCTGGCGCATCGAGTAGACATCTATCCCAGGCCCTGCACCCTCAGTGTACTCGCCCTTCAACACATGAGGGATGCCGCAGGCGAATTCGATCACTTCAAGCCCGCGCTGAATGTCGCCCTTGGAATCGGCGATCACCTTGCCGTGCTCGGACGAAAGCAGCAGCGCCAATTCGTCCATGTGCTTTTCCACCAGCGCCTTGAACGCGAACATCACCCGCGCGCGCCGCTGCGGGTTGGTCGCGGCCCAGCCGGGGAACGCGGCGCTGGCGGCGGCGACGGCGGCGTCCACCGTCTTGGCGGCGGCGAACGCGACCTCGGCCTGCACGGCGCCGGTGTTGGGGTCGAACACCTGGCCCTTGCGCGCGCCTTCGGACACGGACTTGGCGTTGATGAAATGGGCGATGGCGCGCATGGAATTGGACTCCGGTAAGAGTGGGCGATTGGTCGCTCTTATGGCGTCAAAACCCGTCAGCGTCCATGTGCGGCGTGCGTCACCGCGCCGCGTGAACGGCGAGCCCCGCGAGACCTAGGATGGCGCTCATGAAAAACCTGATCGCATGCGCCCTCCTCGCGTTCGCCTCCGCCTGCGGGCCCGCGCAAGCGCCGCGGACGCAGCCTGCCGCGCAAGTGCTTCCCGAGGGCCTTGAAGTGCGCGATGCGTGGGCGGCGGCAACGCCTGGCGGCGTCGATGTCGCCGCCGGCTATCTCAGCATCGCCAATGGCGGGCCGGCCGACTCCCTCCTGTCGGTTTCCAGCCCCCGCGCCGCCAGCGTCACGATTCACGAAATGAGCATGAACGGCGACATCATGCGCATGCGCAATGTCGAAGGCGGGCTGGCGATTCCGGCGCAGCGCATGGTTACGCTGGCGCCGGGCGGCGGGCACCTCATGTTTGTGGGCGTGAGCGCGCCTTTCGTTGTGAGCGAAGAAATTCCGGTGACGTTGACATTCGCGAACGCCGGCGTGCGCGAGGTGATGTTTCCGGTGCGCGCGGGGCGGTGATTGGGAGCGCGGGGCCCCCGCCCCGCTGCGCGGCGGAGCCGCGCGCTCCAACACATATGCGCCTAGCTCAACCCAACGGCAATTCCGTCGTGTCCTTCAAATATTCAAGCACGATCGAGCTTTCCATGTGCGCAATGGCTTTGCAGCGCAGCAATTTGCCCTGCACGATTTCCTGGAAGTGCGGCAGGTCGCGCGCGACGATTTTTACCAGATAGTCCGCCTCCCCGGTCAGCATGACGCACAGCGTCGCTTCTTCCATTCGCTGCACGACATCGCGGAAGGCGCGCACGTTTTCGGCCGAGTGGTCGCGTAGGCGCACGCGAATGACGGCCGCACACGTCAACCCCGCGCTCTTGGCGTCGACCAGCCCGACGATCGCGCGCAGCACCCCCGCTTGCTTCAACCGCGCGATGCGGCGCGAGACAAGGCTTGGCGAAACGCCGGCCTCCTCAGCCAGTTCGGCCTGCGAGGTCGAGGCGTCGCGCTGCAGAGCGCGCAACAATTCGCGGTCGGCGTCGTCGAGATGGGCGGGGGGGTCTTTCACGGCGATGATCCGGCGGCATTGACCAACTTGGCTGCAATCATGCCAATAATCATAACTAATTGCATGGATCATGCAACTATTCGCGAAATCACGTCAATATCGAACTGATCTTGCGGCCAAACACGCCTATTCTTCTTCCATGAGCGCCAGACCGAAGCCCGCCCCTCGCCCTTTGCCGCGAACCGATTGGCAGCGCGTCGCCGAATTGGTGTTGTGCTCGCGCGCATTGGACGAGATCGAGGAACAAGCGCTCATCCCGGCAAGAAAGATCTTCTACCAGTTCAGCGCCCGCGGCCACGACATGGCGCAGGTATTGCTGGGGCTCCAGCTCACGCACCCGAAAGACGCGGTCTGCGGCTATTACCGCTCGCGGCCAATCCTGCTCGCGCTTGGCGTGACACTTGAGGATGCGCTGGGTTCGGCGATGGGACGCGCTGGAGGATATTCCGACGGCCGCGACATCGGCGCGGTGTTCAACTATCCCAACCCGGATGGCGCCTCGGCGCTGCCGATGTGCGGGGGCGTCGGCGCGCAATACACGCCCACCGCTGGCTACGCGCAGGCGATCGAGTATCACAAGAATGTGCTGGGCGAGCGCGCCTATGACGGCGCCATCGGCGTCGTGCTAGGCGGCGACGCTTCGGTGGCGACCAACGGCTTCTGGTCGGCGCTCACTATCGCGACGACATTGAAGCTGCCCATGCTGTTTTATGTCGAGGACAATGGCTACGGCATTTCCACGCCCGGCTGGCTGCAAACGCCGGGCGCCAACATCGCCAGAAATCTCGCGAGCTTTTCCGGCTTGCGCGTTTTCGACGGCGACGGAACCGAGCCAACGCAAGCCGCCGAGCTGATCGCCGATGCGGTCAGCCATGCGCGCGCAGGCAAGGGCCCCGCGCTGCTGCGGCTCGTTGTGCCGCGCTTGCAAGGGCACTCGTTCCAGGACACGCAGGCCTACAAGAACGAGGCCGAAAAAGCGTCCGAATGGGCGCGCGATCCGCTGCCGAAGCTGAAGGCGCATCTCGTGTCGACGATGATGAGCGAAGGCGAGTGGGACGCCCTTGCCGCGAAAGCCAAGCAGCAAGTCGAGCGTGCGGCAAAAATCGCCGAGCAGCGTCCGGTGTCGGCGCCGGAGAGCGTCACGCGATTCGTGTTCAGCGAAACCGATTCCAGCGGCGCGCCGGTGCTGCAAACTGAAGGCGGCTTGTGGAATTCCGGCCACGCCGCGCCGACGACGAGCGCCGCCGCCAGGCCCGAAGGCGCCCGCATCAACATGATCACCGCGATACGGCGCACGCTCGATCACGAACTTGCGGTCAATCCGCGCGTGCTGGTTTTCGGCGAAGATGTCGGGCCCAAGGGCGGCGTGCACGGCGTGACGCTTGGCTTGCAAGAGAAACATGGGCCCGAGCGCGTGTTCGACACTTCGCTCTCCGAAGAAGGCATTATCGGCCGCGCCGTCGGCATGGCGATCGCGGGGCTGATGCCCGTGCCCGAAATCCAGTTCCGCAAATACGCAGACCCCGCCTGCGAGCAGATCAACGATTGCGGCACCATGCGCTGGCGCACCGCCAACCGCTTCGCCGCGCCCATGGTGGTGCGCATGCCGGTGGGCTTCTTCAAATGCGGCGACCCCTGGCACAGCATGACCAACGAAGTGCAGTTCGTGCATGCGCCCGGCTGGCGCGTGGCCTGCCCTTCGAACGCCGAAGACGCGGTCGGCCTGCTGCGCACGGCGCTGCGCGGCAACGATCCGGTGATGTTCCTCGAGCACCGAAACATGCTCGATGCCGCCAGCGCGCGCCGTCCTTATCCGGGCGATGATTTTGCGCTGCCGTTCGGGGTGGCGCGCCGCGTGCGCGAGGGCAATGACATCACAATCGTAGCGTGGGGCGCGATGGTCGAGCGCTGCGAAGCGGCCGCGGAGCAGACCGGCGCGAGCGCTGACATTCTCGATCTGCGCACGCTTGCGCCGTGGGACCGCGAGGCTGTGCTCGCCTCGGTGCGCCGCACGCATCGCTGCCTGATCGTGCACGAGGATATCGGCACAGCCGGGTTTGGCGCCGAGATCGCAGCAGTAATTGCCGATGAAGCGTTCCTCGATCTGGATGCGCCGATCGCGCGCCTCGCCATGCCGGATATCCCCTCGCCACACCACCCGGAGCTGATGGAATGGGCGCTGCCCTCGGTCGAACGAATCGCGGCCAGGATTTCGGAACTGGTCGCCTTCTGATGGCCGAGCGCGTCGACATTCTCATGCCGGTGGAGCAGGAAGGTTCCAAATCCACCGTACGCGCGTGGCTGAAGCGCGTTGGCGATTCCGTGACGCGCGACGAGCCGCTGGTTGAACTGGAAACCGACAAAGTCGCCGTCGAAGTGCCGGCGCCGTGCGACGGCGTGCTGGCTGAAATCAATTTGAACGAAGGCGATGGAGCGCCGCCAGGCGGGGTGTTGGGGGTGATGCAAACCGCAACGGCCAACAAGTCCTCCGTCATTCCGGGGCGGCCGGAGTCCGAACCCGGACCCCAGGAACAAACGCGCGGTGCTTCGGTCCCCTGGGTTCCGGACCGCGCTGCGCGCGTCCGGAATGGCGGAGAGAGAGAGCAACGCCTGTCGCCCCTGGTCAAGCGTCTGCTCTCTGAGCACAAGCTTTCACCCGAAACCATCGCTGGCACCGGCCGCGATGGCCGCATTACACACCGCGATGTCGAGGCGTTCCTTTCTTCCCCCGTTTACGGGGGAAGTGGCCAGCAAAGCGAGCCGATTGGGGGAAGCGGCCGCCGCCCCCTCAGTCACGCCGCGCGTGACAGCTCGGGAGCAAAAATCCCCCACTCCGGCATGCGCAAATCCATCGCCGCGCACATGGCCCATTCGGTGTCTGCCGCTCCGCACGTCACCGCTGTGTTCGAGGCGGACTTTTCCGCCGTCGCCGCCCACCGCGCACGACACAAAGACGCTTACGCAAAGGCCGGCGCGCCGCTCACTTATTCCGCCTACATCGTGCGCGCCGCCGCCGGGGCAATGGCCGCCGCGCCAAACGTGAACGCGCGCTGGCATGACGAATTCCTGGAAGTGTTCGAGGATGTGAATATCGGTGTTGGCGTGGCGCTGGGTGAGAAGGGACTGATCGTTCCGGTTGTTCAGCGCGCGCAAAAGCTGTCGCTCGCGCAAACCGCAACGCGCCTCGCCGATGTCACCGAGCGCGCGCGCAACAACGCACTCAAGCCCGCCGATGTGCAGGGCGGCACCTTCACCATTTCCAATCACGGCGTTTCCGGCTCGCTGCTGGCCGCGCCCATCATCATCAATCAGGAGCAAGCGGCGATCCTCGGGGTCGGAAAATTGGAGAAGCGCGTTGTGGTGCGCGAGATCGCCGGCGCCGATGCGATCATGATCAAACCGATGGCCTACGTGTCGCTCACTATCGATCACCGCGTGCTCGACGGGCATCAGACCAATGCCTGGCTCACGCGCTTTGTCGAAATTCTGGAAACTTGGCCGCTCGAGGACGAACCATGATCGCCGATCTCTGTGTTCGCCTGCCCGATCCGCTGCTGAAAATCATCCAGATGTTCCGTGACGATCCGCGCGGCGACAAGATCGATTTAGGCGTCGGCGTTTATCGCGACGCTAGCGGAAACACGCCGATCATGGCGGCGGTGCAACATGCCGCGTCGCGCCTTATCGAGACGCAGGACACAAAGACCTATGTCGGCCAGCAAGGCAATGTGGAATTCCTGCGGCTGCTGGGCGAACTTGCGTTCGGACCGATGGCGCGCGATTTCGTTTCGATCCAGGCGGTCGGGGGCACCGGGGCGCTGCGGCTGGGATTGGATCTGCTGCGCGAGGCGGGCGCCAAGCGCGTGCTGCTGCCCACGCCGTCATGGCCCAACCATCCCGCCATCATCGCCGCGGCGCGGCTTGAGCGCGTCGAGGTTCCCTTCTTCGACGTCGCCGACCAGCGCATCGATCTCGAGCGCCTGCTTGCGGGCGTCGCCAAGGCCGAGCTCGGCGACGCCGTGCTGCTGCAAGCGTGTTGCCACAACCCGCTCGGCGCGGATCTCGCCGGCGAGCATTGGGCCGCGCTTGCGGAAGCCGCGCTCGCGCACGGACTTGTTCCGTTCCTCGATCTCGCTTACCAAGGCTTCGGCGACGGCATCGAGGAAGACGTCGCCGGCGCGCGCGCTTTGCTGGAGCGCGTGCCGGAGGCGTTGGTCGCGGTGTCCGGCGCCAAGAATTTCGGGCTCTATCGCGAACGCGTTGGCGCGCTTTATGTGAAAGCGCCCGCGGCTGCACGGCAGGCAGCCGCAAGCAACCTCGCGGCAATCGCGCGCGCCAATTATTCGATGCCGCCGGATTATGGCGCGGCGTGCGTGCGCGAAGTGCTGGGCGATGCACCATTGCGCGCGGCCTGGAAAAGCGAACTGGACGCCATCCGCGCTCACATCAAAAACACGCGCGCAGCGCTGGCGCGCGAGCGGGTCAATTCCATTCCCATGCACTTGATTGCGGCGCAAAAGGGCATGTTTTCGACGCTGCCCCTCTCAAGCGAACAGATCGTAGCGCTGCGCGAGAGCCACGGCATCTACATGACCGATGCCGCGCGCATCAATGTCGCCGGCTTGCGCGAGGCGGACATGGCGCGCTTCGTGTCAGCATTGCAAGCGGTGGCGTAATCACGCGCCGCGATCGCGGCGACACAAGCTCATTCGCGGCTAAACCACCTTCAGCCCCGCGCGAAGCGCGATGCGCCCGAGCGCGCCTTTGACGATGACGTCGAGCTGGCTCTTGGGCTGGTAATCGGCGGGGGCGACGTAATTGACGCGGTCCTCTGCGATCAACCGCGAGACTTTGTCCAGACTGCGCGGTTCGGTCCATTGGTAGGGATCAAGCACGGCGATGGCGCAGCCGCCTTGGCTCGTGACCAAGCGCTGGAGGGAATGTCGGTGTCGCCGTCGCCGATGAAAATCATGCGTTCGAACGGCAGCGCGCGCGCATCGTCGTGCATCCAGCGATTGATCGCCTCGGTGTCGTGGACATTGTCGATGCCCTTGTTGATGCGGAACAGGAATTGGGTTTTGGTGGTGTAATTGATGGCCACGCTCGGCCATTTCGCCTCGCCGCGCTTGTCGTACAAGAAGCGCGAAGCAAACACCTGCCGGAAGCGCCCGAACAAAGGGCAGCCCTCGATCATCTCGTAGATGCCGGAAGAGACCACGTAATGATCGAGTTCGAGGCCGAGATCGTCGGCAAAAGCGTTCATGCGCTCGAACCAATGATCGAGGCCGTCGAAGAAATCCGGATCAGCGCCGCTCTGCTGCAATTGCTTGCGCGTCACCGGATGCCCGGCGGCGCGGGCGCGATCCAGCATCAGATGCATGTAGACCAGAATCTCATCGGCGTCCTCGGCCTTGGCGAGCCGCTTCACCTCCATCCAGAAATCGGCATGGCTCATGCCGGCGATGTCGGGAATGAAGCTGCGCTCCTGCAAATTGCCGCGCGCCAGCGTGCCGTCGAAATCGTACACAATGGCGGCGCGC
>JAKFYF010000040.1 GCA_021731005.1 Hyphomonadaceae bacterium
GCGAACTCACCCGCCACGGCGTTGACCCCCACCCCTGCCCCTCCCCGCAAGGGGGAGGGGAGGCGCTCAAACACGACGCGCCACGTCAATCCCGCGCCGCGAAATGCAAATGCGATTGCCCTGCCCGCTAGGGGGAGGAATGGGCGGAGGCGCCGGCGCTCCAAGGGCGAGCCCGCAGGCTCGCGGTCCGTCCGGTTAACCATCCCGCGCTGGCTCGGGTCTTGCGTGGCGAGCCCCCGGCGAATGGCCAGGAGGCGGCGGTGTTGGTAAAGCTTGAGAGTCTGCAGGGCGCGGCGCTGCACATGCTTGAGGTCGAGATGGCGGCGACCCCACCCGACGTGCTGCTGCTGGGCCGGCGGGTGTTCCGATTTGTCCGCACCGATGGGGTCTGGGACAAGAAATCCCACGTCTACCGTGAGGCAACCATCCAGAAGGTAGACCGCAGCGCGGCCAGAAAGCTCTCGGCGCGCCAGCGGCGGACGGCGGAAGCAGCGCCAGCCGCGCTCCATCCCTGAGGCGGCGGCCATTTCAGCGCCTGGCGCTGTGTTTTATTGCAGCGGCGCCCCAATTCCGCCCCTACTCTTTCCAAGCCTTAACGAAAGCTTAAGTGCGTTTCTCGATACACAGGATATGGCGAACGGGGGAGGGCAAGGTTGGTGGCCCCATTGGGGTCGCCGTTGGAGCAGCCGATGACTCAGTTTGGCGGTGGTTCTTCGGTTAAGGAATCGAAGCCGCGCATTGTCGTGTTCGGCGTGGGCGGCGCAGGCGGCAATGCGATCAACAACATGATCGAGGCCCAATTGCCGGGCGTCGAGTTTGTTGTGGCTAATACCGACGCGCAGGCGCTGTTGCGCGCGCGCACTCCCAACCGCATCCAGCTTGGTCAGGCCATTACCGAAGGCCTGGGCGCGGGCGCGCGTCCCGAGGTCGGCCAAGCCGCCGCACACGAAAGCCAGCCCGAGATCGTGGAATTCCTGGAAGGCGCGCACATGGTGTTCGTCGCCGCCGGCATGGGCGGGGGCACCGGCACCGGGGCAGCGCCGGTGATCGCGCGCACCGCGCGCGAGCGCGGCATTCTCACCATCGCGGTAATCACCAAGCCGTTCCACTTCGAAGGCCAGCGGCGCATGCAATTGGCCGAAGCCGGGGTGCAGGATCTGCGCAAGCATGTCGACACCCTGATCGTCATTCCCAACCAGAATCTGTTCCGCGTCGCCAATGAGCGCACCACGTTCGCCGAGGCGTTCCAGCTGGCCGACCAGGTGCTCTATTCCGGCGTGCGCGGGGTCACCGACCTGATGGTGATGCCGGGGCTGATCAATCTCGATTTCGCCGACGTGCGCACGGTGATGGCCGAGATGGGCACGGCGATGATGGGTACCGGCGAGGGCGAGGGCGCCAACCGTGCGCTCGACGCCGCCCACGGCGCCATGGCCAATCCGCTCTTGGACATCGTTTCCATGCGCGGGGCCAAGGGCGTGCTGATCAACATTTCCGGGGGCCTCGACATGACGCTCTACGAAGTCGATCAGGCCGCCAACGAAATCCGCGCCGAGGTTGATTCCGACGCCAACATCATCATGGGCTCGACATTCGACGAGAGCCTCGAAGGCCGCATGCGCGTTGCGGTGGTGGCGACGGGCATCGACGATGAGGCGATCGTCACCCAACACACCGTGGTTGAGCCCGCGCGCCGCGCAGACGAGCGCGCCGCGCCGCGCCGGCCGTATGTGCCGCGGCCAGGTGAAGCGGCGCCGGCGCGGCCGGGGCGCGATGACGCGCGTCCGAGTTTCGCCAACGATTCCAGCCCGGAGCGGCGGGGCGGCTTCAGCCTGTTTGGCTGGGGCAAGACCGCTTCGCGCGCGCTGCCGCCGCAACCCGCCCATGAGATCAATCTCGATCCGGACATCGAGGAAACGCCGCCCCGCCCGCGCGCGCACGCAACCGCCGACGCCGCGCTCGATGACGAATTGGAAATCCCCGCCTTTCTGCGCCGGCAAATGGGTCCGCGTTAGTTCGTCCGCTCGAAACGCAAGCGGGGGAGGTGGCAAGCGAAGCGAGCCGGAGGGGGTGCGGCTGTAATCAATCGCGTTCCGGCGCCAAGCGCAGCAGCAACGGATTGACCGCGATCGAGATCAGCGCCGCCGCGAGGATCAGATTGTAGGTCTCCTGGCTCATCACGCCGAGGCTGCGCCCAAGTCCCGCAAGCACGAAGGAAAATTCGCCGATCTGGGCGGTGCCGAGTGCGACCAAGGCGGCGACCCGCTTGCTCTGTCCCATCAGCCGCATCGGCGCGTAGGCCAGGATCGCTTTGCCCAACGTGGCAACCGTTGCAATGGCAGCCAGCGCCAAGGGCTGACGCACGATGACGCCGGGGTCGAACAGCATGCCGACGGCGACAAAGAACAGCACCGCGAAAGTGTCGCGCAGCGGCAGCGAATCCTCGGCCACCTTGTGCGAGAAACGCGAGCCGTTGAGCGCAAGGCCCGCCAGGAACGCGCCAAGCGCAAAGCTCGCGCCAAACCATTGATACGCGGCCCAGGCGACGCCCAAGGCCAAGGCAAGCGTTCCCAGCGAAAGTAATTCACGCGATTTGGTGTGCGCCACCTGCACGATGAGCCAGGGAAACAAGCGCCCGCCGATCGCCAGCATCAGAGCGGCGAATACCGCGATCTTGCCCAAGGTCAGGCCAACCGCGCCTAGTATGGCGAACGCCGACATCGGCGCGTTTCCCGTCGCGCCGACCACAGCCGGCAGCACGACGATGGCGATGACGATGAACAGATCCTCAAGCAGCACGAAGGAAACCGCGACGCGGCCCTCCTCGGTTTTCATGAGCCGGCGCTCTTCCAGCATGCGCATCAGCACGATGGTCGAAGCGATGGAGAGCGCTGAGCCAAGCAGCAGCGCCTCCGCCAGCGGCATCGACAGCGTCAGCCCCATGCCCGCGCCCAGCAGCGCAACAAGCACGGTCTGGATCACCGAGGAAGGAACCGCCGCCCAGCGCACCGACCAGATGTCCTCGACGGAAATCTTCAGGCCGACCCCGAACATGAGCAGGATAACGCCGATCTCCGAAAGCTGTAGCGCGAGATCGAGGTCGGCGGTCAGCGCGGGTGTGCGTCCGATGGCGATGCCCGCCACCAGATAGCCCACGATCGGCGAAAGCTTTAGCCGCTGCGCGGCGAAGCCGAACACAAACGCAAGCACAATGGCGCCGACCAAAGTGGTGATGAGCGCGTATTGATTCATGCGCGCTTTATGGACCGCGGGCGTCGGCGCCCGCAACTATGGACCGCCGGCGTCTCGCCGGCATCTTCGTTCAAGCCGTATGCTGCTGGAAGTTTGCAATACCCCGCCGGCGGGACGTTGGCGGCGCTACCGGCGCCAGTTCGCCGATGAGAAGCGCCATGATCTTGGGTCATCAACCAAGCGCGCGGCGACGGGGTTGTTCTCGATGTAGGCGACAGTCCAAGCGAATTGTTGCTCCGAGCGCATGAAGCGATCAAAATATTCGCGACGCCACAGCGGACCCTGGCGATCTTCGATTTTGTTGATCGCGTGTGCGGTGAAGGACTTCCAGCTGTGCACCAGGCTGGCCAGGTCGAAATCGGGGCATTGTTCGATGAGCACATGAACATGAGTGGGCATCACGCACCACGCCGCCAGAGCATAACGCCTGCCGTCGCCATGGAGCAAAGCTGTCTCTACGATCCTTGCGTTTGCTGGCTTGCCCAACAAGCGCGCACCAAACCGGCATCAAATTCGCGCTCGGCCCAATCGACTCGCTCGGTCGGATCATCGCGACCCTCGTAAGGGCGCGGGAGTGCATCGGCGAGACCGAATACGATATGTTGCACCAGGCTTTCTACATCGCAATGGGGCAGATATCCGCGCGACCGCCAGCCAGTGTGCATGTGTGCACTATGTGCCGCGACATTGCGGTCGGCAACGCCATGGACCGGCGGCGCAAAAAATGCCGGCGGGACGCCGGCGGTCCATGGGGTCACAGATCCACATCAAGCAGCGCCGCACTTTGCCTTGCCCCCAGCGCCTCAACCGAAAAACCCTCCACGCTCTCGGCGAACATGGCCCCGAAATTCAGTTCCGCGCGCAGATGCAGGAAGGCCGCGCCTAAGCCGATGGCGGCGCGGTCCATGAACACGAACTCGCGCGGCACCAGCACTGGTCCCAGAGTTTTCAGCCGTCGGCGCACTTCCATGGCTTCGCGGCGGCCGTACTCGGCGGGAGGCACGTTGTCGGCGATGGTGCGCACCCGATCCTCGATCAGCGGCCCGTAGATGAAGCGCGCCCACAACGTCAGCGCCTCGATCAGTTCGGCAGTGAGGTTCTTGAAGCCCCATATTTCGTAGGCGTGCACTATTTGCTCGGAATCGTTGGCCTTGAGGCCCTGGTAGAGCCCGACCACGCCTTCGAGGAAACGCGGCGGAAAGATGCGCACGCAGCCAAAGTCCAACAGATGCAAACGTTCGGCGTTTTCGGTGAGCGCGTAATTGCCGAGATGAGGATCGCCGTGGATCACGCCGTGCCGCGTCATCGGCGCCCACCACGCATGGAACAGCAATTCGGCGATGCGGTTGCGCAGCTCCTGGGGCTCTTCCAGCCAGTGCATCAGACCGCGCCCGCCGAGCCAGGTCATGGTGAGCAGGCGCTTGGTGGAGAGTTCGGCGACGGGTTCGGGCGTGTGGATGTCGACGTGGGGCGCCAGCATTTCCTTAAACAGCCGCATATGCTTTTGCTCGCGCGCATAATCGAGTTCCTCGCGCAGGCGTTCGCCGACTTCAAGGATCGCCTCGGATGAATCAATCGAGCCGTCCATGGCCTTAAACAGGCCGAGCAGCGCCTTGAGCTGGGCGAGATCGGCCTCCACTGCGCTCGTCATGTCAGGATATTGCAGCTTGCAGGCGAGCGCGCGGCCGTCGAGCGAAGTGGCGCGATGGACTTGCCCAAGCGATGCGGCCGCCGCGGCCTCGTGCTCGAATGCGGCAAACCGGGTTTCCCAATCCTCGCCAAGCTCGGCGCGCATGCGCCTTTGCACGAACGGCCAACCCATCGGCGGAGCGTGCGCCTGCAGTTTGCGGAATTCCTCGGCATAGGCCTGCGGCAACAGATCGGGGATGGTGGCGAGCAACTGCGCCACTTTCATCAGCGGCCCCTTGGAACGGCCCAAGGCTTGGCGCAGCGCCCGCGCCAGCGCTTGCTGATCAGCCCCCATGACGCGCGCGCCCACCGCGCCTGACATGTTGGCGCCGACCCTGGCGACGCGGCCAATGCGCGCGCTGATGCGGTCGCGTTCTGGATCGCGCGAGTCGTCGGTCATATGGACCGCCGGCGTCCCCGCCGGCACGGGCGGCTGCCAACACTCTGACGCCTGCGCGTTTGAAGCGCCGTTGCCGGCGGGGACGCCGGCGGTCCATGAAGCATGGTGAACATCGCGTTTACATAGCCCCAACGCGCGCTGACTGAAATCGCATTCCAGTGTGCCATTTTAACGCGACCTGAACCTGTCTTGGTTATGGTCCGCTCACGATAAGCGTTTTCGCAAAGAAAAGCGCGATCAACAGAATTTGGTGGGACATGGGAAAGACGATCCTGATCGTCGATGACGATCCGGCGCAGCGGCGCCTGTTGCAAGCCGCGGTCGAACGCAACGGCTTTGACACGCGGGTGGCGGAAAATGGCTTCCAGGCGGTGGAAGCCGTCGAGGTCCACGCAGACATCGATGCAGTCATGCTGGATCTGGTGATGCCAGGCATGAGTGGCCAGGAAGCGCTCAAGGAAATTCGCCAGCGGCGCGCCGATTTGCCCTGCATCGTGCTCACCGCCTCGGGCGGCATCGACACGGTCGTACAAGCCATGCAGGCCGGCGCCAGCGATTTCTTCGTCAAGCCGGCGAGCCCCGAACGGATCCTGGTTTCGATCCGCAACGCGCTTGAGCTGTCAAACTTGAAAACCGAAGTTGTACGGTTGAAAAAGCGCGCCTCCGGGCAGCTTTCGTTCGACGACATGGTGGCCAACGCCCCGGTGATGGGGCCGGTGGTGCGCATGGGCAAGCGCGCGGCGGGGTCCAATATTCCGGTGCTGATTACCGGCGAGTCCGGGGTCGGCAAGGAATTGCTGGCGCGCGCCATCCAAGGCGGCAGCGAGCGAGCCGGCAAGCCGTTTGTCACCGTCAATTGCGGCGCCATCCCTGAGAATTTGGTCGAGTCCATCCTGTTCGGGCACGCCAAGGGCTCGTTCACCGGCGCCACCGACAATCATGCCGGCAAATTCGCGGAAGCCAATGGCGGGACGCTGTTTCTGGACGAAGTCGGCGAACTGCCGCTCGAAGCGCAAGTAAAATTGCTGCGCGTGCTGCAGGAGGGCGAAGTCGATCCGGTCGGCGCCAAGCGTCCGGTGAAGGTCGATGTGCGCATCGTCAGCGCCACCAACAAGGATCTCGCCAAATTGGTGGCCGATGGCCGCTTCCGCGAGGATTTGTATTATCGCCTCAACGTGTTTCCCATCGAGGCGCCGCCCCTGCGTGAGCGCCGCGAGGATATCCCGGCTCTGGTGGCGCGCTTCATCGCCCGCTTCAACGCCGAAGAAGGGCGCAAGGTGCGCGGCGCTTCCGAAGCGGCGATGAAGATGCTGTGCGAATTCGAGTGGCCGGGCAATGTGCGCCAGATCGAGAACGCCGTGTTCCGCGCGGTCATTCTCTGCGAGGGCGCGCTGTTGCAGCCGGAGGATTTTCCGCAAATCTCCGGTTTGACCCCGCTTTCCGTCGCCAACGACGCGCGCGCCGACAATCTGCCCGAACCGGCCAACGATCACGATGTGCGCGTGCTGCAAAATGCGGTCGCGGAAGCGGCAAGCGCGCCGCCGGTCGCGATCTTCGACGCCGAAGGCCATCTGCGCGCGCTGCAGCAAGTCGAACGCGACCTGATCGAACTGGCGATCGACCACTATGCCGGCCACATGTCGGAAGTCGCCCGCCGCCTCGGCATCGGCCGGAGTACGCTCTATCGCAAGCTGCGGGAGTACGGGCTGGAAGAGCGCGTCGCGGCGGAGGGGTAATTAGAGCAACGGCCGCCGGCGCTTTCCCGCCGCATCAAGAGTGGTGAATGCGCCGCGTCCGCCTTGCGGCAAAGCAAGGATTCGGCGGGCGGTGTCGGCGGCTTGGGTTGCGCTTCGGATGCGAAAGCGAATCGAAACGACGCCAACGCAGACTTGCCCTTCGAGGAATACGAGCGCACCAAAATCGGCATCCTGTGCAATAAGCACGCGATCTTGGCGGCTTGCGAACGCCAGGATGTCAGCGTCCGTCGCCCGCGGCCCAAGCAGGCGCGCCGACACAGTATCGACCCCGGTCATCTCAAGTGCGCGCACCAGCGCGCCATGCACCGAGTGATCAGTGCAGAATTTCATCTACTCGGCGGCGACAACGGGCGCTCGGGCGGTTAGCACGGCGTCGGAAGCATATGCGAGCGCTGCGGCGACATCCTCACGCGTGATATCCGGGTAGCCCTCCAGCAGCCACTCCATGCTGGATTCCGCCAAGGTGCGCAGAATGAGATCAACCGTGATCCGTGTGCCAGCAATCCGCGGTTTGCCAAAGCAAGTGTCGGCGTCGATCGATATACGCGGGTGACCGGGAGCGGCTGTCATTGAAACAACTTAGCACCAAAGCTGGCGCCTGTCAGCCTCTGGCGGCCGGGCCCCCAACGCGGTGCTCTATCGGAGCGATCTGAACCATGTCAGCGAGGCGCCGGCGGTTCGGGCTACCCCTGCTACTCCTTATCCCGCTTCTTCCATCCCAGCGGCTTCTTCGTCGTCAGCCCTTTGCGTTTCTTGCCGCGCGCCTTGGCGGCGATTTCTTTCAACTTCACTGTCTGCAGCGTCGAGAGCGCGTCTTGCTTGCGGCCCTTGGCGAGATTGGCGAAGGCGGAGCCGTATTTTTCCAGCCTTACATCGACTTCGCCGAGGAAATCCTTCTCCCACCGCGAATAATCCACCGCGCCTTCGGCGGGTTTGACTTCTCCTGTTTCAGGATCGGTCGTTTCCGGCGCCGCGCTCTTGAGTTTGCGGATCAGGCGCTGAGCCTTGCGGGTGCGTTTGGGGTCGACTTCGCGCGGCACGCGCTAGCCGGCGGCGGCGTCGAGCAGCAGGAAAGCACGCGTCGCCTCCGCGTTCATGGGAGCGCGGCCGCGCCCGATCTGGTCGGCGATGCGCGCGCCCTCCGTGCTCAAAAAGCGCATGGCTTCTTGCTTGGCCTCGGCGTTAGCGGCGAGATGTTCGCTCATGCGCCGTGCTGCGTCAGGGGCTGCGTCTTGTACGGCCCGGCGGCGCGCTTGGGTCCCCGAGCGCGCGCGCTGGGCGATGCGCTCGAGCCCAGAAAGTGAAAACACCTCGTCGAGCTGCAGGCCGGCGCGTTCGATCTCCTCAAGAATGGGAAGGCTCGGTCCGCGCGGTTCGGGCGCAGCTTGCCGGCGCGCCGGCGCAACCGGCGCCGCGGGTTCGCGCCGCGGCGGGCGCGCCCTCGGCTCGGGCGCCGACTTGTCGACGGAGGACAACAGATCGCGCCAGGTCCAATCGCCCGGATCGGGCGCAGGCTCGGCGCGGCGAGCGGGGGCGGCGCGATCTTCCAGCGGGTCGCGCGCCTCGCGCCAGGCGCCATCGTAGCGTTCTTCCCGCGCGCGCGGGGAAAGGGCAGGCGCTTCCTCGGCGGCGGCGCGGACGCTTTGCGCGGCTTCGCGCGCGGCATCGGCCGCCTCGCGCAGGCGCTCGAGCGCGATATTGGCCTCCCGCTCGATGCTCGTCGCTTCGCCGCGAATGATCTCGGCCGCGCGCTGCGCATCTTCGACCGCGCGGTCGGTGGATTCGCGCACCACCCCCGCGGTGGAATTGGCCGCCAGCGTCGCCGCTTCCGCCGATTGGCGCGCGGCGTCGGTGAGGGCGCCGGCCTTGGTCAGCACTTCGAGCGCATGGGAAAGCGCTCCTTCCAGCCGCAGCGCTGAGTCCGCGCTTGCCTGCGCCGCGTTCGCAAGCCCCTGCGTGCGATCGTTGATCAGGGCGGCGGCCGCGCCGAACGAAGAGATGCGGTTGTCCAAAGCCTGATCGGCGGCGCGCACCTCTGACTCCGCGTTCTTGGCGGCCTCGGCGATGGTGTTGGTGTGGCGGGAGATGGAATTGCCAATGCCTTGCGCCTGCGCGTTCAGATCGCGCGAGATGCGCAGCAATTCCTCCCGCTCGCGCTCCATGCCGGTGATCATTTCGTTGGCGCCGGCCTTGGCGCGGTCGGCGATGTCGTTGACGCTCGATACTTGGCGGGTGATGTGGCCCTCGACTTCGCGAAGTCGCGCCAAGGTGTTTTCAACCGCTTGGTCGAGCGCGCCAATCTCGGCGCGGACATTCATGGCGACCCGCCGCGCTGCCTCGCTGGCGCTCTGCTGCGGATTGAGCAGGCGGTCGGCGGCGTCGGCCAAGCGCGCCGCCTCGGCGCGGGCGCTGGCGCTGTCGCGCGCCGCGGCGCCGGAGAGCATGGTCATCAGCGCCGGCAGAACGATGCCCGCCGCCACCGCCAGCATCTCGGCCAGCGAAAGCGATGTTACTCGGTTCCCCAGGAGAGCGAACGCCGCGGCGCTGGCGCCGACCAGCCACAGCGCTCCGACCAAGAGCGCCAGCCGCCCCGTTGAAGGTTTGGCGTCTGGGC
>JAKFYF010000281.1 GCA_021731005.1 Hyphomonadaceae bacterium
CGCCTGCGCGCGGCTGGAAAACCAGCCAAGCTCGCCCTCATCGCCGTCGCCAGAAAACTCCTCGTCGCCCTCAACGCCATGCTCCGAGACAAGGTCGCCTTCCATGCCTAAACAATACAGTTGCCGGATCGCGCGTTGCGCGTCCGGAATGACGGAATGGACGCGGAAGGAACGCGCGCAATGCGTCCGCGTAGCGGGAATGACGGGTCAACCAAGGAGAAGATTTGTACAAGCCCACCCTGATCGTCATGGCCAAGGCGCCGCGCGTCGGTGTTGGAAAAACGCGCCTCTCCGCCGAGCTTGGCCGCGCCGAAGCGTGGCGGATCAATCGCGGTTTGCAGACCCACACACTGCGCGTTGCGCGCGACGACCGTTGGCGGACAGTGCTCTGCGTCACGCCAGACAGCGTGGTTCGCGGTCGTTTCAGCGTTTGGCCAGACAGCTTGGCGCGCATGGCGCAAGGTCCGGGCGATCTCGGCGCGCGGCTTGCGCGCGCGCTTCTCGACAAGCGGGCCGTCGCAATTATCGGCACGGATTGCCCCAGTCTCACGCGCGCACATCTTGTCCAGGGCTTTGCGGCGTTGAAGCGCAAACCATTCGCGCTCGGCCCCGCCTATGATGGCGGCTTTTGGCTGCTGGCGGCGCGTTCGGGTCGCGCGGTTGCGCGCGCCATGGGCGGCGTGCGCTGGTCGAGTGCGCATGCCGCCGCTGATGTATTGCGCAATCTGGGCGCGGCGAACGTCGCGCTGCTGCCAATGTTGCGCGATATCGACGTTGCCGCCGACCTTGCCGCCTATCGTTCCGCCAAGCGCCCATCGAGCGGCGTGTAGAGAGCTGCGCCCCCGGAGGCCAGGCGATCCAGCTCAGGCGTCGGCTGCCCGTAGCGCTTGCGGCACAGCGCCATGTGCGAGAGCGCGCGTTCGGCATAATCGCGGCTCTCCGCGCGCGGCATGGTTTCCAACAGCAGCAGCGGATCGATGTCGGCCGGCTGGGTGTCGATCCAGCGCGAGAGCCAGCCAGGGCCGCCATTATAGGCGGCGAACACGCGGCCAAGATCGCCGTCGTTGTGAAACTCCTGCATCAGCCAGTGCACGTAGTCCTGGCCGAGGCGCATGTTGCGGCCAGGCTCGAACAGAGCGGCGGGATTGCGCCGGTAATTGATGGAGCGATCCATGTCGCGGGCGGTCGAGGGCAGCAGCTGCATCAAGCCGCGCGCATTGGAAACGCTGACGGCTTTCGGATTGAAATGGCTCTCCTGCCGCACGATTGCGTACAACAAGGCGCGATCGAGTGAAAATCCGTCGTCGGGCTCGAACGTCGTGGTCGGGCAGAAACCGGCCGCGACTTCCGGGCCGCCATATTCGGCCGCGCGCACTTGCGCGCTCGGCGCCGCAAGCGCGATCGCAAGCGCCAAAAAGGTTGCATCGTCGCTTGGCGCGAGGTCAGCGTGCAGCCGCCGCAATTCGCTTTCCACCTCCGAGAGGCGGCCCAATTGCGCCAGCGCCGCGGCGCGGCGCGCGCCTGGGTGGCGTTCGATGAAGCGCGCCAGCGCATCGGTGTCGACTTGCGGCGGCTCGAACACGAGCGCGGTGTCGTGCCCGAGTTGGGTTTGCGCCAATTGGCCGTAGAAGGTCCAGGGAAACGCCGCCGCCGCCCGCAGATGCTCGCTAATGCCGGCGGTCTCGTTCGCCGCGAGCCGTGCGCGCGCCGCCCAGAAATGCACGCCAGCGCGCGCCCAACCACCGTGATAGGGCCAGAGCGCGGAAGCCTCGAACTGACGTACGGCCTCGGCGTAATCGTGTTGCCGGTAGGCGATCAGCCCCAATTGCCATTGCGCCTGTCCAGAGCGCGGCCCCATTGCCTGCACAGAGGCCAGCGCGCGTGCGCCTTCGTCGTCGCCCGCGCCGATGCGTTCGGCGATGCGCTCGAGCGCAACCCGGGCGGAGGCGGTGTCGTCGGGAACTGGCGCCGCCGTGCCGGGCAAATGGCGGCGCGGGCCTTCATCCGGGTGCGGGGCTTGCGCGCGCGAGCGCCGCCGCCGCGAAGCCATGGCGCGGTCATAGACCGCCTCCGCCATGCCGTATTCGCCGTTTTGCCTCAGCCAGTTCGAGTATTCAGCCCAAGAGGGGCGGTAACGCGGGGCGAGCAGCATGCGCCCGCGCACCGCCGCCACCAGCAGATCGTCTTCCACGCGCGCGAGAGCTGGGCCAACGCCGCCCCAATTACCGGCGTCGATGGCGCGGAAGGCGGCCTGGTAAGCCTCGGAATCATGTTCCGAGAGCGCCACAATGGTCGGCTGCGCCTGCGCCGGGGCGGCAAGCAGAGCCAGGGTCAGGGCGGCGATGGCGGTTCGTAGGCTCATGCGATGGGCTCTCAACGGGTCCGGTCCACGCCCAAGTCATCGAGCCAGGCCTCGGCGGTCAGCAGATCCGCCCAGGCCAGCCGCTTTTGCTGGGGTTGGCGCAAGAGATATGCCGGATGAAGCATAACCATGGCGTTGACGACCCCAGCCTCGGTCTGATGCAGAAACTTGCGTCCCCGGAGCTTCATCACCCCGTCCTCGCGCTTGAGCACCGTATGGGCCGCCGCTTTGCCGGTCAGAATCAGGAGCTTGGGCTGGGCCAGGGCAATCAGACGCTCCACAAAGGGCAGGCAGGCGACGATCTCGCCCTGGGTAGGGTCGCGGTTGCCGGGGGGACGCCAGTAAATTGTATTGGAAATCAGTAAATTAACCTTACGATCCAACCCGATATAGGCCAGCATGCGGTCAAGCAGCTGGCCCGAGCGGCCGACGAACGGCTTGCCCTGCTCGTCCTCGTCCTTGCCGGGCGCCTCCCCGATCAGCAGCACTGGGGCGCCAAGCGTCCCGTCGCAAAACACGGTGCTCCTCGCCGTGCGCTTGAGTGCGCAGCCTTCGAAAGCTTGGACCGCAGCTTTGAGGTCGAGGATGCTGGCGGCCGCCGCTGCTAGGCCGCGGGCGCTGGCGACGGGATCCTCGGCGCCCGGTTTGGGTCGGGGCCGCGGCGGCGGCGGCGCAGGTTTGGCCGGGCTCGCCGCCGGGCCGGCGCTGCGCTGTCGGGGCGAGGCCGGCCCAGCCTTGGCGGCGAACACGGCTTCCGCCTCCTCCATGTCGACGCCGGCCGCGCGCCAGAAGGCGAGGGCGGCGCGCGCGGCGAGGGCGGGATCGGTCTCCACCGCTCCAGTGTGGCCGGACTCGCGCGAATCGGCAAAGCGACTTGTGTGGCTTGCGCGCCACCGCGCCAGCTTTGATAAGGCGCGCGAACACGGGGCGAAGGAACGGCGATGGTCGAAGAAGCGCGCGACGCCATGGAATACGATGTCGTGATCGTTGGCGCGGGGCCGGCTGGGCTCTCGGCGGCGATTCGCCTCAAGCAACTCGCGGAGGCTGCTGGCGGGAAGATTTCCGTTGCCGTGCTAGAGAAGGGCGCTGAAGTCGGCGCGCACATTCTCTCAGGCGCGGTGATCGATCCGGTAAGCCTCAACGAACTAATCCCGGATTGGAAAGCAAAGGGCGCCCCGCTCGACACACCAGTGAGCGAGGACAAGTTCGTCGTGCTTGGCCCTGCCGGTGCGGCGAGCTTGCCCATGTTCATGATGCCGCCGCTGATGAACAATCACGGCAATTACATCGTTTCGCTTTCGAACTTCACAAAATGGTTGGGCGCCGAGGCCGAAGCGCTGGGCGTTGAAATTTATCCCGGCATGGCCGCTTCGGCGCCCGTGTTCGACGAAGCCGGCGCGCTCAAGGGCGTGGTCGCCGGCGTGTTCGGCATCGCCAAGAACGGCGAGAAGAAGAGCGATTATCAGCCCGGCATGGAACTGCACGGCAAGTACGTGTTGATCGCTGAAGGAGCGCGCGGCTCGCTCACCAAGGGCCTGCTCGAACACTTTGAACTCAGCAAGGGCCGCGATCCGCAGAAATACGGCATCGGCATCAAGGAATTGTGGGAAGTGCCGGCAAGCCAGCACAGACCGGGCCTAGTGTTGCACACAGTGGGCTGGCCGCTTGACGACAAGACCGGCGGCGGCTCGTTCATGTACCATTGGGGCGAGCGGCTAGTGTCGGTCGGGTATGTCGTGCACCTGAACTACAAGAACCCGTACATCTCTCCGTTTGACGAATTCCAGCGCCACAAGCTGCATCCGGAAATCCGCCAGCACATCGAGGGCGGCAAGCGCCTGGCTTATGGCGCGCGCGCGATCACCGAAGGCGGGCTGCAGTCAGTGCCCAAGCTCGCGTTTCCGGGCGGGGCGCTGATCGGTTGCGCGGCTGGCTTCGTCAACGTGCCGCGCATCAAAGGCAGCCACAACGCGATGAAGACGGGCATGCTGGCGGCGGAAGCGGCGTTCGCGGCGCTGCAGCAAGGCCGCCAGCGCGACACGCTGGAAGAGTACGAAGCCGCGTATCGGGCAAGCCGCGTCTACAGGGACCTCAAACTCGTCCGTAACGCCAAGCCGCTCTTGTCACGCAACGGCACCTTCTGGGGCGGGGTTCTCGGTATGGTGGACATGTGGTCGAACACGCTGCTGGCCGGCTTTTCGCCGTTTTCGGGAACCGGCGCGCTCAAGCACGGTAAAAGCGACGCCGCCGCCACCGAGAAAGCCAAGAAGCACAGGCCGATCGCCTATCCCAAACCCGATGGAACGCTGACCTTCGACAAGCTCACTTCGGTCTATCTTTCCAATACCAATCACGAGGAGGACCAGCCCGCCCACCTGACGCTCAAGGATCCCTCGGTCCCGATCAAGGTGAACCTCCGCGATTACGCCGAACCGGCGACACGATATTGCCCCGCCGGCGTGTATGAAGTGCTTTATGACGAGAAGGGGGCCAACCCGCGGTTTCAGATCAACGCGCAAAACTGCGTTCACTGCAAAACGTGCGACATCAAGGACCCAAGTCAGAATATAGTCTGGGTGACGCCCGAAGGCGGCGGCGGGCCGAACTACGCCAATTTGTGACCCGCACCCGTTTCAGACGGGAGAAAGAGGTGAAGATGCGTCTGGCTATCCTTGCGGCGAGCATCGCCGCCGCGGCAAGCGCGGGGGCGGCGCTGGCGCAAACCAAGCCGGAATCGCCTGGGCTTACCCAGACCGCGGCGGCCGATGAGCGCGCGCCTGCCGAAACGCTGCGGCTCACCTCTCCACCCAACGCCGCGGCCGATCGTACCTATCCCGACGCCAGCGCCGCGCTGTTGGAAGCTGATGTCGATTATCTCGTCCGCGAAGGTCGCCGCGCCATCGCACGCGGGGACGCCGCTGCGCTCTGGGTGTCGGCGGTGTTCGCGGACGATCTCGTTTCCAACCGCTTGGACGATGCGCGCGCCGCGCTGCGCGCCGCCCCGGGCGGTCTGCAGGGCGGCCTCGCCGACATGCTTGAACCGTTCCTGCTTGCGGCCGAAGGGCGCGCCGACCGCGGCGTCGAACGCGTCGATGCTGGCGATGATTCACTGCCGGGTCCGCTGCCGGAAGTGGCGCGCGCGTTGGTGTTCGAGTCCGCCGGCAGGCTTGAGGAGGCCGCCGCTGTCTACGCGCAAATGATCGAGCGCCTCGATCTTACCCCGCCGGCGCAGGCCGAACCGCAAACGCGCGCGGAGTTCGACCGCGCCTTGGCGGTTGTGCGCGTCACCCACGCGGTCTACCGTGCGGCATTGGTCAGCCATCGCCTGGGCCGGGCCGCGGATGCGCGCCGCTATTACGATATCGTCAACGTGTTCGCGCCGAATTCGGCCGACGTGGCGGCGAATCTTCGCCGCTTGGATGCCGGGCAACCCCCGCTCGAACAACCCTTGAACGCGCGCAGCGCGGCGGGCCGCTGGATGATCTTCCTGGCCGAATACGTCACCCAGGGCGAAACCTTGAACGCGATGTTGGCGCAGCAAGATCCGGCCCGGGGATTTGCCTCCGCGCCCGGCTCGACGCTGCTGCAGCTTGGGGTCTTGCTGTCGGGCGACGCCGACGATTGGCGTCTCTACGCTGCGCAGCAGACGCTCAACGCCGGCGGCGTTGATGGCGCCCAGCGCATCGTCGACTTGATGTCCCAGGGCAGCGTGTTTGCCGCCGACGCCGAACTCCTGCGCGCTTCGATCGCGCTTGAGCGGCGCGATGACCAGGCGGCCATCGCCGCGGCCGAGCGGGCGCTGAACCTCGGCGGCGACCGGTGGCCGGTGATCGCCTCGGTGGGCGATGTCTACCGTCAGGTGGGTCAGGCCGACCGCGCGATCCCCGCCTTCGATCGCGCGCTCGCCATGGTGCGCGACGACAAGGAACGCGCCGACGTGCTGGGCTACCGCGCCTACGCGCACCGCTTCGCCGGCAACCTCGCCGCCGCCACCGCCGACATGCGCGCAGCGCTCGCCGCCGATCCGAGCGTCGACACGCGCCTGCTCTATGTCACCATCTTGATGGACGATCCCGTTGCCTGGCGCGATGGCATCGCCGCGGCGCGCGCGCTGTTCGCCGAGCAGCCCGATTCGGTGCTGCGCCTCAACGCGCTTGGCTACGCCCTGATCCAGCACGAGGAAGGCTTGGAAGAGGGCTATCGCCTGCTTTGGCGCGGCTTCAATTACGGCCAGACCGAGTATTCCGTGATCGATAGCCTTGGGTGGGCCTATTATCTTTACGGCCATTTCGAGCAAGCCAAGGCGCTGATCGAGCGCGCCAACGATTTGGCCGCGTCCGATCCCAATTTCGAAGTGCTCGACCATTTGGGCGACGTCTATTGGCGGCTGGGGCGGCGCGATGACGCCCGAGGCGCATGGCGCCAGGCGCTGGAGGCGCGTCCCGACGTGCTGCGACGGCGTTTGCTCGAACAAAAACTGGCGCGGGGGCTGACCGAGCGCGCGCCACGGCAGCGCGCGCTGCCGCAGGTGAATCTGCCAGAAGGGCCGGCGCAGCGGGACGACCTGTGAGCGCACCGGCCTCAATCAACCGACCTGTCACAGACTTCGTCAATCCGGGGCGGCGAAGCCGAACCCGGAATCCAGGGGCAAGCGTCGCGTTTGCTGCCCCTAGGTTCCGGATCGCGCTCCGCGCGTCCGGAATGACGGGTTCAATTTTTTGTGAGTGTTGACTTCCATGCGTCATGAGTCAGCGCTTCGCACTGTTGGTAAGACTCTTCCTCGCATCGCTGCGTCGCTGACGTGTCTGGCCATGGCATCGTGCGCGTCAACGCCGCCAGCGCCTCCGAACTCAGCCTCCTACGGCGATTATCTGATTGGCCGCGTCGCCAATCTGCGCTCCGATCACGAGGGCGCTTCGGAGCGATATTTTGCTGCGCTCGCGCACGCGCCGCACAACGCCGCTTTGATCGATGGCGCATTGGCGGCCTCGCTCGCCGCCGGCGAGGAGGCGCGCGCGCGCCGCGCCGCCGCCATGGCCGGGCCCAACGATCCTTCCGCCTATGCTCATATTGTTCGCGCGGCCGATGCGCTGGCCGTCGGCGATTGGGCGCGCGCGCAACGTCAGCTGATGCATCTTGAGGGTAATGCCGGCCAGGAGCTGATCGCACGCATGCTGGCGGTGTGGGCCGGCGCCGGCCGAGGCGAAAGCAGCCAGGCCGGCGAGAACTTCGCATCGCTCATGAATCTGCGGCCCTATGGAGGCTTGTTCGTCTACCAGCAGGCGATGGCGCTGGACTTTGCGCAGCGCTCCGACGAGGCGCTCGCGGCCTACGAACTGGCGGCGCGAGGAGACATGCGCTCGCCGCTTGGGATCGAGCGCCACGCCGATCTGTTGGCGCGCCGGGGTGCGCGCGCAGAGGCCATCGCGCTGCTCAGCGCCGATAGCGCCCGCGAAAGCCCCGCGCTCGCGGCGGCTCTGGCGCGCCTGCAGGCCGGCGGGCCGGCGGCGAGCGATTTGTTGACACCGGCGCGCGGGGCGGCGGCGGCGATGCAGGGCCTGTCGGGCATGTTCTTGCGCGAGGGCGACGCGGTGGCGGGTCTCGCGTCATTGACATTGGCGTTGATGCTCGACCCGAAGCTAGATTCAGCGCGGCTCGCTTTCGCCCAAGCCCAATCCGATCTTGGCCAGATCGCCGCCGCGCGCGTGGCGCTGGCGCGCATTCAGCCGCCCTCGCCTTACGCCGGCAGCGCGCGCACGATGGAGGCTTGGCTTCTGTACGACGCCGGCGAACGCGAGGCCGCGCTGACGCTGGCGCGCGCGAGTGCCGAAAGCGGAGAGCCGCGTGCGCTGCGTTCGCTTGCCGACCTCTACCGCGATATGGAGCGCTATGACGAGGCCGAGCCGATCTACGCAGAGCTGATCGCACGCGCGCCGCAGGATTGGCGGCTCTATTTCGCCCGCGGGGCCGCGCGCGAGCGCCTCGGCCGCTGGCCGGAAGCGGAAGCGGATATGCAGCGCGCGCTCGAGCTTTCGCCAGAGCAGCCGGACGTGATGAATTATCTGGGCTATAGCTGGGTGGATCGCGGCGAACGTTTGAGCGAGGGCTTGGCGCTCATTCAGCGGGCGCTTGAGCAGCGGCCGATGTCCGGCGCCATCGTCGACAGTTTGGGCTGGGCGCATTATCGGCTCGGCGATTTTCCACGCGCGCTCGAATTGCTGGAACGCGCGGTCGAGCTCTCGCCCGCCGACCCGACACTCAACGACCACCTCGGCGATGCATATTGGCGCATGGGCCGCAGAATCGAGGCGCGCTTCCAATGGCGCCGCGCGCTGGCGCTTGAGCCTGACGCGCCCCAGCCAATCCAGACCAAGCTGGAGCACGGCTTGCCCGCCGAGCCGACCCCGCAAACCGCGCACCGATGAAAGTGCGCGTCTTTGCCCCGGCAAAGATCAATCTGACGCTGCAGGTGGGTCGCCCGCGCGCTGACGGAATGCATCCGCTGCAAAGCGTGGCGATGTTCGCCGATGTTGGCGATTGGGTGGAAGCCGCTGCATCCGGCGCGCTCTCGTTGCGTATCGAGGGAGAGTTTGCGTGCGATCTCTCGAGCGACGAGGGCAATTTGGTGTTTCGCGCCGTGCGTGCGCTCGCCGCGGCTGCCGGCGTCGATTCGCCGCTCGCGGCGGTAGTGTTGAACAAGGAACTGCCGGTGGCATCCGGTATCGGTGGCGGCTCGGCCGACGCCGCGGCGGCGTTGCGCGCGCTCAATCAGCTTTGGCGGCTGGACCTCGACGACGCCGCGCTTGCCGGGATTGGGCGCTCTCTCGGCGCCGACGTGCCGGTCTGCGTGCTTGGGCGCGCAGCCTATATGACCGGAACTGGCGCCGATGCTGCACCGCTTGCGCTGCCGACGCTGCACGCGGTCCTGGTCAATCCGCTGCAGCCGCTGGCGACAGCCGCTGTCTACCGCCAGTTCGACGCCATGGGGCTCGGCAAGGGATTCGCGGCACGCGCCGCGCCCGATTGGCGGAGCGCACGCGAAGCCATTGCCGGTGCGGCCTCGCTCGGCAACGATCTTGAGCCGGCGGCGCGTGCGCTCCTGCCCGCGATAGCCGAGATTGGCGTCGCCCTGGCGCGCGACCGGCGGGTGCATCACGCAGCCCTGTCCGGCAGCGGGGCGACTATGTTTGGCTTGACGGTTTCGGCTGAGGACGCTGTCAGCCTCGCCGCCGATCTCGGCGCCGCGCATCCGCTATGGTGGGTGCGCGCGGCCCGCCTCGCGTGAGCCGCCTTGCTTGAC
>JAKFYF010000311.1 GCA_021731005.1 Hyphomonadaceae bacterium
GTTTACGACCGCATGCACACGCGCGAGATCGCGTTCTATGGCGGGCTGGTGAACCGCATGCCGGTCTATGCGGCGGTGTTCATGCTGTTTACGCTTGGCAATGTCGGGCTGCCGGGGACGTCGGGTTTCCCTGGCGAGATTCTCACCATGGTGGGCGCGTTCCAGGCAGCGCCGTGGGCTGCGGCCGGCGCGTGCCTCGGCGTGATCTTCTCGGCGGCCTATGCGCTGACGCTTTACCGCAAGGTCGCCCTGGGCGTGATCGAAAATCCAAAACTCATGGGCATCAACGACATCGACGCGCGCGAATGGATCACGTTCGCGCCCCTTGTCGTCGCGACTTTGATCATGGGCTTGGCGTCGACTTATGTGCTCGACTTTACCGAGAATTCCGCGCGGCAGATCGTGGCGGCCTTTGGAGGCGGGCCATGATGTCTGCTCCGCTGCAAGACCTCTTGGCGAGTTATCCGCATATGTGGCCGGAAGCGATTCTGGTCGGTTTCTCGTTGCTGGCGGCGGGGCTGGCGGTTTGGTGGGGCGACAAGCTCTTCGCCGTCACCTCGCTGCTTGCGATCGGCGCGCTGATCACCGCTGGCGTCGCCGCCATTGCCGGAGGACCGGCGGCGCCCGTCTCCGTGTTTCAAGGCGCGATGGTGATCGATGGCGTGGGCGTCTTCGCCAAGGCGCTAATCGCGTTCTCGGCGGCGGCGACGCTTGCGCTCGGCGCCGATCACTTCACGCGCACCAAGGAGCAACGCTTCGAGTTCCCCATCATGGTGACGCTCGCGGTGCTCGGCATGTTCGTGATGGCCTCGGCGCAGGATCTGATCAGCCTCTATGTTGGGGTCGAGTTGCAATCTCTCGCCGCCTATGTGCTCGCGGCGTGGCGGCGCGACGACGCGAATTCCTCGGAGGCTGGGCTCAAATATTTCGTGCTGAGCGCCATCGCCTCCGGGCTTTTGCTGTTCGGCGCTTCGTTCGTGTACGGCTTTACCGGGTCCATTCATTTCGACGCCATCGCCTCTGCTGTCGGCGAGGGCGCGGGCGGCGTGGGGCTCACCTTCGGCTTGGTGCTGATGTTGTGCGCGCTGGCGTTCAAGATGTCGGCGGCGCCGTTCCACATGTGGACGCCCGACGTGTACGAAGGCGCGCCGACGCCGGTAACCGCGTTCTTCGCCGCGGCCCCCAAGGTGGCGGCGGCAGCGCTGATGGCGCGGGTTCTTTATGGGCCGTTTGCTGGCTTGGAGGATCAGTGGCGCCAAGTGATCGCCGCGCTGGCGGCGATCTCGATGGCGTGGGGCGCGATCGGGGCGCTGCTGCAGACCAACCTGAAGCGGCTGATGGCGTATTCCTCCATCGGCAATATGGGGTTCGTGCTGATGGGGCTCGCCAGCGGCGTGGAGCAGGGCCCCAGTTCGGCGTTCATCTATCTGGCGCTTTATCTGCCGGCGACAGTCGGCATTTTCGCGCTCATCCTGGCCATGCGCCGCGACGGCGCGCCCGCCGAGACCGTCGCCGATCTCGCGGGCATGGCGCAGACGCGCGTCTGGATGGCGATCCTGCTCACCATGTTGCTGTTTTCGGTGGCGGGCATCCCGCCATTCGCGGGCTTTATCGGCAAGTTCCTGGTTTTCCAGGCCGCGGTGGGCGCGGATATGGTCTGGCTCGCAGTGCTCGCCGGGATAGCCGCGGTCGTGGCGGCGGCGTACTATTTGCGCTTGCTGGCCGCGGTTTGGTTCAGCCCGCCGGCGGCGAGTTTGGCGCCGGCCTCGGCAACCATAGCCCTGACAGCGGCCGCGGCCGCCGTGCTTTCCTTCCCGGTTCTGGTGTTGCTGCTTGGCGCGATCGAGAATTGGGCGGAGACAGCAGTGAGAATGAGCTTCTGAGAGGGGCGATGATCGACGCCCATGCGCCGATAGAGACATTTGACGAAATAGACTCCACGCTTTTGGAGGCGCGCCGCCGCGCCGAGCGTAAGGAATATGGCCCGGTCTGGCTGCTGGCGCGCCGCCAAACCGCTGGCCGCGGCCGTAGGGGACGCGCTTGGGTCTCGATCGAAGGCAATCTGTTCGCCACCTATTTGTTCGAGACCAGCCGACCCGCCTCCGAAGCAGCGCAGCTGGGCTTTGCCGCCGGCCTCGCCATAGCCGAAACACTCGAGGCTTTCGGCGCGCAGGGGTCAGTGACCCTGAAATGGCCAAACGACGTGATGACCGGCGCTTCCAAGGCCGCGGGCATTCTGCTTGAGAGCGGGGCTGCGTCTCCTGGCAGGCTCTGGGTTGCGCTGGCGTTCGGCGTGAACATTGCGGCGGCCCCGGGGGCGATCGACCAACCGACGACCTGCCTCAGGGCTGTGCTGCCGGAAGGCGCGCTTGCGCCGTCGCCCTCTGCTTTCTTCGCGGGGTTGCGGCCTTGCCTGGAGAGCTGGTGCGCGCGCCTCGCCGAGGAAGGCTTCGCACCGCTGCGCGCGGCGTGGCTGGCGCGGGCCCATGGCATGGGCAGGCCTGCCCGCGTAGTGCAGGGCGAGACGCCGCTCGAAGGCACATTGGCCGGCATTTCCGCTCGCGGCGAACTCGAACTCGACACCCCAAGCGGCCGGCGCGCGATCGCGGCGGGTGATGTCTTCTTCTCCAGCGCGGCTTGAACCCATGCTCCTTGCGATCGATGTCGGCAACACCAACACCAAGTTCGCCATCCACGATGGCAAGGCTTGGCGCGCGCAATGGCGCTCGTCCACCGATCCGCGGCGCACCGCCGATGAGTATGCGCCGTGGCTTTCGCAATTGATGGCGCTGGGCAGCTTTGGCTTCACCGATGTCACTGCCTGCATCATTTCGACCGTGGTTCCTCAGGCGCTGTTCAATCTGCGCAATCTCTCCCGCCGTTATGTCGGCGCCGAGCCGATGGTGATCGGCGAGCCTGGCGTGAAGCTCGGCATCGAGGTGCGCATCGACAAGCCGAGCGAAGCAGGCGCCGACCGCCTCGTGAACGCGGTGGGCGCATTCATCGAGTATGGCGGGCCATCGATTGTCGTCGACAGCGGCACCGCGACTACCTTCGACATTGTCGGCAGCGATGGCGCCTTCGAGGGCGGCATCATTCTGCCCGGCATCAATCTGTCATTGCAGGCGCTCCACGATGCGGCCGCACGCTTGCCGCGTGTGGAAATCCGCGACCCCGGCGGGGTGATCGGCAGGGATACCGTCACCGCCATGCAATCGGGCGTCTATTGGGGCTCCATAGAGATGATCGAGGGCCTGTGCCGGCGCATCAAGGCCGAATACGGCAAGCCGATGAAGACGATAGCGACAGGGGGCGTCGCGGCGCTGTTTGAGGGCGCGTTTCCCAGCATCGATCATTTCGACCAGGACCTCACCTCGCACGGGCTGCTGGAAATATTCAAACGGAACGGCGGAGTGCTTTGAAGAAACCCAATCCTGACGATGAACTCGTTTTCCTGCCGCTGGGGGGATCGGGCGAGATCGGGATGAACCTGAACGCCTACGGTTACGGTCCCGCGGAGGCGAGAAAGTGGATCATCGTCGACATCGGCGTCACTTTCGGCCGGGAGGAGGCAACGCCGGGCGTGGATGTCATCCTGCCGGACCCCGCCTACCTCGCCGATGCGAGCGCGGACATTCTGGGCATTGTTCTGACCCATGCGCACGAGGACCATATCGGCGCGCTGGGCTGGTTGTGGCCGCGTCTGAAGGCGCCGGTCTACGCAACCCCGTTTACGGCGGCTTTGGTGCGCGAGAAGCTGAAGGAGCGCGGCCTGCTCGACAAAGTCCCGCTCACGGAAATCCCGATGAAGGGCAAGCTGACGCTTGGGCCATTCGACATTGAGTTTGTCACGCTGACGCACTCGATACCCGAGCCTAACGGGTTGGCGATCCGAACGCCGCTGGGATTGGTGTGGCACACGGGCGACTGGAAGATCGATCCCGATCCCATGATCGGGGAGGTCACCGATGAGGTCACGCTACGCGCCATGGCCGAAGAGGGGGTGCTGGCGATGGTGTGCGATTCCACCAACGTGTTCGTTGAAGGAACTTCCGGCTCCGAAGCTGACGTGCGCGAGAAACTGGCGACTGTGATTGCCGGCTGCACCGGGCGGGTGGCGGTGACCGCGTTCGCCTCGAACGTCGCGCGTGTGGAATCCGCGCTGTTCGCGGCGCGCCGATGCGGGCGAAAGCCGTGCCTGGTTGGCCGTTCCATGCATCGGATCGTGGGGGCGGCGAAAAGCGTCGGACTGCTTGCTGACGCGCCGCAAATCCTATCGGAAGAAGAGGCCGTCAGCCTCGCCCCGGACAAAGTGCTCTACCTCTGCACCGGCAGCCAAGGCGAGCCGCGCGCCGCCCTTACCCGCATCGCGCGCGGCGAGTTCCGTAATGTGGCTTTGCACGCCGGCGATACGGTGATTTTTTCCTCGCGTGTCATCCCGGGCAATGAGACGGCCATCCACGGCCTCTACAACGCGTTCCTCGAGCGCGGCGTGGAGCTGATCACGGCCGACGACGCCCCAGTCCATGTGTCCGGACATCCCGCGCGCGACGAATTGCGGCAGATGTATCAATGGGCGCGCCCGCGCATTGCGGTGCCGGTTCACGGCGAACGCCGCCATATCCTCGAACACGCCCGCCTCGCGCAGGAATTGCAGGTGAGCGAGACCATCGCTCCCAACAATGGCGACCTCATCCGCCTCGCGCCGGGACCCGCGGCGGTGATTGACGAAGTGCCCTCTGGGCGACTTTTTGTGGACGGCGGCGTCATGATCGATGCCGACGACGAGGCCATGCGCGATCGGCGCCGGCTGGGCGCGGAGGGCGCTGTCAACGTCTCGATGGTGGTGGGCGACAAGAAAAGCACGATCCTTGCCGGCCCCAACGTCTTGCTGCGCGGGCTTTCCATGGCGGACGAAGAAGTGCTGGAGGCGGCAATAGAGGAATTGGCGCGCGCCGCGGAGGCGGCGTTCGGCCGGCTGGCTCTTGAGCAGAGGCAAGACGACGAGGCGGTCGAAGGCGCTGTCATGCGGGCCGTGCGCAAGGCGGCCGATCGCTTGTGGGGCAAGCGGCCGCTGGTGGATGTTTCGATATTGCGGGTGTAGGACGCGCTGGGTTGCTGTCGCGCGCACACACGCCGTCCTCCCCCTATCGGGAGGAGCACGGGCAGCGCGCTTGACTCCGGTTAGTTTGAAGGCGCGCTGGCGAGGATGAATGAGATGATCGGCCGATTGAACCACGTAGGAGTTGCAGTCCCCTCGATCGAGGCGGCGAAGGCGACTTATCGCGACCTCTACGGCGTCCAAGAAAGCGCCATCACCGAAACGCGGGAATTGCCGGCGCAGGGCGTACGGTTCTCGTTCGTCAATGTTGAAAACAGCCAGATCGAGTTGATCGAACCTCTTGGGGAGAATTCTCCGATCCTGAAATTCCTGGAGCGCAATCCCGCCGGCGGCCAGCACCATGTCTGCTTCGAGGTCGCCGATATCTACGCCGCGCGCGACGAAATGCAGCGAAAAGGGGCTACCGTGCTGAACGAACCGCGCATCGGCGCGCACGGCACGCTGATCATCTTCGTGCACCCAAAGAATTCAAACGGCGTGCTGATCGAGCTGATGGAAACGCCAAAGGGAGCGCACGCGTGAGCCCGCCAATGGCGTTCGCTGTTTATTTCATTCTGTGGTGGCTGGCATTTTTTTCGGTGCTGCCCATGGGCGCCCAGAGCTTGCACGAAGCGGACGAGGCGGGCCCCCCGGGCATTGAGCGCGGCGCGCCGCGCGTACCGAAGCTCCGGCTGAAGGCGGCCTTAGCCACAGGCATAGCGGCGATTCTGTGGCTCGGCGTGGCCTGGGCGGTCTCGGCCGACATTTTTCGCGTGCGCGGCTGAGGCTGGCGCGTTGCCCAGCGAAGCGGGGCAGTCTATCCAACCTTAAATTTGGCCAACTCCAATTTCGTCAGGAACCGAACGCCCATGCATGCGCTCAAAGTCACGCGCGCCGAGGATTTTCCCGAATGGTACCAGGCCGTGGTCCGCGAGGCGGACCTGGCCGAGCTTTCGCCGACGCGCGGCTGCATGATCATCAAGCCGTGGGGCATGGGGATCTGGGAGCGTCTGCAAGGAGAGCTTGACCGGCGCATCAAGGAGAGCGGACACGAGAACTATTATTTTCCGCTGCTCATCCCTCTGAGCTTCTTCGCCAAGGAAGCCGAGCACGTCGAGGGCTTCGCCAAGGAAATGGCGGTGGTCACCCATCACCGCTTGAAGTCCATTGACGGTGGCCTACAACCCGACCCCGAAGCGGAACTCGCCGAGCCGCTGATCATCCGCCCGACGTCCGAGACCATCATCGGCGACGCGTTTGCGCGCTGGATCAAGTCGTATCGCGACCTGCCGCTGAAGCTCAATCAATGGGCCAACATCGTGCGCTGGGAAATGCGCACGCGCATGTTCCTGCGCACGGCGGAGTTTCTCTGGCAGGAGGGCCACACCGCCCACGCCGACGAGAAGGACGCCATGGACGAAACCATGCTGGCGCTCGAAATCTATCGCGGCGTGGCGGAAGATTTCCTCGCCATGCCGGTGATCGCCGGCGAAAAGCCTGAGAACGAACGCTTCCCTGGCGCGGAGCGCACGTATTCGATCGAGGCGATGATGCAGGACGGCAAGGCGCTGCAGGCGGGCACCTCGCATTATCTCGGCACCCATTTCGCCGAAGCGCAGAACATCCGCTACCAGAACAAGGACGGCGGCATGAGCCTCGCACACACCACGTCCTGGGGGGTGTCCACGCGCCTCATCGGCGGGGTGATCATGACCCACGGCGACGATGACGGCTTGCGCACGCCGCCCGCCGTCGCGCCACGACAAATCGTGATTGTGCCGATGCTGCGCGGCAAGCCGGAGGACGCACAGATCAGCGAATATTGCGCGGCACTCGCCGCCGAGCTTGGCGCCGCCAAAGCGTTCGGCGCACCGTTGCGCGCGTTCGTCGATGCCAAGGACGCCCGCCCCGCCGACAAACGCTGGGACTGGGTGCGCCGCGGCGCGCCGCTCATTTGCGAGATCGGGCCGCGCGACGCCGCCGGCGGGCAGGTGAGCTATCTGGTGCGCACCGCATTGCGCGATGGCGAGAAGATCAAGACCAACGCGCTCGCGCGCGCGGACTTCATCGCTCAGGCGCCCAGCGTTCTGGAACACATGCAAGGCGCGATGTTCGCCGAGGCGAAGGCGCGCATGCAGGGCGCGATCCGCGGCGACTTCAAGAGCTTCGATGACCTCGTCGCCCAATACGGCGCCGATGAGGATGGGGGCTTCAAGGGCTGGGCTCGGGTCGGCTGGGCGCGGCCGAGCGGGGCTGCGCTGGAGGAGGTTGGAGAGCGGCTCAAGGCGCTGAAGCTCACCATCCGCAACGCGCCGCTGGCGCAACCTGCGTCGCTGGGAAAATGCATTTTCACCGGCGCGCCAGCGGTGGAAGAAATTCTGATCGCGCGGGCTTACTGAGGTGGCGACGCGTTCCCAGCCGTTCGGATTATTTGAACGCATGCTTGCCGGCCGCTATCTGCGCGCCAGGCGACAGCACGGTGGCGTGGCGCTGATCTCTGTGATTTCCGTGGTGGCGATCGCGCTCGCGGTGATGGCGTTGATCATCACCATGTCGGTGATGAATGGATTTCGGGAGACTCTACTTTCACGCATTCTTGGCGTGAACGGCCACGTGTACGTCGACACGCGCATGCTGCCGGGCGAGGAGGTGCGCAGGTTGGCCGAACAAGCGCAAGGCGCGCAGGGCGTGCTGCGGGTGACTCCACAAATCAACGCGCAGGCGCTGGCCGCGGCGGATGGTCAAGCCGCCGGTGTTCTGGTGCGTGGGATCAGCCGCGATGAGCTGCGCGCGCTGCCGATCGTTGCCGACAATATCAGCGTTGGCGATTTGGCCGGCTTCGAGGGCGTGGAATCGCCGACGGTATTGCTGGGTGACAGGCTGGCGGCGGCGCTGGGCGTCACCACCGGCATGGGCGTGTCGATCATTTCGCCGCAGCCGGCGATGACGCCGTTCGGACAGACCCCAAGGCGGAAATCCTTTCTGGTCGGCGGCATTTTCAGCGTCGGCATGGCCGAGTTCGACGCCGCTTTGATCTACATGCCGTTGGAGCAGGCGCAAATCCTATTCGGGCGCGGCGATGGCGTCGACGAACTGGAGATCCGCATCGGCGACCCCGACAACACGCTCGCGCCAATGGCGGCGCTGCGCGAACGTCTGGGTCCGAACTACACCATCTACGATTGGCGCGCGAGGAGCCAGGGGTTGGCCGAAGCGCTGGTGGTGGAGCGCAACGTCATGCGGCTGATTCTCATGATTCTCGTGGCGATCGCCGCGCTCAACATCGTCACCGGCTTGATCATGCTGGTGAAGAACAAGAGCCGCGACATCGCCATCCTGCGCACCATGGGCGCCACCAAAGGCGCGATCATGCGGGTATTCTTCATGGCCAGCGCCAGCCTGGGTCTGATCGGACTCAGTATCGGCTTGCTGCTAGGGATAGGGTTCTGCCTCAATATCGAGACCATCCAGAATGTCGTACAGAACCTGACCGGGTTCGACTTGTTTCCGGGCACCGTCTATTCGCTGGAAACCTTGCCCGCGAAAATAGAGTGGGGCGAAGTGACATTGATCTCGGCGTTTACGGTGTTGGTCACCTTCGCTTCGACATTGCTCACCTCGGCCTGGGCCTCGCGCTTCGATCCGGTGGAGGCATTGCGCTATGAGTGAAGCGGTGCTTTCGATTTCCGGTCTCGAGCGGCGTTACAAGTCCGGCGCGGGCGAGTTGCTCGTTTTGGCGGGCGTCGATTTGGAATTGGCCCCCGGTGAAATCGTCGGCCTCGTTGGTCCATCGGGATCGGGGAAATCCTCGCTGCTGCATGCGGCGGGATTGCTCGAGCGTCCGAACGCGGGCGTGGTGCGCATCGATGGCGTCTCCGCCTGGGATCTAGGCGATGCCGCGCGCACCGAAATTCGACGCAACCGCATCGGCTTTGTGTATCAGTTTCACCATCTGTTGCCGGAGTTCGATGCGCTGACCAACGCTGCCCTTCCGGCGCTGATAGCGGGCCGTCCACGCCGCGAGGCGAACGCCGCGGCCGAACGCCTGCTCACCGCCCTCGGGTTGGCGGGACGCGTGCGCCATCAGCCGGCGCAACTCTCCGGCGGCGAGCAGCAGCGCGTGGCGATCGCGCGCGCCATGGTCAACAAGCCGCTGCTGATCCTGGCCGACGAACCCACCGGCAATCTCGATCCCGACACGTCCAAGGTCGTGTTCGCGGCGCTGTCCGATTTGGTGCGCAAGGAGGGTGCGGCGGCGCTGATCGCCACGCACAATATGGAACTGGCGAAGTACATGGATCGCGTGATGGCGCTGGATCACGGCAAGCTGGTGCGGCGCAATTAGAATTATGGACCGCCGGCGTCCTAGCCGGCATGGGGTCGCGCTTGCGCGCAAGATTGCCGGCGAGGACGCCGGCGGTCCATAATGGCACGAGAATCACATGCCCCCCTTCATCCATCTCCGCGCCCGTTCAGCTTACTCGCTCCTGCAGAGCGCCGTGCACGCAAAAGATTTGGTCAAGCT
>JAKFYF010000170.1 GCA_021731005.1 Hyphomonadaceae bacterium
AGGTGAAAGTGCCGACGGTCGCAGTTCAGCGCCCCTCCCCCCCTTGCGGGGGAGGTGGCGAGCGTATGCGAGCCGGAGGGGGGTAACGGCGGCGCTCTCACAGAAGACGCATGGGAGCGAACTCACCCGCCACGGCGTTGACCCCCACCCCTGCCCCTCCCCGCAAGGGGGAGGGGAGGCGCTCAAACACGACGCGCCACGTCAATCCCGCGCCGCGAAATGCAAATGCGATTGCCCTGCCGTTCCCGGGGAGAAGGTGGCCCGAAGGGCCGGATGAGGGGGCACACCCTAGCAAAAGGTGCGCGTTGCAAAAGGGTCTCATTCGGATGCTTGGGTCGCCCCTCATCCGTCAGCTTCGCTGACACCTTCTCCCCTCAAGGGGAGAAGGAACGCAGCGTCAAGTGAATGTGCATGGAGCCGCCTAATGTCCGCTGACTGCTTCTCCCTCACCATCTCCAATGCCATCGCCCACATCGTGCTGAACCGTCCCGAAGCGTTCAATTCGATGAACCGCGACTTCTGGAACGAATTGCCCGCCCTGGTGCGCGAGATCGACGAGGGCGCCAAGGCGCGGGTGATCGTGATTTCCTCCACCGGCAAGCACTTCACCGCCGGCATGGACATCTCCGTCTTCACTGACGGGGAAAGCCTTGGCGCGGCCGGCGCCGATCGATACGCGCGCGCGGAAGCCTTCCGCCACTTCGTCAAACTGCTGCAGGACACTTTCTCCTGCCTGGAAGACGCGCGCATGCCGGTGATCGCGGCGATCCAGGGCGGGTGCATCGGCGCGGGCGTCGACATGACCAGCGCTTGCGACATCCGCTTTGCGACCGCCGACGCCTTCTTCCAGATCGCCGAAATCAATATCGCCATGACCGCCGATGTCGGCACGTTTCCACGCTTGTGCAAACTCATCCCCGATGGCTGGGTGCGAGAGCTCGCCTATTCCGGGCGGCGCCTGCCGGCGGCGAAGGCGAAAGAGATCGGGCTCGTCAATGAGGTGTTTTCTACACACGAGGCGATGCTGGCCCATGTTATGGCGCTCGCCGCCGAGATCGCCGAGAAATCGCCGCTGGCCGTGGCTGGATCGAAACAGGCGATCAAATACGCGCGCGATCACGCCACCGCCGACGCGCTCGACCATATCGCCACCTGGCAAGCGGGCATGTTTTCACCTGAGCACATCGCCGAAGCCTTCGCCGCCAAAGCGCAGCAGCGCGCGGGCGCGTTTCCGGATTTGGCGCCCTTGCGCAAGAAAATGTAGCGCCAACCGGTACCGCCGGCGCCCTCGCCGGCATACGGTGTTGCGGACACGGCCGGCCTCCGCGCGGTAGCTGGCAGCGATGCCGGCGAGGACGCCAGCGGTCCAGGTTATTCCAACCCCAGTGCGGCCAGCATTTCCGCTTGCACGGACGGTGAAAGCTCGTCGGCCTTGGCTATGAAATCGCGCACTTCCGCTTCATCGACGCCGCTGATGCGGACATTGGCTACATCGTCGCTGCCGCCCGGCCCGCCTTCGTTGGCGTTGACTTCGACGCTGTGTCCACCCGCATTGATGGAAACGCGCCCGCTCTCGCCTCCGCCGCCCTCATCGCCGCTGACGGAAAGCGACACCCCCGGCAGGCGCAACGAAACCACCTCACGGCCGGAGGCGGTCTGCTCGCCCGCCGGCGCTGCGGCGGAGAATGTGCGCAGCGTGTCCTGGTCCATCAGCGCGGACGCCCCCTCAGCGGCGCGCGCACCGACAACGCGGCCATCGGGCGCGGTGATCAGGAAAGCGTGCGCGTCGCCACTGGCGCGGATTTCGAGCGTGTAGCCAGCGGCGGCCGCTTCGCTGCCGCTCTCGGTGGAATCCGTCGCCGCGCCGTCACAGGCGGCGAGCGCCAACGCCAAAGCTGCTAAGAGCGCGCGCATTCCATCCTCCGTGAAGCCGGCGCCGACCTTCGCGCGCCAAGTCCGTGCTGTCACTCACGCTCGCGCTCGCGCCGGTTTTCGTCAACCCGATCGTGGCACGCCCCGCGCCGGCTCCCTGCTTCCTGATCGCACTCGCGGTGAGCCCGATCGTCATACCCATCCTGGAGCAAGAAGCAGCCGGAAAGCATGGCAGCCGCCAGCGCCGCCAACACAAGTCGCGCCATGGATCTCCGCTCCGCAAGCAAACTGCGTCGGAGAGTGGCGATGATTTTGACGATTCCGAGGTGGCGGCTTGCGCCCCGCGCCGGCTAGCGCGTGCGCTCGAAGCGCACCACTTTCTCTTCGCGGTCGACATAGGCGACGCGATAGCCCGCCCCCATCCAGGAGCGCGCGTGGGAATGGTAGCCCTCATTGTCGTTGGCCCAGAAGGCGCGGTGAACGACCGCGCTCTTCGGCAATTGCTTGCCGATAATGGCCTCAATGTCCTCGAAGGTGAGCATTTCCGGGCGGCCCTGGCGCCGCTCGAGATGGGACTGCAAGGGCTTATACTTACGCATGTACGCGCCTCCCCGTTCGCGCCGCCGCAGATCAAGCCCGCGACGTTAACGACGGGCGCGCAGGGTCGGTGATTTGTGGTAAACAAAGAGTTTATCAGCAGACGCCGCTTTACGCCCAACGCTCTGGCGCCGCAGGCCCTCCCTGCAATGGGCTCAGGAGGTATCGGGAGAGCTTTTGCGGATCGATGACCGCGCGCTCGAAGTTCGGGATCGCCGCCACGAGCTACCGCCCAAACTTCTGAAACTTGATCCGGCTCGGAATTATCTCGCTCACGCCCAGCCGCCGCATCTTGTCTGCTTCGTAGCTGTCGAAATCCCCCTCGAACCATTCGACGTGGCTATCGCCTTCGAACGCCAGAATATGCGTCGCCAGCCGGTTCAGGAACCAGCGGTCGTGGCTGATCACCACGGCGCAACCGGCGAAATCCTCCAAAGCGGCTTCGAGCGATTGCAGCGTTTCGACGTCGAGATCGTTGGTCGGTTCATCCAGCAGCAGCACGTTGGCGCCGGTGAGCAGCGTCTTCGCCAGGTGCACGCGGTTGCGCTCGCCGCCCGACAAGAGCCCCACTTTCTTCTGCTGATCGGCGCCCTTGAAATTGAAGCTCGACACGTAGGCGCGGCTCGGCACCTCACGCGCGCCTACCGTCAAGATATCAAGTCCGCCTGAGATTTCCTCCCAGATATTCTTCTTGTCATCGAGGCTGTCGCGCGATTGATCAACGAAGCCGAGCTTCACGCTCTCGCCGATTTCAATGCGGCCGGCATCGGGCTTTTCCTGGCCGGCGATCATCTTGAACAAGGTCGATTTGCCCGCGCCATTGGGGCCGATAATCCCGACTATGCCGCCCGGCGGCAGTTTGAAGCTGAGCCCGTCGATCAGCAGCTTGTCGCCGAAGCCCTTCTTGAGGCCTTCGAAATTGATCACATTCTGCCCAAGCCTTGGTCCTGGCGGAATCTGTATGGTCGCAAACGTCTGCTTCTCGCGCTCGGCCTCGGCGGCCATTTCCTCGTAGCGCGTAAGCCGCGCCTTGCTCTTGGCCTGCCGCGCTTTCGGCGATTGGCGCACCCATTCCAGTTCGCGGCTCATCACCTTCTTGCGCGCATCGCTTTCGGAGGCTTCCTGCGCCGAGCGCTTGGCCTTGGCTTCCAGCCACGCCGAATAGTTGCCCTCATACGGAATGCCCTTGCCGCGATCGAGTTCGAGCGTCCATTTGGTCACTTGGTCGAGGAAGTAACGATCGTGGGTGACCAGGATCACGCAGCCGGGGAAGTTTTCGAGGTGATGCTGCAGCCAGGCGACGCTTTCGGCGTCGAGGTGGTTGGTGGGCTCGTCGAGCAGCAGCATATCGGGCTTTGAGAGCAGCAAACGGCACAGCGCCACGCGCCTTCTTTCTCCACCCGAGAGCTTGGCCACCTCGGCATCGTCGGGCGGGCAGCGCAGCGCGTCCATCGCCATTTCGATCTTGCTGTCGATGTCCCAGGCTTCAGCGGCGTCGATCTTCTCCTGCAGCGCCGTCATCTCCTCCATCAACGCATCGGAATAGTCCTCGCCGAGCTTCAGACTCACCTCGTTGAAGCGCATGATGATCTGTTTTTCCGCGCACCAGGCCTCGACATTTCCCCGCACGCTCAAGCCGAGATCGACGTGCGGCTCTTGTTCGAGATAGCCCATCTTGGTGCCCGCCATGGGCATGGCTTCGCCGGTGAAGTCCTTGTCCATGCCGGCCATGATTTTCATCAGTGTCGACTTGCCCGAGCCGTTGACGCCGACAACGCCGATCTTGGCGTCGGGGAAGAACGACAGCCAGATGTTCTCAAACACCTTCTTGCCGCCAGGGTAAGTCTTCGACAGACCCTGCATGGTGAATATGTATTGCGCGGGTTGAGCCGCCATTTGTGCGTCCTCGGATGAAGCTGAGCGGCGCCATATAGCGATGCTTGGGCCAAACAAAAAGGGCCGGCGTTACCGCCGGCCCCTCGCGTTTCGGTTCTGCGACGGTTTTACGCCGGAACCCATTGCCCTGCCGCATTGCGGCAGAAGGTTTCCTGCGGCAGCGATTGGGTGGTTTGACCGTCGCCTACGGTGGCGTTGATGCGCCGGCATTCCGGCCCGCGATCCGGCGCGGGCGCCGGCGCATTCACCGTGAGCGAGCGCGGGCCGCCCTGTTCGCCTTGCCAGCTCTGGTTCACCGGACGCCCCGTGTTGAGCGATTCGTAATAGGCGTTTTCCACCCGCTGCTGCTCGCGTGCGCTGAGCCAGCGGCAGACGCCGTAGGTGCTGAGCCCGCCGACAGCAGCGCCAATAGCGGCGTTCTCGGCGCGGTTTTCGCCTGGGCCCTGGGTGGCGCCGATGACTGCGCCGACGCCAGCGCCGATGAGCGCGTTGCGCATACATTGCGACAATTGCGTGCGCGGCGGGCCGCCTCCGTAGGCGCCGCCGGTTTCACAACCGGCCAATAGAACCACGCTCGCAAGCGCCGCGGTGACGATTTTCATTCGCATGATCTTCACTCCATCCATTCAGCGGGGTTCCTCAACTCCGCCACGCCCTGCTCAAGCGCCTTGTTTCAGCGCAAATAACGGCAAATGCTGGGCTTTGCCCTCGCGCCCTTTGCCGCGCCGGCCCTCCAGACTTGACGGCGAGAGCGCTAGGCGACACATGCCGCCCACCCCGCTTGGATTGCGGGCCTGTAGCTCAATGGTTAGAGCCGGCCGCTCATAACGGTCTGGTTGGGGGTTCGAGTCCCTCCAGGCCCACTCTTTTGAATGTCCATTACAAATTCGGGTCAGGCAGCTTTACTGGTTTCAGGCATCTTGTGGTTTGAACTCCTTCAGGGTCGCGCCGGTTGCTCCGCGGCCCTCTTCAAGATCGTATCCAATGTCCGCGCCGCCATTTCTAGGTGAGCGCGCAGTTGCGAAACAGCCGTGTCTAAATCGCCCTTTCGGCATGCGGCGAGAATGGCGGAGTGGTCCGTAGAAAACCGCTTGCGCTCTTGTCTGCGTAACTCACCAATCAGCGCAAGCTGCATCGGCCGATTCGCTGGCTCATAAAGCGCGCGGTGAAAATCCCAGTCGCGCTCGTGAAAACCCTCCCGGTCTGCCTCGATCTCGCACCGTCGTGCGGCCTGCGCGATGCGCTTCATCGCTTGATCGTCGATCGTCAGCACAGCACGCCTGAGGCAGTCGCTTTCGCGCATGATGCGCAGCGAGAACGCTTCCTCAAGCTCTGCGCGGGTAAAGTGGATGACGCACGCGCCCCGATTGGGACGGATGCGTCCGAGCTTTTCCGCCGCACCAGGTTTAGGGCGTCGCGAACCGGAATACGGCTGACGCCGAACCGATGTGCCAAGTCTTCCTGCGGAAGGTCGCTCCAGGGGATCATATGCCCGGATAGGATATCCCGCCGAAGATCTGCAGCGATTTCGAGGAACGACATGGCTACGGCTTGAGCGTTGCTGCGAGGTGTTGGGACACAAGGTCAGGGCAGGAACGCCAGCAGCTGATTTATATCTTTTGAAATCAATAGTTCACAGACAATCCTGGCGGAGACGCAGGGATTCGAACCCTGGGTACTCGGTTAAAGTACAACGCCTTAGCAAGGCGCCGCCTTAAGCCACTCGGCCACGTCTCCGGCCATCTCCGCTTAGCCCGTCAGGGGCCGAGCCCGCAAGACGCTGGTTTGGGCGGGCGAGGGTTAATTGGCGCCGTCTTTGCGCGAACCGCGGCAAACAAGCGATCTTGAGGAGCGAATTTTCCATGGCGCGCGCCGCGGCGGAACGAGTGGGAGCCAAATTGCTCGGCCCCAAAGGGCCCCTCGCCCAGCATTCTGGCGAGTTTCCAGGCGAGGCCGATCTGCGATTGGCCCAATTCGGGTCGAGCGCGCCCGACACTCCGCAGACCGGGCACGCGCGACGTGCGCCCGCGAACGATGCGCGCCCTTCCCCGCCCAAACTCGATCGCCGCCGCCTCCACATCGAGGCGCGCTGGTTCTTGCCTTGGGTCGCCGCGCTCGACTGGTTGTTCGTGATCGTCGCCGCCGAATGCGCGGCGCGCTGGGGAAGCGGCCAGAGTCTAGCAGCGATGCCGCTCCCGCAAGCCGCCTCATTTCTCGCCGCGGCGTGCACGTTGAAGGCGGGATTGTGGTTGACCCAGAGCTATCGCCAGCCGCCGGACGAGGTCGACGACGCCATCGCGGGCCTGGCGGTCGGCGCCATGTTGGGCATTGGCGCGGCGCTCGTCTTGGCGCCTGACGCCAGCGGCGCGGCCGCGCTTGCCGCGGTGCTGCCGCTGGCTGGGTTGGCGCTTGCGGGCGTGCGCGCCGCGCTCGCGGTCTGGGCGGGAGCGGCGCGGCGGGCAGGCCTGTTCGCCGAGATGATCGTGTTGGTCGGGGCTTCCCCCGCGGCGCGCCGCATGGCCGAACGTGCAAGCAAGAACGGTGAGGTGCGCATCGCGGCGGTTTTCGACGACCGCCTCGCACGCGCTCCCGCCAGCATCGCCGGCGCGCCGGTCGTTGGCGATATCGATGCGTTGTTGACCTGGGAGGACCTCCCTTTCGTCGATCGCGTTGTCGTCGCCGTGACGCAGCAAGCCGAGACGCGGGTGCGCGACATCATCGCCAGATTGCGCCCCATCCCGAACGCCATCGACCTCTTGCTTGACCACGACATGCAAAGCGTGCGTGGCAAGAACATGCACTGCGTGACCGGTTTGGGCGTGGCGCGGTTAGCAAGCGGCCCCACGGGCGCCAGCTTCGCAAAACGCACCTTGGACCTAACCTTGGGAACGCTGCTGCTTGCGCTCCTGGCCTTGCCGATGGCGGCGTTTGCCGCGGCGATCCTTCTTGAGAGCAAGGGCCCGGCGCTTCGACGCGTGCGGCGCCTCGGCCTTAACAACCGACCGTTCGGCGCGCTTGTTTTCAGCACTTGGCGCGGCGCGGCGCCGGCTGCGCCCGCGCGGCTCGACGATCCGAGCGTTACCCGCGTTGGGCGTTTTCTTACCCGCGCGCGTCTGAACGAACTGCCGATGCTGCTGAACGTGCTCGCTGGCGAGATGGCGCTGGTTGGCCCACGCGCCCATCCCCCGGTCATGAAAGCGGCCGGCCTCGATGTCCGTGAAATCGTCCCTCAATACAGCCACCGCCATCGGGTCAAACCGGGGCTCGTCAGTTGGGCAAGCGTCAACGGCGCGCGCGGGCCGCTGAAGACGCTGGGTGCTGCGCGCAAGCACATCAAGCTCGATCTCGACTACGCCGCGCGCGCGAGCCTCTGGCTCGATCTGCAGATTCTGGCGCGCGCGGCTTTGCGGGGGCGGTGAGCGCGGGCGATGCTGTGGCGTCACCCTCACGGTTTTCCCAAAGCGTCGTGCTGAACCTCCGAGCGACCCTCAGTGCGGGATGGGCGCAACGAACCCCAGCGCCACAAGCGCGTGGGTGGTCAGCATGATCAGCACGATCGATCCCGTCACGAAGATCAAAAAACGGATCAAGATGATGTTGACGGTCGCCTGCACCAGCGAATGCACCACGCGGATGACGACATAGAGCCAGGCGAGGCCGATATTGACGTCATTGGCCTGGTCCAGCAGCTCGAGCGCGAAGCAGATGGCGTAGAAGAGGGTCGGCTGCTCCATCAGATGATTGTAATTGTCGGCGGGGTTGGTCGCCCACGCCGGCATCGCCTCCATCTGCGCCTTGGTGGCCGAGCCAGGCCTGATCTTGGCCCTCGACATCGCGGGAATGCGCGTGGCGTAGAGCCAAAGCAGCATGACCAGCGACCAGGCCGCCAGCACCACAACCGGCGCAATCATTCCGTTGTCATACATGAGTGGTTCCTCCCCTTGTGCGCGGCTATCTTTCACGCGGCGACGCGCGCCAGACAAGCCCCGCTTTCGCCTGTTTGGAGAGAGCGGTCGGCGGAGCGCGGGCGCAAGAGCGATGAAGGACCCCATGTCAACACAGGAAACCACCCCGCCAGACGCCAGCCACAATCCGATCGAGCACGCGATCGAGACGGTTATCTATCTGAGCCGGTGGCTGATGGCGCCGGTCTATCTCGGTCTCATCGCCGCGCTCGCGATTTTGCTCGTCACCTTCTTCCGCGAACTGGTGCTGCAAGCGCCGCAAATCCTCAGCATGGACGAAACCGATGTCATCCTGCTGGTGTTGACGCTGGTGGACCTTTCGCTGGCCGGGAACCTCGTGCTGATCATTCTGTTCTCGGGCTACGAGAATTTCGTCTCCAAGATGGATACCGCGCACATGGACCGCGACCGCCCCGAATGGATGGGAACGCTCGATTTCTCCGGGCTCAAAATAAAGCTGATCGCGTCGATTGTGGCGATTTCCGGCATTCACTTGCTCAAGATCTTCATGAACATTCACGAATACCAGCAGCAGGAATTGCTCTGGTATGTGGTGATCCACCTGACCTTCGTTATGTCCGGGCTGCTGTTTGCCGCCATGGATTGGATCGAGGAAAAGGCGCACGCGGTGAGCGCGAAGGGCAATTAGCGGGCGGTCAGTCTTGCAGAAACCGCTCGAACGTCTCGATGTTTGGGCAGAAGCTCGGACGTTCTGGGAATTCTTCGTCGAGCCACAACACACAGGCCCGCTTGCGGTCGCAATTGCGGCATGCCTCCTGCGCCTTTACGTAGACCGCACCCAGTTTCGCATATGCGAGTTCAAGCGTGTCGACGTTCAGCCGTTCGAGCATCGCCCGCATTCTGATGTTGGTCATCGGCGCCGCCTCCACACCTTCCAGGAAAGCCCAGGAGATGACCCGCTCCGATGCACGGGCTGGCATTGATCCCGATCAAATTCCCTGCGCGCCGCTCACATCCGCTCGGGCGCTTCGATCCCCAGCAGGTCCAGCGTCAGCGTGAGCTGCTTCAGCGTTGCGCCAGCAAGCGCCAAGCGCGACCCGCGCGTCCCCCCTTCCGAAGAAAGAATCGGGCAATGGGTGTAAAATCCCGAAAACGCTTGCGCCAGCGCGTAGGCGTGCTCGGCCAGAAAGTGCGGCGCGCGTTTTTCGTAGGCAAGCGAAAGCGCGTGTTCGAAGGCATCGAGCGTGAGCGCGAGGCCGCGTTCGGCTTCGTGGGCGATTACTATCGTACCCCCCTCCCCCTTGCGGGGAGGGGGGTACGATAGTA
>JAKFYF010000171.1 GCA_021731005.1 Hyphomonadaceae bacterium
CCGGCCCGCCACCCGAGCCCGCAAATCCAGCGAATGACTTTTACCCATGACCGACCTCCGGTCATGGTGAATCAGAATTCGCCCCCGCCGTGAATCCCCTGATTCCGATTTTCTGCAAGATGCTTTAGTGTCTCGGGCCGTTGCTCTGATGCATTTTTCGCATCGACCTCAGAACCGATCCGCAATTCCCTTTCTCTCTCCCCACGCCAAGATCGCCCTGTCCAAAACACAAGCGGCCGGCCAAGCCGGACAGCGTCGGGGTTCAAGCCATGGAGATGCAACAAGTCCGCTACTTTCTCGCGCTCTCGCGGGAGCTGAATTTCACCCGCGCGGCCGAGAGCTGCAACGTCACCCAGCCGGCGCTGACCCGCGCCATCCAGGCGCTCGAGGCCGAATGGGGCGGGCGGCTGTTCCATCGCGAGCGCAATCAGACCCACCTCTCCGAGCTCGGGCGCATGATGCTGCCCTACATGCAATCTATCCAGGCCCAGACCGAGGCCGCGCGCATGCGGGCCAAGTCCGCAGGCCGGATGAAGAATGTGGAGCTGAAGATCTGCGCCATGTGCACGTTGAGCCCGGCGCTGCTGGCTGATTTCATCGTCGGCTTCCAGCGCGCCAATGCCGGGGTCGATCTCAACGTCACCGATGGCGGCGCCAAGCAGATCATGCACCAGCTCAGCGCCGGCGAGCGGGAAGTCGGCGTGCTCGGTTATCCGGGTGAGATCGACGAACGCTTCCACGCTCTGCCGCTGTTCCAAGAGCGCTTCGTCGCGGTGCTGCCGACCCATCATCGGCTGGCGAACCACAGAGAGGTCCGCATCACCGACCTGGAGAACGAACCCTACGTCAACCGCATCAATTGCGAGATGGGCGATTATGCCGGGCAGGAATTCGCCAAGCAGGGCGTTTCGGTGCGCGTGGTGTTTCGCAGCGAGCGCGATGATTGGGTGTTGGGCATGATCCGCTCCGGCATGGGCTGGGGCTTCTTCCCGGAAAGCTACGCCTTCCCGAGCGATGTCGCGGTGCGGCCGCTGATCGAGCCCCATTTCACCCGCACCGTGTCGCTGGTGACCGTGCGCGGGCGGCCCCACTCGCCCGCCGTTGGCGCGTTTGTGAAGGCGGCGCGCGCGTTCGCCTGGTCCGGCGCTCCCGCGCTTTGCGCTGTCGCGTAGAGCGGGTTGTGATCAAGTGGAATCGCGGACGCTAACGAACCCCCTCCCCTCAAGGGGAGGGGAGGCGTTTCATTCTGAAAGGATCGAGCTTTAGGTCCCCGACTGTGCTAACCTCCAGACCAGGATCGACATGACAGCCAACGCCCTCGTTTCCGAACTGGAGAAGACCACCGCCATCGCCATGGCGTCCGGCAAGCCCTTGGCCGAGCGGCTGCGCATGATCGCCGATCAGGTGCGCGAACTGAGCCCGGAGTTCACCGGCGCGGTGGAAGCATTCGTGGGCAAGCTGGCGCGGGCCGAAGCCGGCGGCCAGGCGCCGCAGATCGGCGAGGTGCTGCCCAACTTCGTTTTGCCGGACCAGAAGGGACACCTGGTCGCGCTCGATGCGCTGCTGCGCGACGGCCCGGTGGTGGTGGCGTTCCTGCGCGGCCACTGGTGTCCCTATTGCCGCATCACCGCTTCGGCGTTGGCGGAAATCGCCGCCACAGCGTCCGAGCTTGGCGCGCGCATTGTCGCCATCACCCCGGAATCGCGGCAATATGCGCGCAAGCTTGAAGTGGACTCGGGCGGCGCGTTCCCGATCCTGGCCGATTTCGACAACGGCTATGCCTTGAGCGTGAACTTGGCGATTTGGGTCGATGAAGCGATGTCTGGCCTCATCGGCGGGGCGGGTTGGGATGTTCCAACTTATCAGAGCAACGATGCCTGGATGCTGCCGATCCCAGCGATGTTCGCTCTGGGCCGCGACGGCATCATCGCCGCGCGCCACGTCAACCCAGATTACCGCGAACGCGCCGACATAGAAGAAATCATCGCCGCGTTGCGGGGCCTGGCCTAACCCCTTGCGCGCCGCTCAACCGGCAAACTCCGCGCTACGCAGCAAACTGAGAAACGCTGAGCCAGCGGCTTCCCGGCGCCGGCCCGCCACTGCGTACACAGAAACCGCGCGCACCAAAGGCAGATCGGCGATTGGCGCGCGCCGGACGCTTTCAGCGCGCGGGGCTGAGCGCGGCACCATGGCCGCGCCCAGGCCGTTAGACACCAGCGCCATCAGATCGTGATAGGTGGCCACTTCGTGAATATTGCCCATGGACAGCCCCTTGCCCGTGATCATGCGCGCGGTGGTCTCGTGCATCTCGCAGCCGCCTTGGCAGAAGACCGGGAGGTTCTGCAGTTTTTCAAGCGTCACCTCGTTCTCGCGCGCGAGCGGGTGGTCGCCGCGGACGGCCAATTCGAACGGCTCCTCGAACAGAGGCCAATGATCGAGTCGGTCCCAGCTATCTTCAATCGGACCGGCGATGGCGATCTCGGCCCCGCCTTGTTTCAGCATCTCCAGGATGGCGGCGCCGCTGCCGTGCTGCAGCTTGAGTTGAAGCCCCGGGAAAGCACGGAACATCTCCGCGACCGGCCCCATGATCAGCTCGACATTAACGCTGTCGGAAACCCCCACTGAAAGCGGCGCGACATCCTCTTTAGCGATCGATTTCGCCAGCGCCTTGGCGGTGACTGCGCTCTCGAAGCAGCGCTCCATTAGCGGCAGCATGCGCTTGCCCAGCTCGGTGAGGTGCGAGCGATTGTGCTCGCGGCGCAGCAATTCCCCACCCAACTCGCCCTCCAGCGCCTGGATGGCGCGGGTCAGCGCCGACTGGCTGACATTGCATTCCTCGGCCGCGCGGGTGAAATTCAGCGTGCGCGTCAGCGCCAGGAAGTAGCGGATCTGCTGCATTTCCATTGGGAGCGCTCCCTTTGGGTGGCTCTATAGGCCATTGCGTCATATCGATCATCAGGAAAACAACCTCAGATACGGTTTTGACATGCCATCGATGCCCGATGGGCATTTCAGCGCAGCCGCCCCTCGCTCTTATCTTAGCCGGTGATTTGTCGAACGGGAGCGGAGTTGGTCATGACTTCAACGATGCGTTGGGTGAGCCTCGCGCTCTTCACTCTGCTTGCGCTGTTTCTGGTCTGGTTCGGGATCACCTACGCCACAGTGGATAGCCTGTTGTGGTTTCACACAGCCGCCGTGCCGGAAGCGGCGCGCGACGATATTAAGCCGCTTTATTTCGCCTTGATGAATCTCATCGGCGGTTCATCCGCGGCCTTGGGCGTTCTCGTCCTTTACGTGACCTGGATGCCGATGCGGCTAGGCGCACAAGGCGCGGCGAGTGCGCTAGTGCTTGTGCTGGCAATCGCGTTGGGCATGGCGGCGCTTACGGCTGAAGAACTCGCTGAGGCGACCGGCTCGCCGACCTCTTGGCACATCATGGGCATTCTGATGGCGATTGCCCTGGTTGCCCTTGCCGCGCACGCGCGCTCCCGCGTCCCCGCCGCCAGTGGAGAATGATATGAGCGCTTCCAACCGCGCGGCCCCTCCCCAAAATTCGCGGCGGGCAATGATGGAACGGTCCGCTCCCGACGGACGCAGATCGGTCTGAATAGCAAACCGCGCAGAAGACCGGAAACGATGGCAAGGCGCGCATTTCTGTCCTGGCGCATTTTCGGCCGGCATACCCAGGAACGAACCCTCTCAAAGAGCCTGTCTCGGAATCTGATCGAGCGCGCCGGCCTTCACCTCGACGCCCTTCTGCCTTCAATGTATCTGTTGCCTGGCTGAGAGCCTGGGGGCCGCTTGACAGACATTTTCCTCTTCCGCGGGGACCGACCAGAACCGCGCGGCGCCTCGGCTAAGACGGCGCGGGAGGGTGAGCGAAGCCGATGCGCGCGCGCTGTTGGGCGGCGGCGAAGAGGCGACCGGGGGGATCGGGCGCCCCATTGACGGGTTTCTCGCAATGAACGCTTGACGCCGGCATCGCCTCGGGCGTCTAGGAACCGACCCGACCACAAGCACAAGCGACGGCCGATGAGCATCGACAACGAACCGGCGGCCGCCGAAGCCGCGCGCCGCGCGCCCTCCGAGGATTCGGGTTTCATCGCCCGCGTCATCGGTGCGGCCGGCGACCACGACGCGCCGCTCCTGCGCCGCATGCTGGCCGCCCTCGACACCGCCGACCTTGCCGATGTCATCGAGCATGTGCAGCTCGAGACCGCTCTCACCATCGTGCGGCTGATCGGGCGCGAGCTGCCGGCGGAGTTTCTTGCCGATCTTTCCTGGGAGCGGCGCGAGGAAGTGCTGCCGCTGCTGCCGGCCGATTACGTCGCCCGCGCCCTGGGCGAACTCGACACCGATGACGCGGCGGCGGTCGCCGCCGACATCGACGAAAAGCAATTGGGCCAGGTGCTCGCCGCCGCCGACAAGGACACGCGCCTGGCGGTGGAAGAGGCGCTCTCGTTCGAAGAAGAGACCGCCGGCCGGCTGATGCAGCGCGAATACGTGGCTGCGCCGGAGGGCGCGCGCGTTGGCGATGTCATCGACCGCATGCGTTCGGAGGCCGCCGAGCTCCCGGACGTGTTCTTCGAAATCTACGTGGTCGATCCGATGATGCGCCCGGTCGGCGCGGTGCACGTCTCCAAGCTGATGCGCGAGCGGCGCGAGACGCCGTTGGCCGCGATCATGGCCCCGGTCAAGGCGCTGATCCGCCCCGAGATGGACCAGGAAGAGGTCGCCCACACTTTCCAGAAATACCACATGGCCTCGGCCCCGGTCGTTGACGCGGCGGGGCGGCTCACCGGCACCGTGACCGTCGACGATATCGTCGACGTCATCAGCGAGGAGGGCGAGGAGGACTTGCTAAAACTCGCCGGCGTTTCCGAAGCCGCGCAAACTGACAGCGTGGCGCGCACCGTGCGCGCGCGTGCGCCATGGATCTTCCTCAACATCGGCACCGCACTCATCGCCGCGACCATTATCTCGGCATTCTCGGCCTCGATCGTGCAGATCGTGCAATTGGCTGTCTTGATGCCCGTTGTCGCATCCATGGGCGGCAATGTCGGCAACCAGACGCTCGCCGTGGCCGTGCGCGCGCTTGCCTCGCGCGACCTCACCGACGCCAATGCTTGGCGCTATGTCGTGCGCGAAGCGGCCACCGGCGCCGCGCAGGGAACAATGTTCGGCCTGGTGCTGGCGGGAGTGGCGTATCTTTGGTTCAACAATGGCGGCCTTGCGCTCGCGGTCGGTTTGGCGGTGGTGATCAATTTGGCCATGGGTGGCGTGGTGGGCATTCTGACCCCGCTGGCGCTCGCCCGCATGGGGGCTGATCCGGCCGTCTCTTCCTCGGTGCTGGTTACCTTCATCACCGACGCGTTTGGCTTCCTCGCTTTCCTTGGGCTTGCGACGCTGATCTTGCTAAACTGAATTGGTCGTAAATGGGGGGCGTGCTGTCGCGGCGCGCTTGCGCTTGGTGCGCGGATGCCGTTGCTGCGGTCGCAAGAGGTTTCCCATGCTCGCAGCATTAGCGGTGGTCGCCGCGCTTCAGGGCGCGGTAGAGGTCCCGCCGCCGCGCGAACTGGCGCCGGGCGTTCACTTGATCGCTGGAGCGCGCGACCCCGGCCGCGGGCCCGATGGCAACACCATCGTTTTCGAGGGGCGAGACGGCCTCGTGGTGGTCGACACTGGACGCCATGTTTGGCACAGCGACGCGATCCTTTCCTTTGCCCAAGCGCGCGCACGCCCGATCGCCGCGATCGTCAACACCCACTGGCACCTCGACCATTCCAGCGGCAACGGCCGCATCAAGGCGGCGTTTCCGCAGGCGCGCGTTTACGCCAGCAACGCGATCGACCGCGCCTTGGCCGAAAGCGGCTTTCTCACGCGCGATCTCGCGCAAACTGGCGTTTATCTCGCCGATCCGAGCCTCACCGAAACCGACAAGGAAGAAGTGCGCATCTTCATCGCCACCATGGGCGAGCGCGACACGCTTCGCCCGGACGTGGCGGTTTTTCGCTCCGAGCGCCGCCGCATCGGCGGGCGGAGACTTGACGTGCGCGTGACCGATGGCGCGGTGACCGATGCCGATATCTGGCTCTACGACCGGCGCACGCGCATTGCGGTGCTGGGCGATCTGGTGGTGTTCCCAGTGCCGTATTTCGAAACCGCGTGCCCGAACCGCTGGCGTGCGGCGCTCGATGAAGTTTGGGCGACGCCGTTCGAACTTGCCGTGCCCGGCCATGGCGAGCCGATGACGCGGGACCAGTTCAATGTCTATCGCACGGCCTTCGGCGGGCTTGTTGATTGCGTGCATGCAGGCGCGATCGCGGAGAGCTGCGGCGAAAGCTATTCCCAGACGCTAGCGCCGCTGCTCACCGGCGACGAGGCGCGGCGTCAGCGCGTCGCCGCCGGCGTGGCCTATTATGTCGGCTTTCTGCGCGAGAATGGCGGCAAGAGTCCGGACTGCTTGGCCAGTTGAGGGTTGTTTCTCGGAGCGCCGACGCTCCATGTTGGCGCGCCTTTCCGCTCTCAAGTGCGTTGCAGCCAACCCAGGAGAGCCACCGCGTTGTTTCGCTCCTGGTCTTTCGCCGCATAGAGCAAGGTGATCATGTTCTTCTTCCGAGAGCGCAATTCCGCCACCGCCGCTTGTGCTCCTGGCGTTTCCAGTTCCTTGACATAGGCCTTCACGAATTCCGCCCAGCGCTCCGGCTTGGCATGAAACTCGCGCCGCAGCTTATCGCTCGGCGCCAAATCCTTCGCCCAGAGATCGATGCGCCCGTTCGCTTTGGATACGCCGCGCGGCCACAGCCGGTCGACCAGCACGCGCAAGCCGTCCGCGGCGGCCGGCGGTTCGTACACGCGCTTGATCTGGTATCGCTTGCCGCTCATGGCGCTCTCCGATCCTCGATGGCGTGCTCGCCGGCGATCGCCGCGGCAAGCTCGCTGATATGAGAGATCGCGCGCAGTTTCACGCCCGTGGCGGGGGCGCCTTTCTTTTGCGGCGGTGCGAACGCATTGGTGAAGCCGAGCTTGGCGGCTTCCTTGAGCCTAAGGTCGCTGCGTCCGGCGGGGCGCACTTCGCCGGACAGCGCTACTTCGCCGTAGACCACGCATTGTTTCGGCAGGGCTGCGTCCGCAAATGAAGAGATGAGCGCCGCCGCCACCGCAAGGTCCGCCGCCGGCTCGGTGATGCGCAAGCCCCCGGCGACCGAGAGGTACACATCGCGCCCCGAGAACGAGAGCCCGCAGCGGGTTTCCAGCACCGCCAGGATCATGGCCAGGCGCGCTGAGTCCCAGCCCACGACCGCGCGCCGCGGCGTGCCGTAGGCGCTGGGCGCGGCCAGCGCCTGGATCTCGACCAGTACTGGCCGGGTCCCTTCGACGCCGGCGAATACCGCCGCGCCCGAGGGCCGTTCTCCCGCCCCGCCCAGGAACAGCGCTGACGGGTTTGGCGTTTCCACCAGGCCTTGCTCGATCATTTCGAACACGCCGATCTCGTCGGTGGGGCCATAGCGGTTCTTGACCGCGCGCAGAATCCGGAACGGCATGCCGCGCTCGCCCTCGAAATAGATCACCGCGTCGACCAGATGTTCCACCACGCGCGGGCCCGCGATCTGGCCGTCCTTGGTGACGTGGCCGACCAGAATGACGATGGCCCCCGATTTCTTGGCGTAGCGCACCAATTCATGCGCACAGGCGCGCACCTGTGCGACCGTGCCGGGGGCGGCCTCGACGCCGTCGGCCCAGACCGTCTGTATCGAATCCACGATCACCACGTCGGGCTTCAACGCTTTCAACCCTTCGAGGATTTTCCGCAGGTCGGTTTCCGCCGCGAGGCTCACCGGCGCGTCCGCGGCTTTGAGCCTGCGTGCGCGTTCCTGCACTTGGGCTTCTGCTTCCTCGCCGGTCACATAGGCTACGCGCGCTCCCCCGCGCGCGAGCGCCGCGGCCGCCTGCAACAGCAGCGTGGACTTGCCGACGCCTGGGTCGCCGCCAATCAGGATGGCCGAGGCCGGCGCCAGTCCCCCGCCGCAGACTCGGTCGAGTTCGGAAATGCCGGTGGGCAGACGCGCCGGCGGTTCCTGCTCGCCGGTCAACTCCACGAACGTCAGCGCTTTGCTTTTCCGCCCGGTTGGGGCGGCAAGCGCACCGGGCACGACGGGGCGGGCGGCTTCCTCGATCAGGGTGTTCCATTCCCCGCATGCCTCGCACTTGCCGGCCCATTTCGGCCAGATTGCGCCGCAGGCCTGGCAGGTAAAGACGTGATCGGGCTTGGCCATGATTCCCGACCCTACCCCAGAGGCGAGCGAGGAAAACTACAATTACAACGTGTAATTTCAATCTAAGGTTAATGTCTTGTCGCTACACGTCCCAAAAGGAGGTCGGATCCACGATGGCGAAGCAGAAGACCATTCTGGCGGTCGACGACTCGCTGACCATCCGCGAACTGATCAATTTCGTCCTCGGCAATGCCGGGTTCAAGGTCGTGCTCGCCGAAGATGGGCTTGAGGGTCTCGAGCGTCTGGCGGCGGGCGCGGCTCCCGACGTCATCATCACCGATGTGAACATGCCCCGCCTGGATGGGCTCTCGTTCATTGAGCGGGCGCGCGGGACGCTTGCGCGCGGCACGCCGATCCTCGTGCTCACCACCGAGAGCGCCCCAGAGCAGAAAGCGCGCGCCAAGGCCGCGGGCGCGACCGGTTGGATCGTCAAGCCCTTCAATCCCGCGCAATTGGTCGAGGCGGTCAATCGGGTGGCGCCGTGAGTTCGCTTAAGGCCGAACTCAGTTTCAATTTCGCCAACGCTTCGGTGGTGATGATCGACGCTTCGCCGATCTTCATCGAAGTGCTGACCGGCATCCTCTCGGGCTGCGGATTCCGCAAGATGTTCCGCTGCACCGATCTGCGCACGGGCGCCGATATTGTGAAGATGCACCAGGTCGATCTTGTATTCATCGATCCGTATGCATTTGGCGATTCAGCCTACAATTTCGTGTCGTGGATGCGCACCGAGCGGCGCGGGCAGAATTCCGCCGCGCCGGTCATCATTCTCACCGCCTACACCTATGTGCGCCTGATTACGGCGGCGCGGCAATGCGGCGCCGATTATGTCATCGCCAAGCCGTTTTCCACACAGGGTCTGCTGGAGCGCATCTTGTACGTCGCCGAGTCCGAGGGCAGGCGCGGCGAGCTGATTGCGCCGCCGGGCCTGGTGTCGTCCACGGGCAGCGGCGTGGAGATGTTCTGATGGCCGGCGGGCTCGCGCGCGCGCTCAATGCGCCGGGTGGGATCGACATCAGCGATGCCTGCGCGCGTGCACAGGAGAACCTCCAAATCACGCGCGACAAATCTCTCGCCTTCATCGCCGAATGCCTCGCCGACATGGAGAAACTGGCGACAGCGGAGGCGCCGGCGCCGGAAGTGCGCCGCGAACTGCACCGCCTGTCGTGTTCGATCGCGGGCCTGGGCGGCATGTTTGAACGCGATGCGCTGAGCAAGGCGGCGTATTGCTTCTGCCGTCTGCTCGACGAGACCGAACCACGTTGGCCCGCGGCCGCGGTGCGGGTGCATCTGGACGGGATGCGGCTGCTGTTCACGCCTGGAGAGTGCACGGCCGAGCAG
>JAKFYF010000310.1 GCA_021731005.1 Hyphomonadaceae bacterium
GGGTTCCGGGTTCCGCCTTCGGCGGCCCCGGAATGACGGATATTGGCCGGATTCAGACTGCGCGGCGTCCCGTCAATTCATGCCCCTCCGCGCTAGTGATCCGCGCCTCGAAAATCACTCCTTCCGCAATTTCCCGCTCGCTCTCCACATACACCACCCCATCGATCTCCGGCGCGTCGGCTTTCGAGCGGCACGCATACGCTTCCGCGTCCTCATCCCAGCCGTCGCATATCACCTCGATTTCGCGCCCGATCATGGCTTGTCCGCGGGCGTGGGCAAGTTCGGTTTGTACTTCCATGAAGCGTTCGAAGCGTTCGTCGATTTCGTCCTGATCGATATGGTCCGCGAGTTCGCGCGAGGGCGCGCCGGCTACGTTTTCGTATTTGAAGCAGCCGGCGCGATCGATCTGCGCTTCCTCGATGAAGTCCAAGAGCGTCTCGAAATCGTCCTCGGCTTCGCCGGGAAAGCCGACGATGAAGGAAGAGCGGATGGTGAGGTCGGGACAGGCGCGCCGCCACGAAGCGATGCGCTCCAGCATCTTGTCCTGATTGGCGGGGCGCTTCATCGCTTTCAACAGGCGCGGGCTCGCGTGCTGGAACGGGATGTCGAGATAGGGCAGGATTTTGCCTTCCGCCATCAGGGCGATCACGTCGTCGACATGGGGGTAGGGGTAGACGTAGTGCAGACGAACCCACACGCCGAATTCACCCAGCTCCTTGCACAGATCGTAGAATTTCGCGCGCACCGCGCGCTCCTTCCACTTGCTCTCGGCGTATTTCACGTCGATTCCATAAGCCGACGTGTCCTGGCTGATCACCAGCAGCTCTTTCACGCCAGCCCTCACCAGCGCCTCCGCTTCCTTCAGCACCGCGTTCGCCGGACGCGAGACGAGGTCGCCGCGAATGCTGGGGATGATGCAGAAGCTGCAGCGATTGTTGCAGCCTTCGGAAATTTTCAGATACGCATAATGCCGCGGCGTCAAGCGGTAGCCGCCCTCCGGCACCAGATCGATCTTCGCATCGTGCGCGCGCGGCAGATGCGCATGCACGGCTTCCATCACCGCTTCGTATTGGTGCGGGCCCGACACCGCCAGCACGTTGGGGTGGGTCTCCCGGATCAGCGCCTCTTCCTTGCCGAGGCAGCCGGTGACGATCACCTTGCCGTTTTCGGCGAGCGCTTCCCCGATCGCCTCCAGGCTTTCAACCTTGGCGCTATCGAGAAAACCGCAGGTGTTCACCACCACAAGATCGGCGCCGGCATAATCGCCTGAGAGCGCATAGCCCTCGCCGCGCAAGCGCGTGACGATCCGCTCGCTATCGACCAGCGCCTTGGGGCAGCCAAGCGAAACGATGCCGATCGTGGGGGTGCGGGAGTTCATGAGAGTGAGACACCCTACAGCAGAGCGAGCAATCTCGGGCAAGCCAATCAGTGCTTTGCGACGTACCTCACCCCTGGCAGCGCCGCGAAGTCCGCGTCGCAGGTGAGCAGCTCCGCCCCATGCGCCTGGGCCGTGGCATAGACGATGGCGTCGGCGGTCGCCAGCTTGTGCTCCCGGCAAAGCGCGGCTGCGGCGAGGGCGATAGTCGTATCCAGGGGGGCCACAACGCACTTCTGCGAAAACGCGATCACCTCGTCGGCTCGTTCCGCGCTGGCCTCGCGCGCGACCCACTTCGCCAGTTCGAGTTGAACGATTGTGGGCACGATCCAGTGCGTTCGCTGAGGCAGGGCCGTAGCAATCGTGTCAGAGGCTGGCGTGTTCATCAGCCATTCGATCCAGGCTGAAGTATCGACGACGCGCGTCAATACCGGTCTCGCCGGTCGCGGTAGTCGGTCGGGTCGGCGCCGGCGGCGATGCCGCGTAGTTCATCAAGAGTCGGCGCCGCCACGAGCAGGACGCCCGCCCCCTTGGGGATGAACACGAATTCCTGGCCCGCCCGCCAGCCCTGCGCCTCGCGCACCGCCTTGGGGATGGAGATCTGGAATTTCGAGGAAAGGGTCGCGGTGTCGGCCATATTCTTACCAATATAGCATCGATCATCGCTTGGCAAGAATTGGAGTACATGCGAATGACTTGCAATCGCGTCAGCCATCCCCTATTATCTTCGCTCTTGCGACTTAGTCGCCCAAAACGGCTTTGCTTTCAGGGAAAGCCCGCATGTACGTCTGCAATTGCAACGGTGTGACTCGGGCTGAGGTGGATGAAGCCATCGCCGCGGGGGCAGGCCAACCCGAACACGTGCTCGCCCATCATGGCTGCGAGCCCTGCTGCGGGCGCTGCCTCACCGAGATCGCCGACGGCATTGCGTGCGGCGGAATGGCCCGAGCCCGGAGCCTCGCCGCGGCGGAGTAACGCGCGATGAAGGGCGACAGTGATGTTCTCAAGAAGCTCAACGCGATCCTCACCAACGAGCTGACCTCGATCAATCAATACTTCCTGCATGCGCGGATGTATCAGAACGAGGGTTACGGCAAACTCGGCAAGAAGACCTACGAAGAATCCGTCGAGGAGATGGGCCACGCCGACAAGCTGGTGAAGCGCATCCTCCTGCTCGAAGGCCTGCCCAATCTGCAGAACCTCGGCAAGTTGATGATCGGCGAAGCCGTCGAAGAGCGCCTGAAAGCTGATCTCGGCCTCGAAACTACCGGCCGAGCGGCAATGCTCGAAGCCGTGGCGCTGTGCGAGACCAAGCAGGATTACGTCTCCCGCGATCTGCTCACTGAAATCCTCGAAGACACCGAAGAGCACATCGATTTTCTGGAAACGCAGCTTGCCGTGATTGGCCAAGTGGGGCTGCAGAATTATTTGCAGAGCCAGTACGAGCTGGATGCGGGTTGAGCGCGCGCCAGAAGCTTTTGATCATCCTCAACGCATTGTCCGCGCCGAGCGTCGATCCTGCGGCGCACGCGAGGACGAAATGAGATCCAACGAGTCCGAGAACAGCGGCGTGCGCATCACCCAGCACGGCGGACTGGGGATGGCTTGGTTCATCGGCTGGCTGTTCACCATCGGCTATTTGCAGCAAGGCTTCTGGCAGGGACTTCTGGGATTGTTCGTCTGGCCCTATTTTCTCGGCGCTCACTTCGCGCCTGGGTCCCCTGGTTGACGCACACGAACTTGCACAAGCGCCGCCAATCTCGCAGAAGTGCGAGTGCGTGTCTGTTACCCGCACCCGCTACTCGACGTATGCGAGCGTGGGTTTGTCGCACCTCGCTTGACGCCCAGCGCCGAGCTCCCCGAGCGAGATGCAAATGAAACAACTTTCGGTCGCGGCGTCGCTGTTTCTCCTCGCGTCCTGCGCCTCCCATGGCGCCGGCGCGCCAAGCGTTACGCCAACCCCAGTGATCGCGGCCGAGCGCGCGTTCGCCGCCCGGGCGGGCGAGATCGGCTGGGTCGGAGCGTTTCGCGAGTATGTCGCCCCCGACGGGGTGATGCCGGGGCCGCAGAGCTATGTCAGCGCGCCTGAGCGCATGGCGCAAACGCCGGATGACGGCAACCGCGACCTCGCCTGGTGGCCGGCGTTCGCGGGGATCGCGCGCTCCGGCGATATTGGTTTCACCACAGGCCCCGCCGCCTTCGATGCGTCGCGAACGCCAGCCATCTATTATTTCACGATCTGGCGGCGACAGGGCGATGGATCGTGGCGCTGGATCTACGATGGCGGCCCGGGGCCAGTGGCGGATCCCGCTTCTGTCGCCCTCGGCGCCCAACCATTGGCGTTGCCGGTCGCAGCGCGCGGCCGCGGCAAGACAGCAGCCGACGAGGTGAACGCAATCGAAGCGGAAGCGGCCAACGCAGGCGCGCTTGTTCGCTATCTCGCGGCTGATGCGCACGTCTATCGCGCTGGCCGACCGCGCGCGATCGGCGCGGCCGCTGGCGCGGCGCTCGTCATTCCGAGCGCGGTCGCCGCTTATCGAGTGACGCACACGTTCGCGTCCCAGGCGGGCGATCTGGTTTTCATCTTGGGTGAAGCAAGTTGGGCTGAGGAGGGGCAGGCGCGCGGCGGCTTGTTCGCGCGCGTCTGGCAGTATCGGCCGGCTGGATGGGCCATCGTCTACGATCAGTTGATCATTCGCCGTTCGCAGAATTAGCGACTACATCCGCTTCGCCACAGCGTTTGCCTTGCGCATGCATTTCCCCAGCTGGCGGCCGAGCGCCTTCAGCGCTCGCGCATCGACGTCTGGACTGCCCGTGGAAACGGCGCCGGCTTGTACGCGCTGCATGAGACGGCTTGTGTCGCGCTCCATTCCTAGCAGGTCGCACAATCGCTCGGCCGATTTGCGGCTATGACGGGCGGGCCAGACCTTGCCCAAAATCTCCGCGGCGTAGAGCCGGTCCTTTTCGCGCTTGCGCCAATCATGGCGCAGATCCGCATCGCGCACCTCCACCGCGTCCTTGCGAACGCGCCGCGCCGCGCGCGCAACCCGTTTGGCGCCCGCGCGGACCTGGCGCGGCGAGGCCTCCGGCCAGACTTGTGCAAGCGCCTGCAAATCGCGGATGGCGATGCTGGCTGCATGCACGTCAATTGGCGTCGACGTAGCGTCGGTTTGCGTCATCGTCGCCGCGAGCGCGCGCATCGCGGCGGCGGCTTTCCGGCGCGACCGCTTCTCGGCGGTCTCGGCGGCTTCGATCAGTGCGGCGGCGTCGCGCCGGTGCGCCAGCGCGCCCATGGCCGCGCGCGCTGTCTGGTTGAACACTTTGGCCAAGCCCGGCGCCCATTGCTTGCCGACGCGCGATAAAGCGCGCGCGCGCTTCAAGTGCACGCGGCAGCGGTGCACGGCCTTGGGGTCGTTCGCGGACGCGTCGAGCATGGCGGCGGCGGCGCGCAGCTCCCCCGACAGCGCGCCACGCAAGTCGAAACCCAAAGGTGATCGCATTCTCCGACGCCCCACCCGCTACCCAAGCGGGTTACTCACAGTCTTCTTGAGCGCGCCGGAAAACGCAAGCAACGGAATTTCGTTCTGCCTGATCAGCCCGCGAACGAACAGTAGCGAGCGCCCCGCGCGCAAGACCTCGCCTTCGGCCTCGAGCAGGTGATCGAGGCCGCCGGCGCTCAGAAATTCGCAATTGCAGCTGATCGTCACCGCACTGGCGCCCGCCAACGCATTATGGGCTACCGCGAAAAGCGCGAAATCTGCGAAACTCATCAGCGCCCCGCCATGAATTGCGCCGCTATTGTTGAGGTGATCGCGGCGGGGCTGGAAGGCGCAGCGGACCTTGCCCGCCTCGACACGAAAGCAAAACGGCCCTATTGCGGTTTCGTAAGGATCGGCCCCCTTGCTCCAGGTGGTCCAGCCCGCGAAAGGACCATCGGCAAGAATGATCGGTTTCCCCGCTTCTGGGGGCGAGGCGTTTTCGCCCATTACGCGCTCCTCTGCTGCGCCCCTGGTGCTGGCATGGTAACGGACGCGCGGCAAGGTCGGTCCCCGGTGCGATTCTTATTGGCGATCACATTCTGTCTGGTTCTGGCGCAATGTGCGGGCGACGAGGACGCACGCGTCCAGACCGGGCAGTCTCGCTCGGCGGTGGCGATTATTGGCGTGGCGGAATCCTCCGATGAGCGGGACCCGAGCTTTTCCCTGTTATGGCGCAAGCTCGATGAGCAGGGGCGCTTCACCGAATACGACGACGGCAGGGTGGTCGACGCGCGAACCAATTCCGGCAACTCGATCAGGATTGACGGCATCCCGGGCGAATTCGTGGTGGTGGAAATCGAGCCCGGCGTCTATGCGCTCGACAGCACGTTCGCGATCCTGCGGGAGGATCGGATCAATTATTTCGCCCAGGGCGTGGTGACGGGGCCGGAACGCCCGGCGTTCGAGGTGGGCCCTGGCGAGGCGGTGTATCTCGGCATTTGGGAACTCAATCTGGACGCGCTGCAACGGGCCCAAGCGCGGCTGTGGCGGCTGGATCAAGCCGACATGCGCGCTGTCGAGGCCGCCGCCGCGCGCAGCCAATTGCGGCTGCGCGAAACCCATGCGCGCGCCGTCGCGTGCACGCCCCACCGCTTAGGCAACAACTCGCAAAGGCAGGTCTGCTGAGCCGGCGCCTGAACGATCTGGTCGCCGAAATCCGCGCTTGCCGCCAGTGCGCGGCGCATTTGCCGTACGAGCCCAGGCCGGTGATCTGGGTGCACGCAAATGCGCGCATTCTCATCGCCGGCCAAGCCCCGGGGCGGCTCGTGCACGAAACCGGCATCCCCTGGAACGACCCCTCGGGGGATCGGCTGCGCGACTGGCTCAGCCTCGACAGGGACGCCTTCTATGACCAAAGCAAGATCGCGGTGGCGGCTATGGGGTTTTGCTTTCCTGGAACCGTCAACGGCGCCGATCTGCCCCCGCGCCGGGAATGCGCGCCCTTGTGGCGCCCGCGCTTGCTGCCGCTGCTGAAGCATGTGCGGCTGACGCTGCTGGTGGGCCTCTACGCGCAGCGCTATCATCTGGGCAAAGCGGTGAAGCCGACGCTGGGGGAGACGGTGCGCGCCTGGCGCGACTATCCCGCTGACGTGCTGCCCCTGCCGCATCCTTCCTGGCGGAACTCGGCATGGCTCAAACGCAATCCCTGGTTCGAGGCGGAACTGGTTCCGGAGCTGCGGAAGCGGGTGGGGGTGGCGCTGGGGTGAGCGCTGGCTTCGGACCAAGACAGCGCATTTTTGAGAACCCTCTCTCCTTCACGGGGGCGAGGGGACGCGGCTAGGGCTTCAGAAGCCAACCGCCAACAAAGCCGAATGCGGCGCTAATCACGGCCAGTGTTAACTGTCGTGCATATTCGAGATTGAAGAATGCGCGGACCTTCGACCAAGGCGCGAGTTGTCGTCTTTCAACGCCATTGATTTGATATCGAAGCTGCCGTTTTATTTCGTCCAGTAATGCTTGCGCTTCCCGAGGTAGATTGGCCGCATCATTCCGTTCGCGCTTAAGTCCGATTGCTATCGCATGGGTATCTCGCGCCTCCGCCATCATTTGATTGAGAAAGCCCTCCAAGCGTACGGATAGCCATTCAAGCTCGCGGCGCTGGTTTTGGCGCCTTCCCTGTACGAGCCCCTCGATGCGCGCGGCATACTTTAATATCTGGCCGCGCAGATAACTTGCGAGGCTGTCCCAAAACTTCAGCGATTCGGTATGGCCGAAGCGAAAGCCTGCCGACTGGAATCGGCCGTGCTTGAAGTTGTCCACGTCGATGCCCTGCTCGAAGCGCCTAAAGGGCGCGAACCACTCCTTACGCATGCGGATCAGTTCGTCGTCCAACTCGGCTCCGAACCGCTGAGCCTCAATCGAGATGTGAGGTCTTGACATTCCTCGCCGATATGAAGATTCGCAGAACAAAGCAAGAAACTGCGGCTTGGCCTTGGTACGCGGCTTTGCTGCGAACTAGCCCGTGAATGCGTTGGCTTGCGGTTTCCATCGCTGCGTCGAACGACCGGGAGTAAGAAGGCCGCCTGATGCACGAAATCATCATCATCGCGGGCCCAAACGGCGCTGGGAAAACTACCTTCGCGAACGCATTCCTTCGCTCAACCGAAGGTCTCGTCTACGTCAATGCTGACGAAATGGCACGCGAACTGACCGATCCGGCTCTGACGCCCGCCCAGTGCGATATCCGCGCCGGCAAGCAGATGCTGGAACGTATCGCCGCGCTCGTGCAGGCGCGGGTCGAGTTCGTGTTCGAGACCACTCTTGCCAGCCTCACTTACGCGACCCGCATTCCGGCATGGCGCGCGCTTGGCTATTTCGTCACTCTGGTCTATCTGCGTCTGCCTAACGTCGAAGCATCGATCGCGCGTGTCCGCCGTAGGGTTGAGGCAGGCGGCCACGGCATCCCGGAACCGATCATCCGCCGGCGCTTTTCCCGCAGCCTCGAATGCCTCGAAGCGCGCTACAAGCCGATAGTGGATGAATGGTACATCTATGATAGTCTTGAAGGCGACTTCTCCTTGGCCGAGGCTTGGAACAACCCATGAGCAAGAAGTTCGACCTGAAAAAAGTGGAGGCCGCACTCAAGCAAGCTGCCAAAACCGCTATCTCCGGCACCCGGCTTGAGCGCTCCGGGCGGTTCCTGGTCGGGGTCGAGGAGAAGCCGGCGGCGCCCGGCGTCAAGCGGGGCTGAACAGGGCGGCCGGCGCTGTCAAATTCACACAGAAATGCGAAGAACACCCCGGTGAGACATGCGCACCCCCCATTCGGGATGAAGTCGATGACATCGGCGTTGGCTCGGGGTCTTTCAGCGGCGGCTCGCACACTTCTTTTCGCGTTCCTCCTCACCGCCTGCGTTCCCACCATCCAGCGCGCCGGTTCGCCGCTGGGCGATTTCCAGGGTCCGCGCTTCGATGTCGCCGCGGAGCGCTTCGTATCGTTCGATGGCGCCGAGCTCGGCCTTTCCGCCTGGCGACCGGCGGCGGACCAGGAGGCCTCGGCGGTCGTCATCGCGCTGCACGGCATGAACGATTACGGCAACGCCTTCTATCTCGCGGGGCCCTGGTTCGCCGAGCGTGGCGTTGCGTTCTACGCTTACGACCAGCGTGGCTTCGGGCGTTCGCCCAGCCGCGGGGTCTGGGCCAGCGAGCGGCTGATGAGCGAGGACTTACGCACGGCAATTGCGGTGGCTCGCCGCGCCCACCCGAACGCCACGGTGACAGTGCTGGGCGACAGCATGGGTTCGGCGGTGGCGATGGCGACCATCGGCGCGGAGAACGCGCCGCCGGTCGACCGGCTGGTACTGGCCGCGCCTGGCGTTTGGGGCTGGTCGACGCTGCCCGACGCCTATGCGTTGACGCTTTGGGTGGGCGCGCACACCTTTCCGTGGCGCGCGGTGTCGCCGCCGCGCAACGTGACGCGCACTCGCACCGCCTCCGACAACCGCGAAGCGCTGCTGCGCGCCGGGCGCGACCGCAACATGATCTGGTCGACGCGCATCGACGCGGTCTATGGGCTGGTCGGGCTGATGGAGCGCGCGTCCGAGCGCGCGGCCAATCTCGATGGCAACGTGTTGTTTCTCCGCGGTGAAAAGGATCAGATCATTCCGCGCGCATCCGCCGAACGCGCCGTACGCCGCCTTCCCGCAAGCGCGCGCACGGCTCTGTACGCCAACGGCTACCATTGGCTGCTGCGCGACCTGCAGCGGGAGTTGGTCTACGCCGATATCCTCGCCTTCATTAGCGACCCCGCCGCGTCGCTTCCGTCAGGGGCGCCCCCGCTCATTCCGCCACGGCAAGCAAGCCGCTGATTGGGCAATCGTTAACGCAAAGCGCCTATGCTCGCCGCACCATGGCGGGCGGCATTAACGTTTTGTTTGACAAGCGCAGGATCGCGCTGACCCGCGCGCGCCTATCGGCGTGGTGGGAGGGCGCCGATTTCGACGAGGAAGCCGCCCTCGCCGCGATTGAAGCAAAGCTTGCCGCAGCCAACGAAAACCAAATCGGCGGCGCCGACGATGCGCTGTTCGACGAATTACCGTTCGAGCCGCCGCCCCGGCTCGCGGCTCTGTCGGTAATTTGGGGAGAGGGGCGCATTCGCCCCGGCGACGCCGCCGCCGAGGCGC
>JAKFYF010000290.1 GCA_021731005.1 Hyphomonadaceae bacterium
GATGTTTTCCCCGCCGCGGATCAGCATGTCCTTGGCGCGGTCGACGATGTAGAGGAAGCCTTCCTCGTCCATGCGCGCGAGATCGCCGGTCTTTACCCAGCCGTCGACAAATGTCTCCGCGGTCGCCTGCGGCTTGTTCCAATAGCCGCGCACGACAATCGGGCCTTTGTACCAGATTTCGCCCACTTCGCCGGCGGGCAGGTCGCGGCCGCCTTCGCCGACGATCCTGATTTCGCCGGTGGCGGCGCACACGCCGGTGGAAGTCGGCTTGCGCACATAATCCTCGGCGCCGTTGGACACCGCGGTGGCGGAGGTTTCTGTCATGCCCCAGCCTTGGCCGGGAACGGAGTTGGGAAACCGCGCTTTGATCAGCTTGACCAGTTCCGCCGCAGCCGGCGCTCCGCCATAAGCGACGCTTTCGATCGAGGAGAGATCGAATTCGCCGGCGCGCGGGTGGGTGAGGAGCTGCCAAGCGATGGTGGGCACGCCGCCGACATGGGTGATGCGCTCCTTCTCGATCAGCGCCAGCGCCGCTTCGGCGTCCCATTTGCGCTGCAACACCATCTTGTGGCCCGCCATCAGGAACGGGATCATCACCGCAAAACACCCGGTGGCGTGGAAGAACGGCACCGAGACCAGGTAGGATTTCTGCGGCAGGTTCGGGTCGGGCGCGGGCGGCGTCTCGCCGCGCCGCAGAAACGCGCGCGCCTGGGCTGAGGCCGAGTTGAACATGTTGGAGAGGATATTGCGGTGGGAAATCACCGCGCCTTTGGGATGGCCGGTGGTGCCTGAGGTGTAAAAGATGGCGACATCGTCGTCGGGGGCCATGGCAATGTCGGGCGGGGCAACGTCGCCATGGGCGGCCCAGGAATTGACCGGCCCGATCACCGCCTCCAGACGCGCCACGCGCGGGTCGGCGAGTTCTTCTCGCGCGCGCGTGACATAGATTTTGCGCAGATCCGGGCAGGCGTCGAGGTGTTCGCGCACCCGCTCGTAACGCTCGTGGTCGACAATCAGAATGCTGGCGCCGCTGTCCTTGAGGCCATATTCGAGCTCTGGCCCGGTCCACCAGGCGTTGAGTGGGGTTGCGATGGCGCCGACCAAAACCGCGCCCCAGAACGCCGCCGGCCATTCCGGCAGATTGCGCATGACGATGGCGACGCGGTCGCCGGGCTTGACTCCGTCGGCGATCAATTGCCGCGCCATCTTGGCGGCGGCGGCGCGCAGGCCGGCGACAGTCGCGCGTTCGTCCTCCAGCACCAGATGTTCACGCGGGCCGAAGGCGGCGGCGAGGTCGAACACGGCGCGCAAGGTCGGGGGCGCGTTCTTCCAGATGCGGGTGCGCACGCCGCGTATTTCGATCTCGCCCAACTCGAACATGGAGCCGGATTGGGTCAGCAGCCCGTGCGCGCTTTCAATCGACATGGCGGGGAAGGTCATGGCTCTTTTCATGCCGCGAGCAGACGCGCTTAGGCAAGCCGGCGCGGCGCTTGAGAACCCTCGCGAGCAGGACACTGGCCCCTCCTCCCCCGATAGGGAAACTCAATTGCGATAGCCCTCTCCCTCCCAAGGGCGGGAAGGGTTCCAGAGTTCACCACCGCCGGCCCCGGAATGACGAACTGGCCGTGCGCGCTGGCCCTGCGCCCTACAGCGTCAAGGGCTCGACACGGCCTTGCACGGAATTAAGGTGGCGGCCGGGAGAGATCGTTCATGGCCGTTGATTGGAAAGCGCTTCTGCAGCGGGTGGACCCGCGCCGGCTGAAACTCCCGGCCATGGCCACGGTGCGCGAATATCTGGTGGCCAACCGCAATCTGGTTCTCTCTACGTCAATGGCGCTGTTGATCGGCCTATGGGGCGGCGCGGTGCTTGGGCAAGCCGGCGGCGGCGTAAACTTGGCGCAGGTGGGCTCGGTCGGCGGCGCGGAGCGGCCCCGCGGCGCCAACGCCCAGCGCGCCGGCGGCGAGCAGGTTGAGGGCATGGCGTTCGTCCGCTTGCGCGCCGAGACACAGGAGGCCCAGCCACGCGCTTGCCTGGAATTCTCGAAGCCGCTGTCGACGGATGCCTCGGTCAATTATGCCGACTTCCTCACGCTTGAGCCTGCGGCGCAGTTCCAGACCGACGTGTCTGGCAATCTTCTCTGCCTCGCCGGCCTGCCGCTTGAGCCCGAGCGCCAGGTCACCATCCGCCAGGGGCTGCCGGCCCAGGACGGCCAGCGCACCGAATACGACGAGACCTTCACCCTCACCTTCGGCGACCGGCCCGCTTATGTCGGCTTTGCCGGCAATGGCGTGATCCTGCCGCGCGCCGAGGCTGATGGGCTTGCCATCGAGACCGTCAACGTGACCAAGCTCGAAATCGAAGTGCTGCGCGTACCCGACCGCATCCTCTCCCAGCACGCGCTCGATGTCGGGCAGGTCAACGAAGAGGGTGGCTGGAATTATTGGGGCTTTGAGGGCGCCGGCGAGAATGTCGGCGTGCAGGTTTACAAAGGTACGATCGCCGTCGATCCGCGTCAGCGCAACGTGGCGGTGACCAGCGTGTTCGCGCTTGGCGCGGCGCTGCGGGAAATGCGCCCGGGGGCGTATGTGGTCAAGGTGCGCGACGATTCTCCCAGCGCCGGCCAGCGCGGCGAGAGTGACACCGAATCGCGCGCCTCCGCCTATCGCTGGATCATCTACACCGACATGGCGCTGCAGAGCTTCGACGGCGCGGGCGGTCTCGATGTCGTGGTGCGGTCGCTGCGCACGGCGCGTCCGCTTTCGGGCGCGACGCTGACTCTGATCGCGCAGAACAACGAAGAATTGGGGCGCGCGCGCGCCGACGGCGAGGGCCGCGTCCATTTCGAAGAAGCCTTGATCAATGGCGAAGGCCCGGCGCGGGCGCGCTATGTCATGGCCTATGGCGCGGAAGGCGACTTCACCGCGCTCGATCTGCAACGCGCGCCGCTCGATCTCTCCGACCGCGGCGTCGACGGGCGATACGCCGCTCGCGATATCGACGCCTATCTCTACACCGAACGCGGCATCTACCGCCCCGGTGAGCGGGTGCGGCTGATGGGGCTGATCCGCGACCGGATCGGGCGCGCCATCGCCAACCGGCAATCCACGCTCGTCGTCTACCGCCCCAACGGCACCGAGGCGCGCCGCATCCGCTTGACCGAAGCGGTCGACGCCGGTGGGCTCGCCAAGAACATCGATCTCGACCGCAGCGCCCCGCGCGGCGCGTGGCGCGCCGAACTTATTGTCGATGGCCAAGAAGAGGTCGCCGGGGACGTCTCGTTCTCGGTGGAAGACTTCGTGCCGCAGCGGCTGCGCGTCAGCTTCAGCCCCAGCGAAGAGCAATTGCGTGAACGCAACGTCGTGCTGCGCAGTGGCGGCAGCCAACGCATCGGCGTGCAGGCGGATTTCCTGTACGGCGCGCCCGGCAGCGGGCTTGCGGTCGAGGGCGAGGGCCGCCTTGTCGTCGATCCCAATCCGTTCCCAGAGCACGAGGGCTACGGTTTCGGCAAGGCCGACGAGAGCTTCGACGAGCGTTTTTTCCAATTGCCGGGAACCGTGACCGACGGCCAGGGCGCGGCACAGCTGCTGCTGCAAATTCCGGAAGAGCCGGAAACCGGCCTGCCGCTGCGTGCGCGCATGATCGTCAGCGTCGCCGACCCGGGCGGGCGGCAGGTGCGCGAGAATTTCACCGTGCCGGTGCGCCTGCGCGATCTTTATATCGGCTTGAAGCCGGGTTTCGAGAACCGCCGCGCCGGCGAGGGCGAGGCGGCTGGCTTCGACGTTATCGCGCTCAACGGCGCGGGCGCGCGTGTGGGTGTGCGCGGCGTGCAATGGCAATTGGTGCGCGAGGACTGGAGCTACGATTGGTACCTCGACAGCGGCTCGTGGCGCTGGCGGCGCACCGGGCGCGACATTGCCGTCGACGGCGCCACCGTTGACATCCCCGCCGGTCAGCCGCTGCGCCTTTCCAAGAGCGGCCTGCGTTCGGGTTCGTACCGGCTGATCGTGCGCGACCCGCGCTCGGGAGCCGAAGGCTCGCAGCGGTTCGGCGTCGGCTGGGGCGGTCCCGCCGACGACGATGCAACCCCCGACATGGTGAGTGTCACCGCGCCGGAAGACCCCGTGCGCCCAGGCGCGCGCGCGCGCGTGCAAATCCGCCCGCCTTATGCCGGGGAAGCGCAGATCGTGGTGGCGACCGACCGCGTGATCGAGACGCGCACCGTACGCGTCAGCCCGAGCGGAACCACGATCGATCTGCCGGTGTCAGCGCAATGGGGCTCGGGCGCCTATGTGCTGGTGACGGTGATCACCCCGCGCGATCCGGTGAACTTGCCAGTACCGCGCCGCGCCGTCGGCGTGGCTTACGTGGCGGTGGACATGGGCGCACGCACGCTCGAAGTTGTCGCTGGCGAGGGCCTGGCGAATGTTCGCCCGCGCACACATGTCGAAATCCCGGTGCTGGTGCGCAACGCCCAAGGCGGCGAGCGCGTGCGCGTCGCCATCGCCATGGTCGACGAGGGCATCCTCAACATCACCAAATATCAGAGCCCCAATCCGGTGGATTATTTCTTCGGCCGGCGCGCGCTTGGCGTGCAGGTTCGCGACGATTACGGCCGCCTGCTCAACCCGAACCTGGGCGCACCCGCGCGCCAAGGCGGGGATTCGCTGGGCGGGGAAGGGTTGACAACCGTACCCACGCGCACGGTTTCTCTGTTCTCCGATATCGTCGAGGTGCGCGGCGGGCGCGCTGTGATTCCGCTCGATATCCCAGATTTCAACGGCACGCTGCGGCTGATGGCGGTGGCGTGGAGCCAGAACGCGCTCGGCCAGGACGCCGAGCAGGTGTTGGTGCGCGATCCGGTGGTGGCCGAACTGATCCTGCCGCGCTTCTTGGCGCCCGGCGACGAAGCGCAAGGCGCGCTTAACATCGATAATGTCGAGGGCCCCAATGGCGCTTACACGCTGACCATCGCCGGTTCGGCCAATGCGCGCATCCAGGCCCAACCACGCCGTTTCACCTTGAACCGCGGTCAACGGCAAAGCGCGCTCATCCCCATTGGCGGCGGGCTGCTTGGTGTGGGGCGCATTTCGCTGCGCCTTGAAGGCCCGCAGGGCTTCACTCCGGTCGAGCGCAGCTACGACATCCAGTCGCGCGCGCCGTTCCTGCCGATCACACTGACGCGCACCGAACCGCTTGCCTCCGGCGCCTCGTGGCGCGCGCCCGCCGATGCGCTGGCGTCGTTCCAGCCTAACGCGCAGGCGATGATCTCATTCTCCAACCTTGCCGGCATCGATCCGGCGCCGCTCTTGGACGAGCTTTATCGCTATCCGTACGGCTGCTCGGAGCAGCTGACTTCAGTGGCGCTGCCGCTCTTGTACTACAACACGCTCGCCTCGCAGGCCGACCGTACGGCCGATCCGCGCTTGCGCCGTCGGGTGCAGGAAGCAGTAACGCAATTGCTCGACCGCCAGGGCCCCGACGGCGCCTTCGGCCTCTGGCACGCGGGCGATGTTCAGGCGACGCCGTGGCTCGGCGCTTATGTCACCGACTTCCTCGCCCGCGCTCAACGCGCCGGTTACGCCGTGCCGCGCCAGCCCATGACCCAAGCCTACGCGGCGTTACGTCGCGTCGCGCGGCTCAACGCATTCGGCGGCGTCGGCTATGACTTCGAAGTCTATCGCTGGCCGGGAACGAACGATTCCACCGAATTGCTGCGCTCGCGCGCGGCGGCCTATGCGCTCTATGTGCTGACGAAGAACGGCCAGGCCGATATCGGGCAGGTGCGCTATTTCCACGATGCGCGGCTTGAGGCCGAGCCTTCGCCGCTGGCGCGCGCGCAGATCGGGGCTGCGCTCGCGCACCTGGGCGACCGGACCCGTTCGCGCAACGCTTTTGCGATGGCAGAGCGCGCGCTGGGCTATCGCAATGTCGGCGATTGGTACCAAACGCCTTTGCGCGATCTTTCCGGTGTTCTGGCGCTTGCCGCGGAAGCTGGGGAAACCGAGCTGGTTGACCGCCTGCGCCGCCGGCTCGAGCGCGATGCTCCGGAAGCGGGCATGCTGATGACGCAGGAGCAGGTGCAAGTGTTGCTGGCGGCGAATGCGCTGCTGGAGCGCGCCGGGCCGGTCAACGTGACTTTGAATGGGCAAGCCATGAGCGAGCGGCGCGTGCTCGCCGATGCGCAGCGTCTGGCGTCGGGGCTCGCGTTCCGCAACGCCGCTCGCGGAGCGGTGTGGCGCACGCTGCAGACCTCCGGCGCGCCGCGCGAGGCGCCTCCCTCGATGCAGGCGGGCTATTCCATCGACAAGCGCGTCTTCACGCTTACCGGCGCCGCGGCGGGAGACGTCGTTCGCCAAGGAGACCGCGTCATCGTGGTGCTCTCCGGGCAACCGGAAGGCGTGCGCACCTACCCGACCGTGCTGGTCGATCTCTTGCCCGCGGGGCTTGAAATCGAAACCGTGCTCGGGCCGCAGGATGGCTCGTCCACGTCGTGGGACGGCCAAGTCAGTCGCGGTCCGTTCGCCTGGATCGGCGAGATCACGCCAGCCCAAGTCGCCGAAGCGCGCGACGATCGCTTCGTGGCTTCGGCCAGCCTGCGCGGATCCTTCCGTTTTGCCTATATCGCACGCGCGGTGACGCCGGGCCGCTACACCATGCCTGCGGTGCAAGTCGAAGACATGTACCGCCCCGGCGTAATGGCGCGCACCGCTACGGGCGCGATCAATATCGCGCCGCGGGGCGGGTGAGTAAGTGTGTTGTACAAAAAGCAGCGACAGCGTCCCTTCTCCCCTGGAGGGGGGAAGGAAGGTAGTCCTGTATGGTTGACCAAACCGATCTCGAAGTTCGTTTGCGCACGCGCCTCGATCCGATGGATCGTATCACCGCCGGCGTGGCGATACGTTCCGATCGCGACCTCAATCCCGATTGGACCGACCTGCCCGCTCCGCTCAAGCCGGCCGCGGTGCTGGCCCCGATCGTGCGCCGCCCGAACGGCTGGACCATGCTGTTCACGCAGCGCGCGCACGAAACGCCCGCGCATCCGGGGCAGGTGTCGTTTCCGGGCGGCCGTGTGCACGCCGACGATGCCTCCCCGCTCGAAACCGCATTGCGCGAAACCGAGGAGGAAATTGGTCTTGCTCGGCGCCTCATTGAGCCGTTGGGCGCTTGGGACCGCTACAATACCGGCACCGGCTTCACCGTCACGCCGATCGTCGGCTTCGTGGAACCAGGCTTTGAACTGACGCTCGATCCGCGCGAGGTGGCGGAGGTTTTCGAAACGCCGCTGGCGTTTCTCCTGGACCCCGCCAACCATGAGCGGCGCGAGGGCGTGTGGCGCGGCAAAACCCGCGCCTATTACGCCATGCCCCACGACGGCCGGGAGATCTGGGGCGCCACGGCGGGCATGATCCGGGCGCTGTGGGAAAGATTGTATGGGTGAGGCATGGCGATGAAAAAGCGCGTCAGCAAGGCCGACTTGCCCTCGAACCTGGTCTCCGCCGCAACCGAACAAGTTGGCGATTGGCGCGTCGAGATGCTCGCGCGGATGCGCATGCTCATCCGCGAAGCTTGTCCGGAGGTGGTCGAAGACGTGAAGTGGAGAAAGCCTTCGAACCCGTCGGGCGTGCCGGTGTGGGAACATGCGGGCCTCGTCTGCACTGGCGAAATCTACAAGGACAAAGTGAAGCTCACCTTCGCCAAGGGCGCGGCGCTGGACGATCCGGCTGGCCTGTTCAATTCCAGCCTCGATGGCAATGTGCGGCGTGCGATCGACATCCTCGAGGGCGACAAGATCGACGCGGCCGCGTTCAAGGCGCTGGTCCGCGCCGCCGCTGCGCTGAATGAGGCGGGGTCTGCTCGGGCGAAGGCAAAGCGTAGTCGTTCTTGACAATGTTCGAAAAGTACGTATTATGCGTATATGGTCAAACTCGTGGATACGACGGTGTCAGCCAAGGACTTTCAGCGCCAGCCTGGCCGCTACCAACGGCTGGCCCAGGCGCAGCCGGTGACGATAACCGCCCATGGCGAACCGAGCCTGGTAATCATGAGCGTGCGTGAGTACGAGCGGCTGAAGCGCCGGGATCGGCAGGTGCTTGTGGTGGACGAATTGAGCGCGGAACAGGCCGAGGACTTGTTGGCGGCGCTCAGGGAAAGCGCACCCACAGCAGAGGCGGCGAAGTTCAACAAGGAACTCGCCGAGCGTAAGGCGTGACATGGCCTGTGCCGCAGGTCGGGCAGATCATTCGCTATGCCTATCTATGGAAGCGCGAAGCCGAAGCCGGCTTGGAAGAAGGGCGAAAGGATCGGCCCGCCGTGATTGTGGTGGCACAGCGGCGGGAGGGCGATGACATCCGCGTTGTGGTCGCGCCGATCACGCATACGCCGCCAACCGATCCGGGCGATGCCCTCGAAGTTCCACACGCTACATGCCGACGGGTCGGCCTAGATGGCGAGCGGCAATGGATCGTCGTGAGCGAACTCAACAGTTTCCTCTGGCCGGGGCCGGACTTGCGCCCGCTGGCGGGGCAGGGCACGGCAAGCGTCATCATGGGCCTGCTGCCAGCGAAATTGTCCGCTATGCTCAACGAACGCTTGCAAGCACGGATCGTGCAACGGCGCATCGCGATCACGGCGCGCGGGGAGTGAGCGCTTTGGAGGATCGGCAGTTTGGCTAGAGATGACTTCCCAAAGTCCGTGATCAACCGGCTGGCAAAACGAGTCGGCATGAAGTGTTCCTGCCCCGATTGCAGGGCGCCAACTTCTGGATTCAATAGCGTCAAGCGCTACAAGTTTACGGAAGAGTTCGTTTCTTTCCTCGTCGGAACATCGTGACCGCCATCCCCCACGCCACCTGGCTCAAAGCGCCCGAAACCCAAGCGCTGATCGCCGCGCTGGAAGCCGCGCGCCCCGGTGGTTCGCGTTTCGTCGGCGGCTGCGTGCGCAATACTTTGATGGGGCGGGAGGTTGACGATATCGACATCGCCACGCAGTTGACGCCCGAGCAGGTGACGGAGATCGCAAACAAAGCCGGCTTTGCCGCGCACCCTACAGGCATCGAGCACGGCACCGTCACCGTCGTCGCCAAGCACAAGCCGTTCGAAGTAACGACGTTGCGCCGCGATGTCAGCACCGACGGCCGCCGCGCCACGGTGGCGTTCACCGAAAGCTGGGAGGAGGACGCCCAGCGCCGCGACTTCCGCATGAACGCGCTTTATGCCGACGCGCAAGGTCAAATTCACGATCCCACCGGCGGCGGCCTCGACGATGCACGCGCCGGCCGCGTGATTTTTATCGGCGACGCGCACCAGCGCATCCGCGAAGATTACCTCCGCATTCTGCGGTTTTTCCGCTTCAACGCTTGGTATGCGCGCACGCCGCTCGATCCACACGGACTGCACGCCTGCGCCGATCTCGTCGCCGGCCTCGACGCGCTCTCTGCCGAGCGCGTCTGGAAGGAAACAAAGAAGCTGCTCGCCGCGCCCGATCCGCGCGCGGCTTGGGAGGCCATGAGCGCGATC
>JAKFYF010000292.1 GCA_021731005.1 Hyphomonadaceae bacterium
GCCTCACCCCGCCCGCGCCGCGCCCCAAACATTGTAGCCGGCAAAGCGCGGTGTCGAGGGCAGATACATGGTCTCCATGTCTTCAATGTGAAAACCACCAGCGCGCACGAGCGCGGGGATATCGCGGGTCAGATGGCAGCCGCCAGCGATCGGCTTCCACCATTTCTCAAGGCTGGCTTGGGTTTTTTGCACTTTTTCGTCGGGCGCAAGGCCATGCTCGCAGAACAGGAGTTTGCCGCCTGGCTTCAAGACCCGCCGCGCGCCCGCCAGCGCGCTCACCGCGTCTGGAATAGTGCACAAGGAATAAGTGACAAGCACGGTGTCGATACTGGCCGCGGGCAGCGATACTTCCTCCGCGCGCTCAGGCAATATCTCCACTAGCAGCGGCGCGCGCCGCGCCACCTTGCGCGCCCGCGCCAGCATGCCCTCCTCCGGCTCCAGTGCTATCACGCGCGTGACTTTCGCCGCATCGTAATAGGGCAGATTGAGCCCCGCTCCGAAACCAAGCTCCAACACCACGCCTGTAGCGCGCGGCACGATCTTGGCGCGCTGATAGCGGATGGGCTTGGTCCCGCACGCGCAGGTGATGAACGCGGGTAGGATGTAGCGATTGTAGAAGCTCATGTCATGGACCGCCGGCGTCCTCGCCGGCTCTTTCCTGCTCCCCCGCTTGCGGGGGAGCTGTCAGCGCGCGATATGCGCGATGACTGAGGGGGCGGGGCCGCGCTTGCCCCCTCCGGCTCGCTTCGCTCGCCACCTCCCCCGCAAGCGAGGGAGGAATGGGACTCCGGCGGCGCAAACGCCGCGGAGAGCTTCTTCGGCGCCACCACGCGCCAGCTTTCGTCGAGATAATCGATGAGCTTCGCCATTGGCGCTTTCGCTTTCGGGCCGTACGTGAACGTGACCCATCCCGAGCGGCCAAGGCCATAATCGGTGGGCTTGGCGCCTTTCATTTTCAGAGCTTCTTCGCTGCGATAGGGCAGCTTCATCGACACCGACAAGGCGCCTTCCTCGTAGGCGCCGAGAAACAGGAACGCCTTCTTGCCGGCGATCTTGTACGCGGGATGTCCCCACGGAAAATCCTCGGTCGTCTCCGGGTATTTTAGCGCCGCAGCGCGCAGCGGCTTGGCCGACGGGTGTGTGAGAGTGAAGCCAGCGCTCATGACGCGCGCCCGCGTTGCGCTTGCTCCAGCGCCTCCACCGCCGCGTCGAACGCGAGCATGGTCGAGGTGTGGCGCGGCGGATAGTCTCTCACGCCTTCGAGGTGGCGTAATTCCCAGAACCGGCCGGCCGGCGGCGCGCCGCCCTCTTTCAGCATGGAGCGCAGGCCATCGCGCGCCGCGCGAATTTCAGCGGGCGTCGCGCCGATCGCGTGCATCGCCAAAATCGCGGTCGCCGCCTGCCCGAGCGCGCAGGCTTTCGGATGCACCGCGATCGCACTGACCAGGCCGTCCCTGAGCCTCAACTCGACGGTCACCACCGACCCGCAAACCCGGCTCACCTTGGTGGCCGCCCCGTCCGGCGCATCGAGGCGCCCGACATGGGGCATGTCGGCGGCCAGCTCCAGGATGCGCGGGTGATAGAGATCGTCCATTCGCCCTTATGTGGCCTTCCTTGCATGCCAGGCAAAGGGCGGATTTGGCTATTTGGGGTTTCTGCGATGCATCGGCGATTTCTGCTGGGGTGCGCCCTTGGCGCGTGGTGTTTTCCGTTGGGCGCTCGCGCTCAAGACGCGCCCCCCGCGGCCCCACCTGTCGCGGCCCCCGGGGTCAGCATCGGACCCGCGCAATCCCAGCAGATCGACCCGCAGAACACGCTCGAATACGCGTTCATCGCGGCGATGGGCAGCGAAGCTTTGCGGCCTGCGTTCCGGCGCCAATTGCTGGACAGCCGCGTCGTGCTGGCGCTGGCTTCGAGCGCGCCAGACGCTCCCCCGCGCGAGATCAATCCGCGCGAAGGCGTGCGCGCGGGCCTCATTTTCACCAGCGGCGCCCGCATCGATGCGGCCCTCGGGCCCGGCGCGGGACGGGTGTTCTTGACCGGGCGAGCAGCACTCGAACGCTTGCGCGGCAAGTATGTGGTGATCAACGCCCGGCTCGCGCCGATGCTGGTGCTCGAGCCGGAAGATGTCGCGCGCTATCTCGAAACCCCGGCCGGGCCGCCGAACCTAACCGGGCCCACCGAGTAGCCCATCGCCGCCGCAGCGGCGATCGTAAAGCGCGCGCGCGCGCGTCAACGCGCTGGCGCCGTTCTCATCGTACAAATGCACTTGCCAGGTGTGGGTGCAATTGTCGGCGCTGATGGTGCGCCGGCAGATCTGATCGGGGGGATCGCCGCGTCCAGCGGGACCCGTGTTGGCGGTGCAATTGAACTCATAGCGGCGCAGATCGCCGGCCACTGCGTTGAGCTGCAGGCCCAAGGCATAACGCTGCGCCACCTCGTGCTGGAAGTGCTGGACCACCGCGCTGGCGCTGCTCCCGCCCCAATCGCCAAGCTCGGGCGCGCTCGTGGGCAGGCGCGGCGCATTGGGGGCGCTTGCGACAGGGACCGTCGCGCAGGCGCCGAGAGCCAGCGCGAGGGCGGCGGACGCGGCGCTTCTGAGCGCCCCGATCATCGCGCGCCCAGGCACATGACATCGAAGCCGGCGACCAATTCGCTTCCCCGCTCCACCACTACGTACCAATCCTTGGCGCACTGCCGCTCCATTATTTCGATGCGGCAATCAAGCTGCGCCCCGTTTTCACATGCAAAGCCGTTGGCCTCAAGATCGGCGGCGATTTGCGCCGACGAGCGCGCGGCGAAACGGGTGCGCATCTGGTTTTGAAACGCCGGCGCATAGAGGGCTGGATCGGCGTTGCGCCACTGGCCGAAATCGATCCCGCCGGGCGCTTCGCCCTCCGGCGGAGCCGCATGGGCGGCGCCTAGCGCGGGCGGCGGCGGCGCCGAACCGCGTTCAACCGGAAACGGCGAGGGACCCGCCTCCGTATCCGACGCCCCGCCGCCTGAAGCGCACGCCGCCACTAATGAGAGCGCCGCCAACAGCGGAGCGAGCAAGCTTGTTTGCGTTTTCATGGGCTTGCCTTAGCGCGTCGAGACATGGCGCGCCACCCCGGCTCTCATTTGGAGCGGCGTCTGCATTTTATTCCCACGCAAAGCAATTTCTTTTGTGTGGAGGAGAGCGCAACCGCGCGGCGAAAAAGTTTCCTTTCGTACCGCGAGTCCAATAAGGTGGGCGCCTTCGTGCGGGGGTGCGATGCCAAGGGGAATATCAATGGCGCCGGAAATGCAGTTTGCAAATTTTGTTCGCGCGGACGCGGATTGGACCAATCCTGCTGGCGCCGCCCAGCTTAAAGCACGGATTGAGGATTATTGGCGCGAACGTGGGTTCGAGATCAAGGTAACCTTGGTGGACGGTCCGTTCAACGCCGCCTTGCGGGCGTCGCGCGTCGACGTCCGCAGCGAACTGGTCAACGGCCTGCCGCGCGCAGCCCTTAAGCGACCCGTCGCCGTCAATTAACAAGCGTGTAAGAATGAGCGGTGGGGCTTCGCCCCCCCGGCGCGGCCTCGCTATGCTCGCGTTTTCCGGCCCGGCGTGCGGGCGCGGAGACGCGGATGGTTGTCTTGAACAAGACGCAGATTGCGGCGCGGCCGCGAAAGTCCAACCCGGCGCGCGCGGAAGCGCATTGCGCATGCGGGGCCGTCGTTATTGAGATCGCCGCGCCGGCGCAATGGGCCTGGCACGATCATTCGAGCGCAACGCGGCGCGCGCACGCCGCGGCGTACGCGACCTACGTCGGCACATGGAAGAGCCGCTTTCGCTTCGTGCGCGGGGAAGAGCGTTTGACGCGCTATGAGGAACCGGAATCGGGGGCGGTGCGCCGTTTCTGCGCGCGCTGCGGCACGCCCATGCTCTACGAACGCAAACGCGCACCGAACACTGTGAACATCCCGCGCGCGCTGTTTAGTTCCGGCGTCGGACGCGAGCCGCGCTACCACGTCGCCATCGATGAACTGCGCGACTGGGCCTATCTCGGCGAGAAGCTCAAGCCGCTGAATGGCTTTCCCGGCGTGGTGTGGAATGGGGGCCGGAAGAAGCGAGAGTGAGCGACTCACCGCACTGCGCACACGCCATCCCGTCTGGAAATGTTGAATGCGGCCGCGGGTGCTGATGGAGTTCGCGGATCGGGTCCCATCGCATTGCTTCTGCCGCGCTTGAGATCGCATGCGCTTGAATGAAATTCTTGGCCAGGTCCAAACCGATCATGCTAAATTCTTGCATGGACGCCCCCCTCAGGTGGAATCAACAACGCCTTCAGCTTGGCTCACCGGTGTTCATGGGCCCGGGAATTCGCATGCCGCAAATGCGAGGATGGGCGGGTTTTGTTTGTTGGATTTGATGAACGTGGACGATGACATTCTGACCCTGGGCGAAGCCGCCGACGAGGCCGATTGGCGCGCGCTGGTGGAGCAAGGGCTAAAAGGGGCGCCATGGGAGCGCCTGATCGGCAAGACCGCCGATGGGATCGAACTGAAGCCGCTCTATCGCGAGCCCGACATCCATACCGCCGAAGATGTCTCCGGCTTTCCGGGCGCTGCGCCGTTCGTCCGCAGCGCGCGCCAGGGCGCGTGGCTGATCCGGCAGAGCTTCGAGCACCCAGACCTTGAACAGACCAATCGTGAAATCCTTGCCGACCTCAGAGGCGGCGTGTCGGCGATCGAGCTTGTGATCGACCCAAGCGGTAGCGATGGCGTCGCCATCGGCAACGGCGATGACCTTAGCCGAGCGCTCGCCGATGTGATCTTGGAGGCGGCGCCGGTATCGCTCGACGCGGGCGCGCTGGGCCTTTGGGCGGGGGAGTTGCTGGAAGCCAAGCTAAAGGGCGTGGCGGCGCCCGGCACGGCCTTCAATGTCGATCCAATCGGCACACTGATGCGCACGGGCGATCCGGCGAAAGCCGACATCGCCGCCGCGGCGCGCTTTGCCCTGCGCGTGCGCGAGCGGTTGCCCGAGGCGACGGCGCTACGCATTGACGCGCGCCCGGTGCACGAAGCGGGCGGAACCGAGGCACAGGAGATCGCCGCGGCGCTTTCGGCGGGGATCGCGTACTTGCGGGCGCTGACCGAAAGCGGCCTTGCAATCGACGATGCCGCCAAGTCGCAGCTGTTCACATTCGCAATTGGCCCCGACGTTCTGGTCGAAACCTCAAAACTGCGGGCGCTGCGTCTGTGCTGGGCGCGCGTGCTGGAGGCGAGCGGGGCAGCACCCCAATGCCGCGCCGCGCGCATCCATGCAATCAGTTCGCGGCGCATGATGACGCGTGTCGACGCCCACACCAACATCCTGCGCGTCACCTGCGCCGCCTTCGCCGCCGGCATCGGCGGCGCGGACGCCATCACCACCCTACCCTTCACCGATGCACTCGGGCTGCCCACGCCCTTTTCACGCCGTGTCGCGCGCAACACGCAATTGGTGCTGATGGAGGAATCCCGGCTCGATCACGTTGCCGACCCCGCCGGCGGCGCCTGGTTCGTGGAAAAGCTGACGCGTGAGTTCGCGGAACTCGCCTGGTCCAAAATGCAAGCGCTCGAAGCGCAAGGCGGGATTGTCGCGGCGCTGAATTCTGGAGTACTGCAGCGGGAAGTCGCAGAAACGCGCGCCGCGCGGCAGGCCGCCTTCGCCCGCCGCATGGAAGCCATCACCGGGGTCACCGATTTTCCGCTGCTTGGGCAGAAACCACCGGAGACCATGGACCGCCGGCGTCCTCGCCGGCCAATGCCAGTGCATGACGGCGAGGACGCCGGCGGTCCATGTTTCTCCCCTATCCGCTGGGCGGCGCCGTTCGAAGCATTGCGCGAGCGTGGCGAACGCGCGGGCGGCAAGGTGTTCTGCGCCAATCTCGGCGACCTCGCTGCTTTCGGTCCACGCGCGCAATTCACGCGCAATCTGTTGGCCGCAGGCGGCATCGGGGCCATTGGCGAAGAGGAGGCCCTTCCCTCACGCGAAGCGATGATCGCCGCCTTTGAGAAATCCGGCGCGCGTGTCGCCGTGATCTGCGGCGGCGACGCCGCCTATGCCGAAGCAGCGGAGAACGCGGCGCAGCGACTGAAGGCGGCGCGCTGCGACTGGGTGGTCCTCGCAGGCAAGCCAGGCGAACGTGAAGCAGCGCTGTGCGCGGCGGGAGTGGATCAATTCGTGTTTACGGGGCAGGATGCGCTGAAGGACCTTGAGACGCTGCACGCGGCGTTGGGGATTGGGTGATGGGCGCGGACCGTCCTGGAGCGTCGGTGTCCTCCCCGGAAAACGCCAATGCATGCGATTTGGAGCGCGGGGCTCCCGCCCCGCTGCGCGCCGGGAGGCGCGCGCTCCAACCCGTAAACACCGAGCTAAAGTCATGACTCCCCCTGATTTCTCGAAACTGGCGCTCGATGTCGCCGCCGCCACATCGCCGCCGCCGTCCGCGGACGCCCCCTGGCGCTCGCCCGAAGGCATCGCCATCAAGGGCGCGTACACGAGCGCCGATCGCGCGGGGCTGGATTTCGTCGATGGCTACCCCGGCCTGCCGCCATTCGGGCGCGGGCCCTACCCCACCATGTACGTGCATCAGCCCTGGACAATCCGCCAGTACGCGGGCTTCTCCACGGCGGAGGATTCCAACGCCTTCTACCGGCGCAATCTCGCGCACGGCCAGCGTGGACTTTCCATCGCCTTCGATCTCGCCACCCATCGCGGCTACGATTCCGATCATCCGCGCGTGGTCGGCGATGTCGGCATGGCCGGCGTTGCGATCGATTCCATTCTCGACATGCGTACTTTGTTCAACGGCATCCCGCTCGACCAGATGAGCGTGTCGATGACCATGAACGGCGCGGTATTGCCGATCATGGCGCTGTATATCGTCGCCGGCGAAGAGCAAGGCGTGCCGCACGCGAAACTATCCGGCACGATCCAGAACGACATCCTCAAAGAATTCATGGTGCGCAACACCTTCATTTATCCGCCCAAACCCTCAATGCGCATCGTCGCCGACATCTTCTCCTACACCGCGCGCGAGATGCCGAAGTTCAACTCGATCTCGATCAGCGGCTATCACATGCAGGAAGCCGGCGCGACCGCTGACCTTGAACTAGGCTACACACTGGCCGACGGCGTGGAATACGTTCGCGCCGGTTGCGCCGCGGGCCTCGATGTCGACGCGTTCGCGCCGCGGCTTTCGTTCTTCTGGGCCATCGGCATGAACCCGTTCATGGAGATCGCGAAATTGCGCGCGGCGCGGTTGTTGTGGACCAAGCTGATGCGGCAATTCTCGCCTAATGACGATAAATCGCTGGCCCTGCGCACGCATTGCCAAACCTCCGGCTGGTCGCTGACCGCGCAAGATGTGTACAACAATGCCGTGCGCACCTGCATCGAGGCGCTGGCCGGCGCTTATGGCGGCACGCAATCTCTGCACACCAATTCGCTCGACGAAGCGCTGGCTTTGCCGACCGATTTTTCCGCCCGCATCGCCCGCAATACGCAAATCCTGTTGCAGAACGAAGCCGGCGTAACCCGTCCCGCCGATCCCTGGGGCGGCTCGTATTACGTCGAACGCCTCACCGCCGATCTCGCCGCCAAGGCGTGGGCGAATATCGAGGAAGTGGAGAAACTCGGCGGCATGTCGGAAGCGATCGGCCAGGGTCTGCCGAAAGCGCGCATCGAGGAAGCCGCCGCCCGCACGCAAGCGCGCATCGACACCGGCCACCAGACCATTGTCGGCGTGAACAAGTACAAATTGGATTTGGACGAAGACGTGCCGGTGCTGAAAGTCGACAATTCCAAGGTGCGCGCGATGCAGCTAGAAAAGCTGGCGCGGCTGAAGGCGGAACGGAATCAGGGGGAAGTGGATGCGGCGCTAGAAGCACTGACGGCTGCCGCCTCTTGGACCGCCGGCATCCCCGCCGGCGAGACTGTCGCCGGCGAGACGCCGGCGGTCCAAGCGCAGCGCTCGAACTTGTTGGAACTCGCCGTCAACGCCGCACGCGCGAAAGCCACCGTGGGCGAAATGTCGGACGCCTTGGAAAAAGCCTTCCAGCGCCACCAGCCGCCGATCCGCCTCGTCACCGGTGTGTTCGCGCGAGAAGCCGGGAGCGACGCGGCCATGGCGCGCGCGCGCGAAAGCGTTGCAGCGTTCGCGGAAGCTGAGGGCAAGGCCCCGCGCATCCTGGTGGCCAAGATGGGCCAGGACGGCCACGACCGCGGGCAGAAAGTGGTCGCCTCGGCGTTTTCCGATCTAGGCTTCGAGGTCGAGATCGGGCCTTTGTTTGCAACGCCGGAAGAAGTCGCGGCGCAGGCGATTGCGAAGGGCGTGCACATTGTCGGCGTCTCCTCGCTCGCAGCCGGACACCTGACGCTGACGCCGGCTCTGCGCGCGGCGCTTCAAGCGCAAGGCCGCGGCGACATCATGATCGTCATCGGCGGCGTCATCCCGCCGGAAGACGTGCCGACGCTGAAAGATATGGGCGCAGCCGCGGTGTACCCACCCGGCGGCGTGATCGCCGATATCGCCCGCGACCTGCTCGACGGGCTGAACGCGAAGCTGGGGTATAAGCAAAGGGAGCGGTAATCTGGACCGCCGACTCGGGTAAGCTCCCAGCGTGAACCTCGCCCCCGCCCGCGACCTGCTGCAGCGCGTATTCGGCCACGCCGAGTTTCGCGGGCTGCAGGCTGACGTCATTGCGGAAATCCTCGCCGGCCGCGATGTGATGGCGGTGCTGCCGACGGGGGGCGGCAAATCCTATTGTTATCAGATCCCGGCGATGTTGCGGCCTGGGGTTGGGCTTGTGGTGTCACCGCTGATTGCGTTGATGGCCGATCAGGTCGCGGCCTTGCGCGCGGCCGGCGTCAAGGCGGCGCGGCTTGATTCCACCATCCCAGCCGACGAACGCCGCGCCGCGCTCGATGCGGCGCGCGCGGGCGAGCTCGATCTCTTGTACATCTCGCCCGAAGGCCTGTTCGCGCCGAACTTTCTCGATGCCCTGCGCGGCTGCCCGCTGTCGCTGATCGCCATCGACGAGGCCCATTGCGTCAGCCAGTGGGGCCATGACTTCCGCCCCGATTATCGCGCGCTCGGCAAGCTCGCGGAGATTTTCCTGAACACGCCGCGCATCGCCGTCACCGCCACCGCCGATCTGAGAACCCAGGCCGACATCCGCGCGCAATTGCGCCTCGAACGCGCGCGCGCGTTCATCGATAGCTTCGACCGCCCCAATCTCGTGCTCGCCGCCGAACGCAAATCCACCCGCCCGGGCGAGCGCGTGCTTGACCTGGTGCGGGCGCGCCAAGGCGTTTCCGGCATCGTCTATTCCGGCACGCGCGACGGGGTCGAGACCATCGCCGACAGTC
>JAKFYF010000200.1 GCA_021731005.1 Hyphomonadaceae bacterium
GCCAGCCAGGACGCTCAGGATTTTCAACTTCAACATGGGGCTCTCCCGTTTCTGTTGCCGCGGCTTTGCGGCGTGTCTGAAGCTTAGATGCGGCCGAGATGGGGATTGGATGCAGCTCCCGCCACGGCTTTCGTCACGGCCAGGCGACGGCTTGTCGCACTCAGCGCCGGCGCGGGGGATCCGGCGGGGTGGGCGGCTCTGGCGGATCGGCCATTTCCAGCCGCACGCGCCCGTCGCCGTTGGCGTCGCCGGCGTCGAAGAAGCGCAGCTGCTGGGCGCGGAACTCTTCGCGCGAGAGCGCGCCGTCATTATTTGTGTCGGCTTCGCCATTGTGGGTGGGCAGCATCAGCATCGGCGCGCCCATCGGCGGCAGAGGAGGCAGCGGCGGAACCGCGGCATGCCAATCACCGTCGTCGCCGTTGATTACCACCACTTCGCGGTGCACGCGGCGCTCGATGTTTTCGGCCATGCGCTCAGCGTCTTCCGCCAAGCGTTCCGCTTCGCGTGAGGCCTGTTCGGCCTCGCGTTCCACGCGCTCGATCTCTCGCTCGATCCGCGCCTGTTCCTCCGGGCTGATATGCTCGCCGCCGCGCAAGATGGTCATTTCACGTTCGCTGCGCCCGCCATTGTTGTCGTGGCAAACGATCATCACCCGCCGCCCCACGCGCACGCCCGCGCGCGGGGCCCCGTTAGGGCCCTGTTCGACGACATCGCAACCGTCGGGGAGGTCTTCAACGTCCGGCCCATCCTCGCCAAGCAGGCGGTGGAGATGCACGTCGCCATGTTCGATGTGGACATCGAACTCGGATTCGCGATCCGCGAACGTCAGCCGGCCGTCTTCGTTGGCGTCAAGGCTTGCGAACAAGCGGTCCGCCGCGGCGGCGGCCTCTGCGCGTGTCACCCAGCCATCGCCGTCCGTATCGACGCGCTCGGCGGCGCCATTGTGACCCACGAAAATGCGGGTGTGCGGATTGGCGTAGGCGGCCACCGCCCAGGCCGCGGCCGCGACGCCCAGGGCTAACGATAATCTCATGGCGTTCCCTCCATTGGTTAAGGCCCCAGCGTGAACGGGCTTAGTTTCCCCAGTGCGTCAGCGTTGAAACACTGCCGAAACAGGCGCCCTGTACTGCTTCGGTTCTCCCGGGAGAGGGAAATCCGTGAGCAAATCCGCCAACGCCGTTAGACTAGCGCCCATGACCGAAGCGCCCCCGCGCCCTTGCGTGCTCGTCGTCGATGACGATCCCGACATCCGCACCGGGCTGGTCGAGGTGTTCCAGCGCGCCGGCTTCGAGGCGCTGAGTGCGGGCAATGTGGCCGGCATGGAGCGTCAGCTGGCGGTCCGCCGCGCCGACCTTATCGTGCTCGACCTGATGATGCCGGGCGAGGACGGGCTGTCGGCGTGCAAGCGGCTCTCGGGAACTGGGCGTCCTCCCATTATTATGCTTTCAGCGCTGGGCGATGACGCTGATCGCATTGTGGGTCTTGAGATTGGCGCTGACGATTATCTCGCCAAGCCGTGCAATCCGCGCGAACTGGTGGCCCGCGCCCGCGCCGTGCTGCGCCGCGCGCGCGACGCCAAGGTCGCGCCGATGGCGGAGGCGGTGCGCTTTGCGGGCTTCCGCCTCGATATCGCGCGCCGTGAGCTGCACGATCCCGACGGCGTGGTGATCCCACTTTCAGCTGGCGAGTTTCGCTTGCTGCGCGCGTTCGTGGAACACCCCCAGCGCGTGCTCACACGCGAGCAATTGCTCGACTACGCGTTTGACAATGACGGCGACGTGTTTGACCGCGCCGTCGATGTGCAAGTGAGCCGGGTGCGCCGAAAACTGGAGCGCAGGGGCGCGCCCGACATTATCCGCACCATACGTGGGGAAGGCTACATGTTCGATGTGAAGCCCAGCTCCTGATGGATAAGGAACGCGGCCTCCCGATTGCAGCTTACCTCGGCGCGCTGGTGGCGCTGGCGCTTACCTCCGCGTTCATTGCGATGGTGGCGATCATCATCTGGCTGCCGCCGAAGCCGCCAGACGTCATGCGCTCCGACGAAGTCGCCGAACATTTCCAGGCCGGCTACGACTACACGTGCGCCGAAGAGCGGACACTTCCGAACGACAATATGATCTGGCGCATCCAGTCCGAAGCGCCGGGCGACGAAGCGCCGGCGCCGGAGATGCATCTGGCGCAATTGCGTCTGGCGCGCAGTCTCGACCTTGACATGAGCAAGGTGCGCTTCGCGGCTGAGAACGTTCGCCAGGATGGCGGCTTCATGTTCGCGGTTCGCGACGTCGAAGAACTCAAGCAGCAAATGGAAGAAGCTGCGCGTGAGATCGAAGCCGCCATTCGCGAAGCGGAATGGAACACCCGCAAGGCCGAGGAGACTTGGCACGAAGCCGCGGAGGCCACGCAAGCGGCTGAGGCGGCGGTGCGCGCGGCCGAGGCCGCCACCCGCGTTGCGTTGAGCGCCGGGCGTGAAGACGAAGCGCTGCTTGAAGCGGAGGAAGCCGCGCGCGAAGCCGCCGATGAAGCGCGCCAACGTGAGGACGAGGCGCGCGAAGCCAAGCGCGAGGCTCACGCCGCCGAGCGGCAATTGCGGCTGGACCGGGTGCGCATCGTCGCTGACGGCGTGAGCGTCGATCCCGACATCGAAATCGGCGAGGACGGTTCGGTGCATGTGGGCAGCATCGAGATACATGCGCCGGCGCCGCCGCATGCGCCCGCCGTCGCTGGCGCTGAAGCGCCTGATCCACCCGCGCCGCCCGATCCACCATTGCCGGAGACTTTCATGCCGGCGCCGGCGGGCGTGATGCTCATCTCCGGTTTCGAGATTGCGGCTCAACTCTCCGACGGGCGCTGGCTGGTCATGCGCCAGGGCCGCAACTGGGCCGAGTTGGGCTGGATCCTGCGCGCGGCGCTCATCATCGGCGGCGCGCTCGCCGTACTCTCGTTCCTGGCCATCCTGTTCGCGCGCCGGCTCACCCGCCCGATCCGCAGCTTCGCCGATGCGGTGCAGGCGGTGGGCGTCAATCCCCAGAGCGAGCCGGTGCGCGAGGAGGGGCCGCTCGAATTGCGCGGCGCCGCGCGCGCGGTGAATACGATGCAGGCGCGGCTGCGCGCGCTGATCGCCGACCGCACCAAGACGCTGGCCGCCGTCGCCCACGACATGCGCACCCCGCTGATGCGCCTGCGCCTCGCGGCGGAGAACGTCACGGCCGAGCAGCGCGAGCGCATGGCCAAGGAAATCGAAGAGGTCGAGGCGCTGGTGGCGAGTTTCATCGCCTTTGCGCGCGATGACCCCGCCGAAGAAGCGCGCGTGCGGCTCGATCTCTCGGCGCTGCTGCAGAGCATCGCTGACGACCGCGTCGAAGCGCGCAAGCAGGTGACGTTCGAGGGCGAAGAGCGGCTCATTATCACCGGCCAGTCGCTCGGGCTGAAGCGGCTATTCAACAATTTGGTGGAGAATGCGCTCAAATACGGCGGTTGCGCGCGGATCAAACTGCGCCGCAACGAAGGGGCGGTTGTCGTTGATGTCGAAGACGATGGCCCCGGCGTGCCGGCCGAGCAGCGCGAGAGCGTATTCGAGCCGTTCGTGCGCCTGGAAAACGGCGAGGCGCGCAGCGGCGCGGGCCTCGGCCTTCCCGCCGCGCGCTCGATCGCCCGCGCCCACGGCGGGGATGTCGTTATCCTTGACGCCGAGCAAGGCGCGTTGGTGCGGGTGAGTTTGCCGGGTTAGCGCACAGGGGCGCCGCGCAGCGGGCGATGAAGCATCACCCCGGAGCGCCGGCGCCCTCGCCGGCTCTTTTTTCCCACGCGCACCGGCCTTCGCCGGGTGGAGCGCGCACCTCCCGGTGCGCATGAACGCCGTGCTTGCAGGGCTAGCGAAAGCGCACCAGGAGGTGCGCGCTCCACCCGGTGAGAGCGTGAGACACCGAATGCCGGCGAGGCGCCGGCGGTCCGAGGTGGCGCGCTCTATCGGAAATACGGGGATAGATTGTGCTCTATCCATGCTTCCGCTCAACAAAAACAAACACTTGCGCAAATCTATCCGACCGCGTTCGGGCCGGGTTAGAGTCGCCCGTCTTCTGTAGGGAGGCGTTAGGATCCAACAGCCAAACAGCTCAGAAGATGTGGTTTGAGTGTGAGTGCATTGAGGAGAGGAAACGAGAAACTCAATGGCCCGGTGGGCGAGGCGATAGTCAATAGGGAGTAGGCAATAGGAACGCTTGTACGCGCCGCCCCCATTGCCCATTGCCAATTTGCCCATTGCCTCATGTTGAACCCACCGCACATCGGCCGGGAACGAAAGCACGGCGCCAAGAGGATCGCCGGAACCCCAGCGTCGCGGGGATGATCGAAGGGGATGAGGCCCTGGTCATCGCAGCTCCCGCCCCACCAACGTATGGCCCTCCGGGTTCTGTTCAACGCCTCAGGCTTTCGCCGGTTGTACAAGACAGACCACGCGGGGCGCGCTTTGCGCCGCCACCGGAATATTTTTGAGCTCACGCGCCAAGCGCGCCCCGCTCTCCCGACTTTGCGTTGGGCATGGAATGCAAGCGAACCCGGAAACGCCGCGCGTTGTCCGGCGCTTGGCGCGCGCCGCCCTCTCCAGGTTGGAGCGCGCGCCTCCCGGCGCGCTTGATTCTGTGCTTGGGAGCATGGCGAAAAGCGCGCCAGGAGGCGCGCGCTCCAGCCGGGGGGCGCCGGTGCGCATGCAGACGCGCGGTCCGAAAACAATTCTTAGCGCGGCCGCAGGAACAGCATCTTGGCCACGCCGTAGATGCGTTCATCCAAGAGTTCGAAGTTCGCCACCGCGGGCATTTCCTCCTTGCCGCACTCGAACACGACAAGCGCATCCGGCGCGATCCAGCCGCCAGTGGCCAGCTTCGCCAGCGTCGCCTCGCCCAGGCCTTTACCATAGGGCGGATCGAGGAAAGCCAGGTCGAACGGGTCGCCAAGCCCCGCGGGCTTTAGCCCGAGGTCGGTGGCGTCTCGGCGGTGGATGCGGGCGACGCCAAAGAGCCCAAGCGCCTCGATGTTGTCGCGCAGCACCCCGCGCGCGGCGGCGTCGGTCTCGACAAACAGCGCGAAAGCCGCTCCGCGCGACATCGCCTCCAGCCCGAGCGCGCCGGCGCCCGCGAACAGGTCCAGCACCCGGCGGCTCTCAATTCCGGGCGACCAGGGTGCGTGCTGGAGCACATTGAAGATCGCCTCGCGCGCCCTGTCGCTGGTGGGGCGGGTGTCGCGGCCCGCCGGCGCGGCGATCGGCCGGCCCCGAAACTTGCCCCCGACGATACGCATAGACGGCCCTTCATTGCTGCGGCTCGGCCCCCATATGTCGCGCTTGGCGTCCATCGCCAAGCGCTTGACCCGCAACAGCCGCTCAGGAACAAGGGCCGGCTTTCGGGGCTTCCAGGAGTACATCGTCCGTGGATTTGATCATCGCCGACCTGGCGGCGCTCTTGCAGGTTGTGTTCATCGACCTCGCGCTCGCCGGCGACAACGCCGTGGCGGTTGGGCTCGCGGCGGCCGCCCTGCCCAAGGCGGAGCAGCGGCGCGCCATCTTCTGGGGCATCATGCTCGCGCTAGTGCTGCGCATCGCGTTCGCGACGGTGACCGCGCAATTGCTGCAGATCCAGGGCCTGCTGTTGGCCGGGGGGCTGCTGCTGTTCTGGGTCGCGTGGCGCATGTGGAGCGACCTCAAGGCGCACACCCCGGTGATGGTAGGCGACCCGATCGCGGGCGAACATATGGCCGAGGCGATAGCGTCAGGCGGCAAAGCGCCGGCGACTTTCATGCGCGCGCTGTCCACCATCATCATCGCCGATGTATCGATGTCGCTCGACAACGTGCTCGCGGTAGCCGCGGTTTCCAAGCACAACGTCTACATCATGGCGTTCGGCCTGGTGCTTTCGGTGGTGCTCATGGGGGTTGCTGCTTCCATTGTCGCGCGGATCATCAACCAGCATCGCTGGATCGCCGTGCTCGGCATCGTCATCATCGTGTTCGCCGGCGCGCGTATGATCTGGGAAGACGCGCACAATTTCCTGCCTTACACAGTGCCGGCGATTCCGACTTGGCTCGGCGGCGGGCACGCTTAAGCGGGCGCGCCGATCATTTTCAACACTCTGCGCGGGGCTTCCTCGACCTCGCCCGGCGCTAGCGTGCCTAGCTGCAACGGCCCATAGGCGACGCGGATGAGGCGGTTCACCTTGAGCCCAAGCGCTTCGAGCACGCGGCGCACCTCGCGGTTCTTACCCTCAGCGATCGCCACCTCGATCCAGCAATTGGCGCCCTGACCGCGCTCCAGCTTGGCTTCGATCGGGCCATATCTCATGCCTTCCACAACCAGCCCTTGCTTGAGGGCGTCCAATTCGGCTTGCGTCACCCGCCCATAGGCGCGGGCGCGGTAGCGCCGGATCAGACCGCTCGACGGCAGCTCCAGGCGCCGCGCCAGCGTCCCGTCATTGGTCAGCAGCAGCAGCCCCTCGGAATTGAGATCGAGCCGCCCCACCGAAATGACGCGCGGCAAGCCCGGCGGCAGGCGCTCGAATACGGTAGGCCGGCCAGCGGGATCGCGGTGGGTGGTCACCAGGCCCGCGGGCTTATGATAGCGCCAGAGCCGGCTGGGTTCGGCCGCGCCGATGGGGCGGTTATCGACGCGCACCTTGTCCTGGCCGCGCACCTTCACGGTGGGCGTGTCGAGCACCTTGCCATTGAGCTTGACGCGGCCTTCCGCGATCAGCTTCTCAGCGTCGCGGCGCGAACACACGCCCGCGCGCGCCAAAAACTTGGCGATGCGCTCGCCTTCGACGCTAGAAAGGGAAGAGGAAGGTGCGGCCATGTTCGCGGTCATCTATCGGTGGCGGGTCATATCAGGGCTTGAGGCGCAATTCGAGCAGGGATGGGCCGCGGGCACGCAGGCCATCGCCGCGGAGTTCGGCGGCTGGGGGTCTCGGCTGCACAAAGGCGACGGCGGAACCTACGTCGCTTATGCTCAATGGCCAGACGAAGCCACGTGGCGACAGGCGATGGAAAGCCGCATGCACCATTCCGACGCCGTCGCGCGCGAGCAATATCGCTCCGCTATAGAGCCCGGCTCGTTCGAGACGCTATTCGCCGGGCCGGTTGCGTCGGACTTGCTGGAGCTGCGCCGGGCATGAATGACGCAGCCCACATGGCGCGCGCGCTCGAACTGGCGCGGCAGGCGGTGGGGGCAGGCGAAACGCCAATCGGCTGCGTGGTTGTCGATGAAAATGGGGCGATGATCGCCGAGGGCGCTAACGCGCCGATCGCCTCGCACGATCCGACAGCGCATGCTGAAATCGTGGCGCTGAGGAAGGCGGGCGCCGCACTCGGCAATTACCGGCTGAAACCGGGGTTGACGCTCTACGTCACCCTCGAGCCCTGCGCCATGTGCGCCGGCGCGATCTCGCACGCACGGATCGCGCGCCTGGTCTACGGCGCAAGCGATCCCAAGGGCGGGGGCGTCGCGCATGGGAGCCGCGTGTTCGAGCAGGCGACGTGTCATTGGAAGCCGGAGGTGGCCGGGGGCGTGCTGGCGGAGGAGAGCGCGGCGATATTGCGCGAATTCTTCCGGCCGCGACGCTGACACTTATGGACCGCCGGCGTCCTCGCCGGCATGGTCGCACCACAACAACAAGAGCCGGCGAGGCCGCCGGCGGTCCAAGGCGCCATGACCCTCCCCGAAACCCGCACGCTCTACTTCGAGGACCTCTCGCTCGGCATGTGCGAAAGCTACGCGAAAGAAGTGAAGTCCTCCGACGTGGTCGGCTTCGCCGAACTCTCCGGCGACCGCAACCCGATCCATCTTTCCGAACATTTCGCCGCGCAGACCCCGTTCGGTGGACGCATCGCCCACGGGCTTTACACCGCGAGCCTCATATCGGCGGTGATTGGCACAAGGCTGCCGGGTCCCGGCGCGATCTACATCTCGCAGACACTGTGCTTCCTAGCCCCAGTGCGCATCGGCGACACCGTGATCGCCAGCGTCGAGGTGGCCGAACTGGTCGAGAAGGGGCGCCGCGCAACCTTGCGCTGCGAATGCCGCGTCGGCGACACACTCGTGCTTGCAGGCGAAGCGGAAGTGAAAATTCCGGCGCGGCCGGTCAAGTCATAGCCAGGGCGGCGCGCGCGTGCTCGGTATCGCGCGCCATCTGCGCCTTCAACGCCTCAACGTCGTCAAACTTCGCTTCGTCGCGAAGGAAAGCCATGAAATGCACTTCGATGGTTTGGCCATAAAGATCACGGTCGAAATAGAACAAGTGCGCCTCCAGCACCGGTTCGGCAAGCGCGCCAAGCGTCGGGTTGATTCCGAGACTGGCCACGCCATCGTGCACCGCGCCGTCGAGCGATACCCGCACCGCGTAAATCCCGAACCGAGGGCGGAGATAATCTCCCAGCGCAAGGTTCGCGGTGCGGAAGCCGAAATCGCGCCCGCGCGCGAACCCACGCTGCACCGCGCCCTCGACCGCCCATGGCCGGCCGAGTATCGCCGCCGCTTTAGCGACTTCGCCGGCCGCAAGCGCTGCGCGCACCGCCGACGAAGAATAGCGTTCGCCTTCGGCGCCGACCGGCGCGACCGCGGTAACGCCGAAACCAAATTCACGCCCCAAACCCGCGAGGCTCTCCGTATCGCCCATACGGCTGCGCCCGAAGCGAAAATCGGCGCCCACGCTGACATGGGCCGCTCCGATTTGGTTAACCAGAACTTTCTCGGCGAAGTCGCGGTCGCTCATTTGCGCGAGCGATGGGTCGAAGCAGATTTCAAACACGTGCGCCGCGCCCAGCGCTTCTAGCGTTCGCGCCCGCTGCGCCGGCGATTGCAAGCGAAATGGGGCCGCCTCAGGGTGAAAGAAGCGGCGCGGATTGGGCTCGAATACGGCGGCGGCCAAAGGGTTGCTTCCAGCGCAGGCCGCTCGCGCGACCTCCAAGACGGCGCGATGCCCCACATGCACGCCGTCGAAATTGCCAAGCGCGACCGAGGCGCCGCGCGCGCTCGCAGGGATCGGCGCCGGCAAGGCAAAGCGCGTCATTGGTTCACAAAGTCCTTCATTTCCAGGTCCGCGCGCGCTCGTTGATTGCCGAAGGGTAAGCGATCGCGACGACGGCGGCGACAAATTCATTCATGCTTAAAGTCTGCTTCACCGAAAATTTCCGAGTGTTTGTTATGTGTATCTCCAACACGGCGCAAGTAAGAGCCGGTAACGTCACGCCGCCGGATCGCGCACCCCGATCCGGCGGCGCGTCGTCTCCGCCGAGCCGTTTGGGGACAGGCGCACATGGCCGTATCGATGACGATGCCGATCCTGATCGTCGACGATTACAACACCA
>JAKFYF010000356.1 GCA_021731005.1 Hyphomonadaceae bacterium
GGGGTGGGCGGCCGCTGCCCCCTCCGTCAGCTCGCATGCGCTCGCTGACACCTCCCCCGCGAGCGGGGGAGGAAAAAGGTTGGGAGTTTCCGTTCGCACTGGGGCGGGTCTTGCGGAACTTGAAGCGCTGCTCACCGCCCGCGTCGCCGAAGCGCTGGGCCACGAGGAGGCCCCAGCGCTGACGCGGGGGCGGCATCGCCGATTGGTGGAGGAGGCAAAGGCATCGCTCGAGCACGCGATCCCTGCGCTTACCGTTGGGCCTGAGCTGGCGGCAGAGGACGTTCGAGCCGCCGCGACCGCGCTCGGACGGCTGACGGGCCGGATCGATGTTGAGGACCTGCTGGACGAGATTTTCGCCAGCTTTTGCATCGGCAAGTAAGCTGCGCCCCGGTCGTTCCACGTGGAACCGGGGCCGGAACGGATCGCTCGCAAAGGCCTGGGTTTTCGGCTATGAAGCCGCCCCCTATGAGCGCCAAGCACACATTCGACGTCATCGTCATTGGCGGCGGCCACGCCGGCTGCGAAGCCGCGGCGGCCGCGGCCCGTCTCGGCGCAAAAACGCTGCTGCTCACGCACAAGCTCGAGACCATCGGCGAGATGAGCTGCAACCCAGCCATCGGTGGGCTGGGCAAAGGCCATCTAGTGCGCGAAATCGACGCGCTGGATGGGGTGATGGGCAGGGTCGCCGACGCCGCCGGCATTCAGTTCCGCCTACTCAATCGCTCCAAGGGCCCGGCCGTTCGTGGCCCCAGAGCGCAGGCCGACCGCTCGCTCTATCGCCGCGCGATGCAGGCCGCGCTGGCGGGGCAGGCCGGGCTGACGATCGAGGCGGCGGCGGTGGAAGACCTGGCTCTTTCTTGGACCGCCGGCGTCTCGCCGGCGGGGACGCCGGCGGTCCAAGGGGTGTTTGCTGCCGATGGCCGCGAGTTCCGTGCTCCGCGCGTTGTGCTGACCACCGGCACCTTTCTGAAGGGCGTCATCCACATCGGCGACCGCCGCATCCCGGCGGGCCGCCATGGCGAGGGGCCGGCGATCGGCTTGTCGGATCGCCTCTATGGCGCGGGGTTCGCCATGGGGCGGCTGAAGACCGGCACGCCGGCGCGGCTTGATACAGACACTGTCGATTGGGCCGCGCTGGAACTGCAGCAGGGCGATGACGACCCCTCGCCGTTTTCGTTCCTGACCGAACGCATCGCCAACCGCCAAATCGCATGTGGGGTGACCTATACCAACGCGGAAACCCATCGCATCATTGAACAATCGCTGAAGCAGAGCGCGGCATATTCGGGCGCGATCCAGGGCCGGGGGCCGCGCTATTGCCCCTCCATTGAGGACAAGGTGGTGCGCTTTGCCGACAAGCAGGCGCATCAGATTTTCCTCGAGCCGGAAGGGCTCGCGGAAAACGAAGGCGGCGACACCGTCTATCCGAACGGCATCTCCACCTCGCTTCCGGAAGATGTACAAGAGCGCTTCATCCGCACCATCGCCGGGCTCGAGCGCGTGCGCATCAAACGCCACGCCTACGCGATTGAATACGATTATGTCGACCCACGCGAGTTGCTGCCGACTTTGGAGACCAAGCGTATCGCGGGCTTGTACCTTGCCGGACAAATCAATGGCACGACCGGCTACGAGGAGGCCGCCGCGCAGGGCTTGATCGCCGGCCTCAACGCTGCGCGCGCGGCTGGCGGCGCCTCAGCGTTCGAAGTGTCGCGCGCGGAAGGCTATATCGGCGTCATGATCGACGACCTGGTCACGCGCGGGGTCAGCGAACCCTATCGCATGTTTACCTCGCGCGCGGAGTACAGGCTCTCGCTGCGCGCCGACAACGCCGACCAGCGCTTGACGCCTATGGGCATCACGCTGGGCTGCGTCGGCGCGGAGAGGCTACACAGATTCACCGATAAAATGCGGCAAATCGAGGATGCGCGCGCCTTGGCGCGCACGCTGACGCTAACCCCGGCGCAGGCGGGCAAGCTCGGCCTGCAGGTCAATCAGGACGGCCAGCGCCGCGACGCCCTGCAGCTGCTCGCGTACCAGAATGTGACACTCAAGCGCCTGTGCCAAATTTGGCCAGAGCTTGGCGCGCTTTCCGAGGCGACGCGCGAACAGCTGGAAATCGACGCGCTCTATGCAGGCTATCTGGAGCGCCAGTCGCTCGATGTAGAGGCGTTCAAGCGCGACGAGGATCTGCGCCTCGACCCGGCGCTTGACTATGCCAGGGTAGGCGGGCTCTCAAGCGAAGTGCGCGAGAAGCTGGCGGCCGCGCGGCCGGCGACGTTGGGCCAGGCCTCGCGCATGGAGGGCGTCACGCCCGGTGCGTTGACCGCGTTGTTGGCGCATGCAAAGCGAAAGAAGAGGGCGTGAAGGCATGCGCGACACGCTTTATCTGATCCGCGCGCCGTTCGAGGATTCCGCGCACGGCGAGGGCGCTACTTGGTATTGTCATGACTGCGCAGCGCTCGAGGGCGCGTTGCTTGCGAACGCGCACTGGCTGCGTTCGATCGATGTGCGGCGGCTGCCCTTCCCGCGCCCGCGGCACGAACTCATCGCCCTGATCGGGGAGGAGAACCAAGGCATGCCGGTGCTGGTCTTGGGCGACCTCGCCAAAGCGCCAGCGGATGCGCGCCGGTTCGAACGGCGGGCATTCCTGAACGATCCGCGCGCAATCGCCCGCTACCTCGCCGCCGCCTGTGGCGGGGCTGGGCCCCACCCGTGAAGCCCAGTTACGGCGCAGCCGAGTTTCAGCGCGATCTCGGCGTTTCACGCGAAACCATTGAACGCCTGGAAATCCATCGCCGCCTGCTGGGGGAGTGGTCTGAACGCATGAACCTGGTGGGGCCGAAGGAGCTTGAGGCCTATTGGTCACGCCATGCGCTCGATTGTGCACAATTGTTGCGGCTGGCGCCGGCCGCCAGGCGTTGGGTGGACTTGGGATCGGGCGCCGGATTTCCGGGGCTTGTGATTGCCTGCCTGCTGGCGCACGAGCCGGGGGCCTCGATCCATCTGGTTGAGTCCACAGGAAAAAAGGCGGCCTTCCTACGGGCAGTCACCACTGAGGCCGATTTGCCGGCCAAGGTCTTCAGTCAGAGAATCGAGGACTTTGGAGCAGGCGAGGGGCGCTATGACGTGGTCACCGCGCGCGCGCTCGCGCCCTTGCCGCGACTCATCGCTTATGCGAAGCCGATTCTCGATCGCGGCGCGCAAGGACTCTTCCATAAAGGCGCGGATATCGACGCCGAGCTGGCCGCCGCGACGAACGCTCTTCAAGGTGGGGCGTGGGGTGTTTCCTACCGGGCAGAGGTGCTGGAGAGCCTGAGCGATCCGCGCGGCCGCATTGTTCGCATCAGCAAGGCGCCGTGACGGCCGCTCCCGCAGAGGAGTGACGAGACATGCGCGTACTGGCGATTGCCAACCAAAAGGGCGGAGTGGGCAAGACCACGACCGCCATCAATCTTGGCACCGCGCTGGCGGCGACCGGCAAGACCGTGCTGATTTTCGACACCGATCCCCAAGGCAACGCCTCGACCGGGATCGACATCCGGCCCGAAGATCGCGCCATTACCTCCTATGACGTGCTGTCGGGCGCGCACAGCTTCGCCAAGGCGATCCTGCCGACCAAGGTGCCCAACTTGTACATCATCGCCGCTGACGGCAATCTCTCCGGCATCGAAACCGAATTGATGTCCGGCGAGCGCGCGCAATATCGCCTGCGCGACACCATCGCGCAGTATCGCGCCGGCAACGAATTGAAGATCGACTACATGATGATCGATTGCCCGCCGTCGCTGAACGTGCTGACGGTAAATGCGCTGACAGCGGCTGACGCCGTGCTGGTGCCGCTGCAGACCGAGTTCTTCGCGCTTGAAGGCCTGGCGCAGCTGGTTTCGACCATCAACACGGTCAAGCAGAATCTCAATCCGAGCCTCGAAATCCAGGGCGTCGTGCTCACCATGTATGACAAGCGGACCTCGCTCTCCGAGCAGGTCGCCGAGGAGGTGCGCAAGCACTTCCCGGACAAGGTCTATGAAACGGTGATCCCACGTAATGTACGCATCAGCGAAGCGCCCTCGCACGGGCTTCCGGCGATTATCTACGATCCCACAGCGGCCGGCTCAAAGGCCTATGTCAGGCTTGCCAAAGAGTTGATCGAGCGCGAACGCGTCCTGTTGGCGGCGTAAACGGGCCGGCAATTTTTACCCGCCGGTAAGAAATACCTAGCGATGGTTAATCCGAGCGAATCGGTTCGGGCAGGAGTTGGCGATGAGCGATGCGACGAGACCCCGGGGGCTGGGGCGCGGCCTGTCGGCGCTGCTGGGCGAGCCGGTGCGGACCGAGGCGCCGAAGCCGGCGCCAGCGTGGGCCAAGGCGGACCCGGCGCGCAATGTGGTGGAGCTGCCGGTGGCCAACGCCGCGCCGGACGCGGGGCCTCGCGCCTTGCCGATCGACCTGATCGGGCGCAATCCGCAACAGCCGCGCAAGCATTTCGACGAAGACGAATTGAAAGAGCTCGCCAGTTCGATCCGCTCGCACGGCGTGCTGCAGCCGATCCTGGTGCGCCCGGTCGGCGGCGGCAAATATGAGATCGTCGCCGGTGAGCGCCGCTGGCGCGCCGCGCAGCGCGCGGGGCTGCATGCGATCCCAGCCGTGGTTCGCGAACTCGACGAAGTCGAAGTGCTCGAAATCGCGATCATCGAGAATGTGCAACGCACCGACCTCAACCCGATCGAAGAGGCGCAAGGTTTCCAGGCGCTGATCGACCGCTTCGGGCGCACGCAAATGGAAATCGCCGAAGCGGTCGGCAAGTCGCGCCCCCACATCGCCAATCTGCTGCGGCTGCTGGCGCTGCCGGAGGATCTGCAAGCCATGGTGCGCGACGGCCGGCTCTCGGCCGGGCATGCGCGCGCGATTCTGACCGCGCCCGATCCGCGTATGTTGGCGCAGCGTGTGTTGAGCGAAGGCCTGAACGTGCGCGAGATCGAGCGGCTGGCCCAGCTCGCCAAGGATGAAAAGCACGGACCGCGCGCGTCGTCCGCGGCCGAAGCCAAGAGCGCCGACACGCGCGCTTTGGAGCAGAGCTTGTCGAACGCACTCGGGCTCGAGGTGAGGATAACCGAGAAGGGCGGGGCAGGGGAGGTCCGAATTTCGTACAAGACCCTCGGCCAGCTCGACGACGTGATCCGGCGCTTGCGCGGCGGGCTTTAGGCCTGGTCTTTGCAGGTTGGAGAGCGCGGCTCCCGCCGCGCATGTCGAAATAATACCAACCGTGTTCCGTCATTCCGGGATCGCGAAGCGATACCCGGAACCCAGGGGCAAGCACGCAGCTCTACGATCCCCTTCCGACAGCCAGGAGTTCGGGCCCAGTAGCGGCGTCTTGATACCGTGTTGATGCTCACGTCTTGGAGGCGCGAGATTGCGCGCAGGCTCACGCCCTCGCAGAGCACGTTCAGGACTTGAACGCGTTTCGCTATGGGGAGCGCGTTGGCCATGTCCTTCATATAATGAACCTTATGCTTAGCGCCAAGCATTCCTGCAAGGGCCGAGTTTGCTGTAAAACCGTAGCCGTTGCTGTTAAATCGACTCCACTTCCTGTTAAATCGAGTGCTGAGGGGCGGATTGGCGTTATGATGGAGAAGAAGATAAAGCCTGTTTCACCGGCAGACTGGCGGGCCCTGAGGGCCCAGCTCAATCACACCTTCACGCCGCACAAATCGATCCGTGACGAAGGCGTGTTCAACGGCCGTGACCGGCTCCTCCAGCAGGTTTCAGACACGGTTAGCCAGCCAGGAAAGCACGTCATCATCTACGGCGAGCGTGGATTGGGCAAAACGTCCTTCGCCAACGTGGCGGCGAAGGAGCTGGCGCTAGCTCCGCGCGTCACGGTCATTCGGAAAAGCTGTACCGTTGAACATACCTTCGGGATGATTTGGCACGAACTCCTGCACGACTACGAGCTTGACGGAAAAAAAGCGAACCAAGCGCTCGGTGACAAACCATCTGTCCATGACGTTTTTGACTGGGTGAATAAGCTTCACAAAGCCAATCACTACGTTTTCATTCTCGATGAGTTTGATCGGATGCAAGATCGCGACGGCAAGAAGCTCCTTGCTGATCTTATCAAGCAGCTATCCGACGAAATTGACAACGTAACGCTCATTCTCGTAGGTGTCGCACGTAATCTCGCCGATCTGTTCGCGGATCACGAATCTCTTCCGAGGGCGATGATGCAAGTGAAGATGCCCCGGATGGCATCAGACGAACTGAAGGACATCATACTGACGCGCGTTCCTGATATCGGAATGGGCATCGAAGCGAATGCGCTCGATGCTACAGTATCCTTGTCACAGGGTTTTCCTGGCTACACCCACTTACTAGCGCTTCACGCGGGACGCGCAGCTATTGCACGGCAATCCATCGAAATCGCGCATGCGGACTTAGAAGCCGCCCTCCAAGAGGCGCTGGCGGACGTTCAAGAGCACATTGCTGCAGCGTACAAGAAGGCGGTACGTAGCTCACGCCAAAATAACTACGAAGAGGTTTTGTTGGCGTGCGCGCTTGCGCAGAACGACGAACAGGGAATGTTCGCGCCAAGCGCGGTCAGCAGAGCATTGGAGCAGAAGCTCAAGAAAAAGCTCAGTGGCGCTTCATTCTCGCGCAATCTAGCGCAGTTCTGCGAAAAGGCGCGCGGACCCACTCTCATCAAACAAGGCGCAAACTACGGGTTTGACTACGCGCTGCTCAAGCCCTTTGTTCTGATGAAAGGCGTAGAGAAGGGTCGCATCCTGATAAGAGATGTTCGTTAGGGTCATAAGGAAATGGCGCTCGGGAAACCGGACGCCGTCCGTCAGTCCTTCCGCCACCGCTTTTGAGCAGCCTTCTTCGCGATCTCCGACCGCTTCGCAGCGCTGAGGCTATTGGCCCGTGCAGCGCCGCCTTTAGCTCCTAGCGCTTTAGCGGCTGGGTCTTTCCCGTCGTCCTCAATTTCGTCTCGTTCATCGCCCACAGCGATCCGCGCCACCTTGATGGCGTTTCCGATCACATCGGCGGGGCGCTTCTCTCCGCGTGGGCCTTTAGGCATGGGCGGCAATCTCCTTACCGCTAAGCATAGGCCGCGCCGTTGCCTGATTCAAGCTATCCACCACATCTGCAATGAGAACGCTTGGCAGAACATTTCAAAGCGAGGCGGTACCGAAATTCCGACAGTCAGGAGTTCGGGCCCAGCAGCGCCATCTCCAGCGCCTCACCCGCCCACCAGCTTCGCCACCCCCCGATATGCATCGCCCGCGATCAGTTCTTGCGGGCTGCCGGCGGTTTTCGAGCGCAGCTCGGCGGCCCACAGCACGTCGTAGGCGGCGGCGAGTTTCGCGGTGCTCCAAAGCCGCGCTTGCGCGGCCACCGTGTCGCGTTCTTTCCAGAACACAGGCGGGCGGAGCTTTCCCACCGCATCGCTGGCGCTCATGCCGGCATCGATCAGCGCGCGGGCCTCTCGCAGCTGGTGCAGGCGGCGTAGCAGCGCACGCAACGCCGAGACGCCGGAGAGTGCGTCGATGCGCGCCAAGGCTTCTACCGCGAACGCAGCGCGGCCTTGGGTTGCCGCGAGGCTTGCCGCGTCGAGCGCGCTTTCTGCTTCGCCAGCCATCAATTGCGCAAGGTCGTTCTCGCTCAGCGGGCGGCCAAGGCCGTAGGAATAGAGCGCGAGCTTGTCGAGTTCCTGCTTGGCGAGGCCGCGGTCGGAGGGCAGGGCCGCGAGCAGTGCTTCCTCCGCGCCGCGCTCGAAGGCGAGGCCGAGTTCCTTGGCGCGCGCCTTGGCGAAGACGGCGCGCTCGGCCTCGGTTTCTTCGTAGAGGGCGATTGCGGCCGCGCGCTTGGCGGCTTCGAAGGCTTTCACCAGCTCCGCTTTCGAGCCGAAATCGCCACCTTCGACGATGAGGTAGCCTAGAGGATCGCCGCGTTCGTAGCCGGCCAGCGCATCAAGCAGCGCCGCATCGGCGGCCTTGCCGTCGACCCGCGCCCACACGATCGTCGGCCCGCCCAGCAGCGATTGCGCGGACAGTGCATCGGCTAGGCGCGCGCCGTCGCGCTTGAGTTCTTCTTCGCCGAGCCTGGAGAGAGCATAGGGATCGTCGGACTTTCCTAACGCCCAGGCTGCGAGTTTTTGCGCGGCCTCGTGGATCAGGCTTTCATTCGGTCCATGCAGCAGCACCGCTCGCGCGGTTTTGTCCGGCGCCTCCAGGAAGCGCTTGATGCCCGCGCCGGCGATCTTCACGTAGGCGGCTTCACCGCGCCGCGCTTCCTGCGCGCGCCTGCGCCATGCGCAAAGCGAGTTCGGCGCGGAAGCGCTGCGCCATGGTTTCGGCGGCGCGCTCGCGCGCATCGTCTTGGGCCGCGATTTCGCCATAGGCAGCGGTTGGAATATCGTAATTGACGACGCTGGAGACGTTGCCGCGGATCGCGGCGCCTGTGTTGGGCGTGAGCACGTATTCCGCAGTGAGGCGGATCTCGGCGCGCGTGGCTGATTCGTCGATACGCAGGCCGAGCTGGACCACCCGCTCCTGCAGAGTGATGTCAAGCCGCGCCGGGGGCGCGCCGCTGTTCTCCACCGCCAGGATGCGGTCGAGTTCGGTCTTGAGCACATGGCCGGCCTTACCCTCGATCATGGACACCTGGATCGGGCCGATCGCCGGCCCGCCGCCCGGGGGGGCGTACATGGGCTGAAAGCCGCAGGCGGCCAGTAGCAGCAAGGTGAGACTAGCCAACAATACTCGCATGCAACGCACTCCCGGAATGACGAGCGCCGCTATGCCCGCCGACCTAGTTCGCCACGATATTCACGATCCGGTCGGGAACGACAATGATCTTGCGGACATTTTGCCCATCGAGAAACCGCTTCACATCCTCGTGGGCGAGGGCGGCGGCTTCGATTTCCTTCGCGGGCGCGCCTTTGGACATCTCGATCTCGCCGCGCTTCTTGCCGTTCACCTGGATGGGGAGGGTTACGGTCGTGCGCGCGGCCAGGGCCGGGTCAGCCTTGGGCCAGGGGGCGGTGGCGACGAGGCCTTCGCCTCCCAGCGCCTCCCAGCATTCCTCGGCCAGGTGCGGCATGAACGGGGCGATCAGCTGGGAGAGGATGCGCAAAGCTTCGCCGCGGGCGAACACAGAGGTCTCATCCTCACCCTTCAGCTTGGCGATGGCGTTGACCAATTCGTAACAGCGCGCGACCGCGACGTTGAAGCGGAAATGCTCGATGTCCTCGGTGACGCTGGCGATGGCGCGATGCGCGAGCTGGCGGAGGGCGTGGGCTTCACCCCCGCCCCCTTG
>JAKFYF010000291.1 GCA_021731005.1 Hyphomonadaceae bacterium
CAGGGGTGGGCTATCAATTTACCGAGCCAGCGCACGACGGACGGGCGGAAAGTCAGAAGGTCGTGCCAGAGTCAATTGTTGCCGGCGACAAGTTGAATATTCAAGAACGGTCGCGCATCGCGAACATGCTTACGCGCGAGAGTACCGAAGCTGCTGAGGCCAACGGAGAGTCGTTAACGCTGATCAAACCCGAGGAGCTTCATTTTTCTTGGAAGAAAAAGTCCGATTCCGAGCTTCAAGATGAGCGACGTAAACACGCGGACCTAGTGAAGCAGGCGTCGTTCTTGAACCCAATGGCCAAACCACTTGATCCTTGTCCATATGAATTCAAGGTCAGGTGGCGCACTGGAGCCGGAAAACTGCGCGAGCAAACCTGCGACGACTGGGAAACATCTACCGCGTTTGCCCGACGCCTCGAGGCCACACGTAGCGAAGAGGCTGCGCTGCAATCCCTCAGAGACACGTATGAAGGAGACTACATGAGGAAGGGCATGCGGCTTGCCCTTGGCACCCACTCGATCCGAAACAAGCAATGGCTTCTGGTCGGCATCCTCCGCGTCGATGACCAAGTTCAGGGAGAATTGTCGCTTTGAGGAGCGGCGAGTGCATAGATATGAGCGTATTGCCTCACCTGTTCGACCAACCCCAACCTGGGTGCACCGCCGGCGCTACAATATTGGTGTCGGCGAACAGCCGCACTTATTCCGCCGCCACCGCCAGCCCGTCCGCGTCACGCATCATCGCGCGCCGTACAGCAGGCACGCGTCGATATCGGCGGGCTCCAGCGCGGGATAGGCGTCCAGCACATCCGCGCGCGTGGCGCCGCGCGCCAGCAGGGCGAGCACCATGCCCGGCGTGATCCGCCGCCCGCGAATGACGGGCTTGCCGCCCATCTTCCCCGGCTCGGCAACAATGCGGGCCAGCAGCGCCTTTGCGTCCTCGGTCATGGTCATGGTGCAAAGGTATCACTTGTGGGGCCCCGGAGCCAGATCGCCCACGTAAAGCACATGCGTCGCCGCAAGCGCCCCCACCCTTGCAATCTCCCCCACGCGCCGCCACCCTGTCGCAACCCATTCTAAACAAAGCGCGGTGCCATGCAGCTGGATATAGATTTCGTACGCGCCCAGTTTCCCGCGTTCTCGCAGCCGCATTTGCAGGGCCAGGCGTTTTTCGAGAACGCCGGCGGCTCTTATCCGTGCCGGCAGGTGATCGAGCGGCTGACGCGCTTCTATCGCGAGCGCAAGGTGCAGCCCTATGCGCCCTACGCGGTCTCGCAATTGGCCGGTGCGGAAATGGACGAGGCGCGCGCGCGCATGGCGCGCATGCTCAATGTCGAAACCGAGGAAGTGAGCTTTGGCCCCTCGACGACGCAGAACACCTATGTGCTGGCGCAAGCCTTCGCCGCTTACTGCAAGCCGGGCGACGCGATCATCGTCACCAATCAGGATCACGAAGCCAATTCCGGGCCGTGGCGGCGCCTCGCCGAGCGCGGCGTGGAGGTCCGCGAATGGAAGCTCGATCCCGAGACCGGACATTTGCCGATTGAGGGCCTGAAGGCGCTGCTCGACGAGCGCGTGAAGTTGGTTTGCTTTCCCCATTGCTCGAACATCGTCGCCGAGATCAATCCGGTCGCCGAGATTGCAGCACTCGCACATGCGGCGGGCGCTTTTGTCTGCGTCGACGGCGTCAGCTACGCGCCACACGGCTTCCCCGATGTCGCCGCTCTCGGCGCCGACATCTACCTGTTTTCGGCGTACAAGACTTACGGCCCCCACCAAGGCGTGATGGCGATCCGGCGCGCGCTCGGCGAGGCGCTTCCAAACCAGGGGCATTATTTCAACGCCGGCTCGCTCACCAAGCGCTTCACGCCCGCCGGACCCGACCACGCGCAAGTGGCCGCCTGCGCCGGCATGGCCGATTATGTGGACGCGCTCTGCGCCCGTCACGGCGGCGGCGAACAACCCGCAAGGGTCGCGCACGATCTGATGCGCGCGCACGAAACGGCGCTGCTGCAGCCGCTGTTGGATTATCTTGCGAACAAGAATTCAGTGCGCCTGCTCGGCCCGAAGCGCGCCAAGGATCGCGCGCCGACCGTGGCGATGGCGCTCAGCGAGCCTGGCGAGCATGTTGCAGCGAAACTCGCGCCCATGGGGATCATGGCTGGCGGCGGCAATTTCTACGGCGTGCGCTGCCTCGAAGCGCTCGGAATCGATCCCGATCACGGCGTCCTGCGCGTCAGCTTCGTGCACTACACCGCGCGCGAAGAAGTGGAGAAGCTGATCCAAGCGCTGGATGAAGTGCTTTGATCCTACTTGTGGCGTAAGCCCCGTCCCCGTGCTATGCTTTGTCCATGGCTGACACCATCTCCCTCCCCGAGCGTCCCGTTGCGCCGGAACGGAAGAAATTCACGTGGTCGGATGTCGAAGCGATGATGCGCGCGGGCGTGATCGATGAGGGCGGGCCCGAGGAATTGCTCGACGGGGAGATCTGGGTGATGCCGGCTGAAGGCGAAGCGCATATTGATCTCAAGACCTGGCTCAACCGAACTCTCGTGAAAGCCGCGCCCGATCATATCGGGGTCGCCTGCGACACGACGCTGCGCTTGAGCGACGCGCACGCGCCCTCCCCTGACTTCTTCCTGTTTCCAGCAAGCATGAAAGCATCCGCCGCACGCGGACCCGACCTGTTGTTGCTGATCGAGATCGCCGACACCTCGCGCAAGAAGGACCTCGATATCAAAGGCCCGAAGTACCGCGAGCATGGCGTGCGCGAATATTGGGTGATCGACCTCGCCGCGCGCGTGACGCACGTGCATCGGCTTGACGGGGCGTGGCCGGAGACGCCGCCAATTGCGTTCGAGACCGATCTTTCACCCACGCTCGCGCCGGAATTATGCTTGCGGCTCGCGGACAGCGGCGTCTAAACAACCCCACCTCCAGACCATGTCGGCAGCGGTTTTTCGCCCACCGCCACCGCCACAGCCGCGCGCGCCAGCAGCCGCGTTGAATCGAGCGTTGGCAGCGGCGACACTTCCGGGGTGACCAGCAGCGGAATTTCCGTGCATGAGAGCGCGGCCGCGTCGCAGCCATCGCGCCGCATGCGGGCGATAATGCGCACATACTCAGCGCGCGCGGTTTCCGAGATGATCCCTTGGCACAGCTCCTCGAAAATGATGCGGTCGATCGCCGCGCGCTCTTCCGGCTCGGGCGCTTGCAGGCCCACGCCCGCGCGCGCGAACGCGGCGGGATAAGCCGGGCCGGCCATGGTCCAGCGCGTGCCGAGCAGCGCCACGCGCGAGCGGCCGTCGCGTTTGGCTTGGCTCGCGACCACATCGCAAATGTGCAGGCCCGGCAACGGATACGGTTCGCGCGCCGCATCAAGCGCGATGTGAGCGGTGTTGTCGGGGCAGACGAAAAAATCGCAGCCGGCGTCGGCCAGACGCTGGGCCGTGCGCATGAGATGGGCGTTCACCGCAGCGAGATCGCCCGCATCGTATGCCGCGAATGTCGGCCCCATCGGCAAAATCGAGAGCGTAATCTCAGGATGCTCGTGCGCGCCCATGATCCGCGCGCCCTCGCGGATCATTTCCAGAAAGCACGACGCCGCGCCATCGGCGGAGTGCGCGAGGATGCCGATGTGCTTGGTCTTGCTCATGGCGGACTGTGCCCCGGGTTCATGGACCGCCGGCGTCCTCGCCGGCATGCTTGCATCACGCATAAAAAAGAGCCGGCGAGGACGCCGGCGGTCCAAATTTCCATGGCCGCTCGGGCGAATTGCACTCCCCTACCCCCCCTCCACTTCCTCGGGCTCTTTCTCCACGCGCAGCGCGGTGAGCTGGTTGCGCTGGCGGCGCAGCACCTGGAAGCGATAGCCGTGGAATGCAAAGCGCTGGCCCGGATCGGGGATGGCTTGGGCTTCGTGGATGACAAGCCCCGCCACCGTCACGGCCTCCTCGTCGGGCAAATCCCAATTCATCACCCGGTTCAGGTCACGGATCGGCACCGTGCCGTCGACATTGACGCTGCCGTCGGGCTGGGGACGCACGCCTTGCACGGCGATGTCGTGCTCGTCGCGAATGTCGCCGACGATCTCCTCGAGAATGTCCTCAAGCGTGACCAGCCCCATCAGCGCGCCGTATTCGTCAACCACCAGCGCAAAGTGCTCGCGCCGGCGCAAGAATTCCGCCAGCTGATCTTCCGCGCCCGTGGTCATCGGCGTGAACCAGGCGTCGCGCTTGACCGCCGCCACATCGACGCCGTCGCGCCCATGCTCGGAAACCGCGCGCAGCAGATCGCGCGCGTGCAGGATGCCGACGATATTTTCCGGCTCGTCCTTGTAGAGCGGCAGGCGCGTGTGCGAAGAGGCCATGGCCTGGGCGATAATTTCACGCGGCGGCAGGTCGATGTCGAGCATCTTGATCGCCTTGCGGTGGATCATGACGTCGGCCACGGTGAGATCGGACAGGTCGAGCGCGCCACGCAAGCGGTCGCGCACATCCATCTCCATGGCCCCGTGCTCGGCGGAAACGTCAAGCAGGCTCTCGAGTTCGGCGCCGGTGAGGATCTCCTGGTGCGACACCTCTTTCACGCGCAGCATGCGCAGAATCGCGCGCGAGGCGGCGTTCAGCAGCCAATTCAGCGGCCACAGCACCAAGAATGAAATGTGCAGCGGATAAGCGACCCAAAGCGACACCGGCTCGGGATTGCGGATCGCGTAGGTTTTCGGCACCTGCTCGCCAACGATAATGTGCAGCGAAGAGAACACCAGAAAGCCGATCACGAAAGCGACCAGATGGATGGTCTCTTCCGGCAAACCCAGCGGCGTAAGAAGCGGACCCACGATTGCGGCCACGGTCGGCTCGCCCACCCAGCCGAGGCCAAGCGAGGCCATGGTGATGCCGAGTTGGCAGCAGGCGAGGTAGACTTCGAGGTTCTTCAGGATGTGCTGCGAGAGCGCCGCGCCAAAGCGCTTCTCCTCGGCCAGCGCATCGATACGGAAGCCACGGCTCTTCACCAGCGCGAACTCGGCGGCGACGTAGAACGCATTGGCCGCCAGCAGCGCAAACGCCAGCAGCAAATTCATGAGCGGTGCGCTCATCTAGGCTATTTCTCCTGCAAGGAAAGCGCGAAGGTTCTCGGCGTCGGCGCCCTTGTGCACGAACCCCTGCCCGATCGCGCGCGCCAGCACCAGCGTGATCTGGCCCGCTTCGGCTTTCTTGTCGCCAGCCATGAGGGCCAGCAATCTGCGCGGATCGTAAGGGGCGCCGGGCAGTGTGCGTAAATCGGTGTCAAGGCCCACGCTTTCAAGGTGAGTACGCACACGGCGCGCTTCCTCTCCGCTGCAATAACCGAGGCCGGCTGCATGCGCGAACGCCAGCGCCAGGCCCGCGCCGACCGCTTCGCCATGCAGGAGCGCATCGCCATAGCCGGCATGGGCCTCAAGCGCGTGCGCGAAGGTATGGCCCAGATTCAAGAGCGCGCGCGCGCCTTGCTCACGCTCGTCGGCTTCGACGATGCGCGCCTTGAACGCCACCGCCGCGCCCACCGCGCGCGCTAGCGCCTCGGGCTCGCAGTCCAAGACTCGCGCCGCGTTCGACTCGCACCAGGCAAAGAACTCGGCATCGCCAATGAGGCCCGCCTTGACGATCTCGGCATAGCCGCAGCGCATCTCGCGCGCCGGCAGCGTGCTCAACACGTCCAGATCGGCCAGCACCAAGCGCGGCTGATGGATGAGGCCGACGAAATTCTTTCCCTCCGGGGTGTCGATCGCGGTCTTGCCGCCGACGCTGGAATCGACCTGCGCCAACAATGTTGTGGGGATCTGCACGAAATCGATACCGCGCTTGACCAGGCCCGCCGCCAGCCCCGCGATGTCGCCGATCACGCCGCCGCCGAAGGCCACCACCAGATCGCGGCGATCGATGCCGGCTTGCAGCAAATGGCGGCAGAGCAATTCGAGCCCGTGGAAGCTCTTGGTTTCCTCGCCCGGCGGCAATGTAATGGTCCAGTTCTTGAGCCCGGCCGCCTCCAGCGAAGCGACCAGCGCGGGCCGATGCAGGCGCGCTACGTTCTGATCGGTGACGACGAACACGCGCCCCGTCGGCGCGAACGGCGCGATCAATGCGCCTGCGCGCGCGAGCAAGCCGTGGCCGACATGCACGTCATGGGAGCGCGCGCCGAGCGAGACGTGGATTGTTTGGGTCATGGGGGCGAACTCCCCGCCCGCGCCCGCAGCGCCGCGATGATGTCGGCCACCGCGCTGCGATGGGGGCCGCCGCCGGTTTCGATGGTGATGTCAGCTTCGGAATAGATCGGATAGCGCTCCGCCATCAGCCGCTCCATGATTGCGGCGGGATCGTCTTCTTTGAGCAACGGCCGGTCATTGCGACGCGACACCCGCTTCATTAGCACATCGAGCGGCGCCTTCAGCCACACCGAAATGGCGCGCTCCTTCATCAGCGCCCGGGTACTCGCGTCGATGAACGCGCCGCCGCCAGTGGCGAGCACGTGCGGGGGGCCCGCGAGCAGGCGCGCGATCACCAGCCGCTCGCCGCGGCGAAACGCGCATTCCCCATGTTCGGCGAATATCTCAGCCACGCTCCGCCCCGCGGCAATGGCGATCTCGGCGTCGGCGTCCGCGAACGGGCGGTTGAGCGCCTGCGCCAGCCTGCGCCCCACGGTGGTTTTGCCCGCCCCCATCAGGCCGACCAGCGCCACCGTTCGCGTCAGCACCAGGCCGGCGGCCATGCGGCGCAGTTCGGCGGCGGCTTGGGTTTGCCCGTCACTGCCTGCCGCGCCGACCACGAATCACCTCAAAATGCCGCCACAAGGCTACTGGCGGCGCGCCGGTTCCAGAATTGCGAACTGGAAACTCGCCACATTTTGAGGGCAATCTCGGCTGGCCGCAACGGCCGGGGGCTTAACAGGGGGCTTACGAGGCACATGTTTAGACGCAGAAAACGGCGTTCGGGTTTCGCGCGGCGCACGAACATTCCCGCGTGGGCGCCCATTGCCGCGGGCGCCGTGGCGCTGATCGGGCTCATGCTGTTCTTCATGCGCCAGGCCGATGTGCTCGCGCCCGAACCAAGCGAAATCCGCATTGAACTACCCGATGCGTTTAAAGGGTGACAGCGATGCGGAACAGCCTTTGCGCGCTCGCCCTCTTGGCGTCGACCCTCCCCTTCAGCGCGGCGGCGCAGAGCGGGCCGATCGAGACCGAGCAGCTCGCCGAACTCAATCCCTGGACCGTAAGCGCGATCACCCGCGCCAACGGCGCTTTCGCCCCTGATCTGTGGCGCGGGGCAGACGCAGCCTTCGTCGCCGGCCTGCTCGACCGCCTCCCAGCGATATACGAATCGCCCGCCGCGCAAACGCTGGCGCGGCGCCTACTGCTCTCGGGCGGGGAAGCGCCGAAGGGCGATGCACGGGCAGCCGCGCGCAACCGCTTCGAGGCGCTCGGCAAGATGGGCGCCGCCGACGAATTGGCGACCATGGCCGCCGGCGTGGCGAGCTCGCTCGCCGATCCGGGCATCGCTCAGTTTGCGGCGCAAGCGGAACTGGCGCGCGGGCGCCGCCCCGAGGCGTGCGCACGCGGGCGCGGCGCCCAGGCGGGGGAGCGCCCGCCGCCGTTCATTCTGCGTCTGCGCGCATATTGCGCGGCGGCCGCAGGCGACCGCGCCGCCGCCGACCTCGCGCTGGAAGTCGCGCGCACCGCGGGCGCGGCCGATGCATGGTATTCCGGCGCGGTCGCGGCCGCCGGAGGCGCGCCCGGCGCCCGCCCGCCCGCGGCGCGCTACGACAATTCGCTCGCGACCGCGCTTTCGCTGGCGGCGCAATTGCGCCCCGGCCCTAATCCGCTGGCGAGCGCCTCGACGCTCTCACTGCTGGCGCTGGCGCGCGCGGAGAACGCGCCGCAACCGCAACGCGCGCAAGCCGCGGCGATGGCGTACCGGCGCGGCGCGCTCGGCGCCGCCGAGGCGCGCACTATTCTGCGCGCAACGCCCGCCGAGATCGCATCGGCGCTGCCGCCTTTCGTTGCGGCGTTGCGCCAGGTCGAGACCGCGCCCGGTTCGCTTGCGGCGGCGAGCGCCATCGCAGCCGTGTTGCGGCAAGCCGCGAGCCCCGCTGACTTCATCGCCGCGTCGCAGTTCTTCAAGGACGACATCGCTGGATTTCAGAACGCGCCAGACCAGGCCGGCGCGCTGGTGTTCGCGCGCGCCGCGGTGGCCGCGGGAGACCGCGTGCTGGCGCAACGGCTGATGAGCAGCGCGCGCCAGGCCGGCGTCGCGGAGGCTTCGCTCGCGCCGCTGGATGCAGCGCTGGCCGCATTGGGCGACATCAGCGGCGAAGCCGGTGGCGCGGCTCTGCACCGGCGCATGGATGCTGGCGGGGCGAGCCTTGCGCGCGCGGCGGCGCGCGACGTCGCCATTCTATCGGCGCTCGGCGCGCCCGCCGACGGGGCGGTGCAGGCGTATCTGGTGGCCAACCCGCCGCAAGGGGGCGCGCGCGCCGACGCCGGGCTGATGCTGGCGCTTGCGTCCGCGGTCGAACGCCGCGCCAGCGCCGAAGCCGCCCTGCTCGCTGTGCTCGCCTGCGGCGAAGGCGGACCAGCGCGGCTCGACATCGACTCGCTCGACCGCATCATCCGCGCGCTGCGCGCGGTGGGCCTGGAGCAAGATGCACGCCGCTTTGCATCCGAGGCGCTGCTGGCGGGGATGGGGTAGCAGACCTACCCGCCGATATGCGCTCACGTTTGCAGGTTGGAGCGCGCACCTCCTGGTGCGCTCTTTCTCGGGTTGGCGAAAGCGAGCCTGTCGGCTTGCGGGCGCGCCGGGAGGCGCGCGCTCCACCCTGGAGGGAGCGCGCGCCAATCCCCGGACAACGCGTCGCGTTTCCCGGTTCGCTTTATTCCTTGGCCCAACGTGAAGTTGGGAGAGCGGGGCGCGCGAGGCGCGTGAGCTCAAAAGGGTAGTCCGGTAGCGGCGCCAAGCGCGCCCCGCGCGGTCTGTCTTGTACAACCGGCGCGGACGTGAAGCGTTCGAGCCGCGCCCGGAGGGCCATGCGTTGATGAGACGGGTTGGGCGAATGGCGAATGG
>JAKFYF010000329.1 GCA_021731005.1 Hyphomonadaceae bacterium
ATATAGAGCCGCCCGTGCGCCGCCAGCGCGTTCTTGAATCTTCCCCACAAGCGCGCCTGCGTCTCATCGTCGAAATAGATTACGACATTCCTGCAGAAAATAATGTCGAAGCGCCCGCGCATCGGCCACGAGCCCATAAGGTTCAGTTCGTTGAAGGTGAGCAATTGCTTCACCTCGTCCTTTACCCGCCAAGCCGCGCCTTCGCGCACCATCCAGCGGTCCCGAAGCGCCGGTTTGATCTGGGCGACCGTCTCTTGCTTGTAGATGCCCGCGCGCGCGGTCGCCACGCACTTGTGATCGATGTCGGTGGCCAGGATGCGGATGTCGTGGCGGCCCGCATCGGGAAACACATCGAGCAGCGTCAGCGCCAGCGAGTATGGCTCCTCCCCCGTCGAACAGGCGGCCGACCACATGCGGACGCGCCCGCCATCGCGCGCGCTCTTTATGAGCCCGGGGGCGACCTCCCGGCGGAAATGCTCGAAATGGTGCGGCTCGCGAAAGAAGCTGGTGTAATTGGTGGTGAGCGCCGTCAGCATCACCACGCGCTCCTCGGCCGAATCCGGCGCGGCGAGCAAAGCGCAGTAGTCGGCAAAATCCTTGCAGCCCAGCTGGCGCAGCCGCTTGGAAAGCCGCGCATAGACCAGCGCCGACTTCGAAACCTGCAGCGCGATCCCGGATTGCTCGCGCAATAGCGCGGCAATCTCGTCGAAATCTTCCTGCCGGAACTCGAACTCCCCTTCGACAAGGATCGCCCCGCGCCGGCGCTTTGGCATCGCAGCCGCGCTCATGAGCAAGACCCCTGTTTCACTCTTCGTCTCCCCACGCAATTGGGCGCCATTGAGCGCCGCGACAGAACCCTCAGAAGCGCGCCGTCAGCCGGCCTCGTGGCGCATGACAACCTGGCGCAGCCCCTCGATGACGGCGGCGCGCGCCTGCGAATTGCCGCTAATGTCCGGCCGCCGCAGCGACACCATCGCGTCCATGTGCACGCGGATCGCCGCCCAAGGCGGTTCGCCGCCGCCGGCGATCAATGTCGACAGCAGATGACGAAGCGAAGTTGCCGCGGCGCAGAGCTCATCGAGCTCGTACACGCCAGCCAGATCCGCGACCTCGGAAGCGGTGCTGCGCAATTCGACCAGGCGGGTCGCGTCCTCCGCCTTCGCCTGCTCAACGGCAACCTTCAGCTTCGCATCCACAGCGCCGAGATAGCGCTCGCGTCCCGCCGCGACGTTGCGGTCGGCGCGTTGCAGCGCTTCGCCGATGGTTATGCCGCCTGGCGCATTTGCCTTCTGCGCGAACCGGCGCTCGGGCTGGTAGATTCGCGGTTTCGTCATAGCTGCACCTTCTGCGGCTTGATCATGGCGTCGATGTCGTCTTGGGAGAGATTGTCGCCTGCGGCCTCGCTCAGGCGTGTCTTGATGTCAGCGCCGCGGCGCCCGTCAGAACCTGGCGGCGGGCCCAGCATTTTGAATCTGCGGTCGGGGCCGGCATAAACTTCGCAATCGACGAACGGACGGTTGTCTTTGAGGATCCACACCATCCGATTCATGATCGTGCTGCCCGAGATGGGCTTGGCGAGAAAGAAATTCGCGCCCGCCGCCAGCGCCTTGCGCACGGCGGGCGCGGTCGCGATCGCGGAGGCGACCAGCACCGGCGCCGAGCGGCTTGGCTCCGAGGCCGAGCGCCGCAGCCAGCGAATGAAATCGAGGCCATCGTCGTTGCCGAGATCGGCCTCGACAATCGCAATGTCGATGGGCTTGCGGCCCACCGCGTTGACCGCGTCGTCGACGCTCAACGCCTTGATGCAGTTCTGTGCGCCGAAGCCGGCGAAAATCTGCGACAGCAAATCCGCTGCGCTCTCGTTTTGCTCAAGCAGCAGGAGATTCACATCGGTGAAATTGATCTTGCCCTTAGGGTCAATCGCGGCGGCCATTCGCTCCCCCGTCGTGCGCTTCCGAACCCTCGCTCCCCGAAAGGGGGGAGAGGGTGGCGCGGGCCTCAGAACCCTCGCAGGAGATGTACGAGAACGGCATCAGGTGAGCGCTCCAAACACTTCTTCGATCTTCTCGCGAAGACCAGCGACGGTGAACGGCTTGGAGATGTAATTGTTGACGCCGAACTGCGCTGCGCGCACGACCAGATCCTTGTCGGCGCGGCCGGTGAGCATGATGAAGGCGGTCTTGGCGATGGGCGCATGCGAGCGGATCGCGCGCAACAGGCCGAGGCCGTCGAGTTTCGGCATATTGAAGTCCGAAATCACCAAATTGACCTGGCGCGTCAGCAGCGATTGCAGTCCCAACTCGCCATCGGCTGCGTCGGCGATGTCGGAGACACCCATCTGTTGCAGCGAGGAACGAACAAGCGCGCGCATCGTCATCTGGTCGTCGACGACCAGCACTTTCAGCGCGGATGCGGCGGGCATGGCATTACTCCTTCTAGGCTTCAGGCTGCTTCTTCTTGCAGCTTGGGCAACAATTCATCGAGGATCAGCAGCGAAATCATGCGGTCCTCGACCGACAGGATGCCGTTGATGAAAGTCTTGACCGCGAAGCACGCCATATCCGGCGGCGGCTGAATCGCCTTGCTCGAACTGACCAGAATTTCCGAAACCTCATCGACCAGCAAACCCACGACCCGGCCCGAAATCTGCACGACGATGATGACGCTTCGCGCCGACGGCGGGCTGGACGTCAGTCCGAGGCGGGTGGCGAGTTCGACGATCGGCAGCACCGTGCCGCGCAGATTGATCACGCCGCACACGTAATCGGGCGAGTGCGGCAGCGGCGTCGCCTGCGTCCAGCCGCGAATCTCGCGAACGCATTTGACGTCGACGCAAAAATCCTGCTCGCCAACGCGGAAGGAGACGAGTTCCATCTCTTGGTCTTGAATGTGGGCATTGGGTTCGTTCATGGCTAACTTGCCTCCAGCATGCGTGCGGGCTGAACATCGCGAAGCTTGCTCGCGATGATCTCGTCGATATCAAGGATAAGCGCCACGCGCCCGTCGCCGAGTATGGTGGCCGCGGCGACAGCGTCGACTTTCTGGTAATTTGCCTCGAGGCTCTTGATCACCACCTGCCGTTGGCCCTGGATCGCATCCACCAGCAATGCCGCGCGCCCGCCGATTTCGCTCTCGACCAGTAGAATGACGCCTTGGGTGGGATCGATGGCGTGCGTGCGCCAGCCGAGGGCGACGCCGACGTCGATGAGCGGCACATAGCCCCCGCGCACCGCGATCACCGCGCCCTTCGGCCCCAGATTGCGAATGTCGCCCTGCTTGGGCTTCAGCGTTTCAACGATGGCGGTGAGCGGCGCCACAAAGGTCTGATCGCCTCCCATCACCACCATGCCGTCGAGCACCGCCAGCGTCAGCGGCAGCGACATGGTGAAGGTGGAGCCCTTGCCGGGGATCGAGGAGATCGCAATGCGCCCGCCCAGGGCCTGGATCGAGCGCTTGACCACGTCCATGCCAACCCCGCGCCCGGAAATATTGGACACAACGGTCGCGGTCGAAAAGCCGGGCAGGAAAATGAGATTGTCGACTTCGTCGTCGGACAGGTCGACTTCAGGCGCGATCAGACCCTTGTTGACCGCGATCTCTTTCACGCGCTTGCGGTTGATGCCTTTGCCGTCGTCGGACACTTCAATAACAATGCGGCCAGAACGGTGGAACGCGGCGAGCCGCACTACACCCTCCGCTGGCTTGCCCGCCGCGATGCGCTCCTCGGTTGATTCCAAGCCATGATCGACGGCGTTGCGCAGCATGTGGGTGATCGGATCGGAAATGCGCTCGATGACAGTCTTGTCGACTTCGGTAGCCTCGCCGTCTGTCACCAGGCGCACCTGCTTGCCGGTGGAGGCCGCGATTTCGCGCACCAGACGCGGCATGCGTTGAAACACCGACTTCACCGGCTGCGCGCGGATCGCCATCACGCAGTCCTGGATTTCGCGCGTCAGGTGTTCGAATTCCTGCAGCCGGTTCACCACATTCGGCGATCGCGTGATGCCGGAATCCTCGACTGATTGCGCAAGCATCGCCTGGTTGATCACCAGTTCGCCCACGAGATTAATGAGATTGTCGACGCGATCGAGATCGACGCGGATGGTGGCGCCCGCCTGAGCGGCGCGCTCAACGCCGCTGTCCTTGTTGCCCGTGGCCGCCTCCTTGGCGCCCTCCGCGGCCAGCTTCAATTCGGACGCATCCGGCGTCGCCGCCTTGGCTTGCCGAATGAGCGCTTGAACGTCGATGATCTCGGCGCTCGCGGGCGGTGCTGGCGCTTCGAGTTCTCCGCCTTCGCGTGCAAGCGAGATGATGCTCTCATCGCCGACGAAGTCGAACACGTCGCGGATATCGGCTTCCGCGGTCTCGGCCGGCAACTTCACGGTCCAACTGAAATATGCGCCTTCGGGGTCGATGGTCTCGAAGTCAGGCAACTCAGACGCATCGAGACAGACTTCGTTCGGCCCGAGGCGAGCGAGTTCGTTCAACAACAGGTGCGCTTCATGGCCATTGGCGAACATCTTCGCCGTCAGCTTGAAGCGCAGCGTCCACTCACTCGTCGGCGCCGCGGCGCCAATTTCCAGCGTGATCGGCTTGAAGCCCCAGTCTTCCTCCGGGGCGTCATCGGCTTCGCCGCCGCCGACCATGGCTTCGAGTTCTTCTTTCAGTGTTGCAACGCGGCTTTCATCGACAGCGCCCTGCCCTTTGGCGTTCTGGACCAGATCGTTGAGCACGTCGGAAGCGCGCAGCAGCACTTTGAGGCCGTCGGGCGTCACGTCGAGCGTGCCCGAGCGCATGGCGTCGAGGGTGGTCTCGAACACGTGGGCAAAGCCTACCAGCTTCTCGAAACCGAACGCGCCGGCGCCGCCCTTGACCGAGTGCACCGCGCGAAACACTGCGTTGATGGTGTCGCTGTCGCCTTCGCCCGCCTCAAGCGCGAGCAGCGATTGCTCCATGTCTCCCAGGAGTTCGTCGCACTCCTGGAAGAAGGTCGCCTTGATCGATTCCATCGGATCCACGGACAACCTCCTAGGCGGCGACGCGGTTGACCGCGGCGACGAGCTTTTCGGCGTCGAACGGCTTGACGATCCAACCGGTGGCGCCGGCCTCGCGCGCGCGCGTTTTCTTGGCGGCGTCGAACTCGGTCGACAGCACCAGGATCGGGGTGCCCCGGTAACGCTCGGTGCGCCGCACGCCTTCGATGAAGCCGAAGCCGTCCATGCGCGGCATGTTGATGTCAGTGATGATCACGTCCGGCGCCGCGCCGGGGAGAACTTCCAGGCCATGCTGGCCATCCTCGGCCTGCACGACCTCGAAGCCAGCCCCCGTCAGCGCCATCAGCAGCATCTCCCGCATGACGCGGGAATCGTCGACGGTCAGAACCTTGAGGCCCATCAGGAAACTCCATCATGCGCGAGCGCTGGCGCGGCCATCACCCGCAGGCCATCGGCAAACGCTGGCGAAGCGTCCGCGATCGTGAAGGCGCGGCCGTCGGCGCGCCACGCATTGGAGGCGGCGAGTAGGATCTGCAAACATTGCGCGCCAATTCGCTCGACCGCGGAAGCGTCGATCGTGATGGCGCCGCCGCGCCGCGCCGCGATCGCCTGGTGCAGCGAAGCAGCGGCGCGAACGTCCAAGGCGCCGGGTAGGACCAGCGCCTCGCCGCTTTCGGTTTGCATCAGAATTCCTCCCAGCTCTCGGCTTCAGCCGCGGGCTTGCGCGCCGCCGCCGTCCGCGCGCCGCCGCCGCTGGCTTTTCCGCCCCCGCCGGCGCCGGCGGAGTGCGCGAAGCTGGCGACCCGCTTTTGCTGCTGCGCCACGCTGCCCGTGTGCTGGGACTGTCCCGCCTCGCCTACCTTGAAGCCAGCGACCAGGCGCGACAATTCCTCGGCCTCCCTGGCGAGGGTGTGGCTGGCGGCGGTGGATTCCTCCACCATGGCGGCGTTCTGCTGGGTCACCTGATCCATCTGGTTGATGGCGGTGTTTACTTCCGCGAGCGCTGTCGATTGCTCCTGCGTCGAAGCGGTGATCTCCGCCATCAGTCGGTTGATCTCCTCGACGCGAGTGACGATCTTCTGCAGCGCTTCGCCAGTGGCGCTGACGAGATCGACGCCCGATTCGACTTGCTGCGACGAGGTCGAGATGAGGCCCTTGATTTCCTTGGCCGCTTCCGATGAGCGTTGCGCCAGCGCGCGCACTTCCGAAGCGACCACCGCAAAGCCCCTGCCCGCGTCGCCCGCGCGCGCGGCTTCGACCCCGGCGTTGAGCGCCAGTAAGTTGGTCTGGAACGCGATTTCGTCGATCACGCCGATAATCTGGGAAATCTGCTTCGAGGATTTCTCGATCTCGGCCATTGCCGCCACGGTTTCCTGAACCACGCGGCCGGAAGCTTCCGCGTCCGAGCGTGTGGTGGCGACCACGCTGTTGGCCTGCCTGGAGCCTTCGGCGGTCTTGCGGACGGTCGCGGTGATTTCATCCAGCGCCGCCGCGGTTTGTTCGAGGCTCGCGGCTTGCTGTTCGGTGCGGCGCGAAAGGTCGTCGGAAGCCTGGCTGATTTCTCCGGCGCCGGTGCGAATACCGCTGGCGTTTAGAACGACCGTCTTCAGCGCCTCCTGCAATTTGCCCATGGCCTCATTGTAGTCTGCGCGCAATTGCTCGTAATCGGGTGGGAAGGCGCTGGTGATGCGGGCGGTCAGATCGCCAGCGGACAATTGCCTCAGTCCGCCCGCGAGATCGGCGACGACGCGGGCCTGTTCTTCGGCCTTGGCCACGCGCTCCCGTTCGTTGGCGATGATCGCGTGCTCGCTGGCGGTGATGTCGACGGCGTATTCGACCACCTTGAACACCTGGCCTTGGCGGTTGACCAGCGGGTTATAGGATGCCTGGATCCAGACCTCCTTGCCGTCGCGGGCGACGCGCTTGAACTTGCCGGCGGAGAATTCGCCGCGATTGAGCTGATCCCAGAAGGCGCGGTAGTCGCCGCTGGCGCGATGTTCCGGATCGACGAACATCGAGTGGTGCTTGCCGACAATTTCGACCTGCGAATGGCCGAGCATGGCGAGGAAATTGTCGTTGGCGTCGAGAACGGTTCCGTCTGGCTTGAACGAGATCACCGCCTGCGACTTGCCGATCGAGTTGAGCAGCGCTTCCTGCTCCTGCGCCGCCAATTCCGCTTCGGTGATGTCGGTCGCGAATTCCACCACCTTGACCGGCTTGCCGCCAGCGTCGTTGATCGGGTTGTAGGTGGCCTGGAGCCAGACGACCTTGCCGCCCTTGCCGATGCGCAGATATTTTCCCTCATCGGCGAGGCCGCGTCCGAGTTTGTCCCAGAAGGCTCTGTAATCGGAGCTCTGCCGGTGCGCGTTGTCGACGAACATCGAATGGTGCTTGCCGCAAACTTCATCGAGCGAGTAGCCCAGGGTCTTGCAGAAGTTCTCGTTGGCGGTCAGGATTTTTCCGTCCATCGAGAATTCGACCACCGCCTGCACGCGCGATATCGCCGCGATCTTGCCGGCGGCCTCGACATTTTTCAGATCGAGTTCGGCGCGTTCGGCCAAGCCGTCGCGCATGATCAGCAGCGTTCCGGCGATTTTTCCGGTTTCGTGGCTGTCCTCAGTGTGCGGAATTTCGCTGGTGAATTCGCCATCGCGCAGGCGATCCATCGCGCCGGAGAGCCCCTTGAAGCGACGGGCAAGCCCGCTCGACACCAGGAAGGCCAGCCCGCCAGCGATCGCTAGCATCAAGCCGATCAACGCCAGTTGCATCGTCAATTCAGATTGTTTGTTGGCGATGCGCACGTCGAGCAGACGCGACAATTCCTCGGCGGTGGCGCGCCAGGTGGTGTCGGTCGAGGACGCGAAAGCGGCGTGTGCGGCGTCAAGCTCGGCGCCTGGCGCCGCCACGCGCGCCGCGGCGATCAACTCCTCGGCGGCCGATTTGAGGGTCGAGACCGATTCCGAGAGTGCGCCCCGGGTTTCGCCCGAAGCGTTGTTGGCGATGGCTGCTTCCATCGAGCCGGCGGCGGCGGCGGCCGCGCCCTCCATGCGATTGGCGGCCACGGTCATCATGATGTCGCGGTCGGCGCTGGTGGTGGCGACGACCCGCTCCAGTTCAAGCGCCGCGCTCAGCAATGCCGGGATTTTCACGGTCGCGGCGTCCATGGCGTAGAAACTGTCGAGGTCGGGGTCGAGGGTGAGGTTTGAGCCGTCCGCGACTGCCGTGATCAGCGAGAGTCCCGCATTAATTCGCTCGGCGTCGGTCTGGGCGCCTGCGAAGGCGGAGGCGGCGGCCGATGCATTGAAGTCGCCGGCGCCGGCCTGATCGACAGCCCCCCCGGAGCGGATCGCGCTCCAGACGTTGTTCAGATAGTCGGCCCCGGCCGCTTCCTTCTTTGAGAAATCAATCTGGCTGGTGGCGTTGCCGATCAGCATGGAGCCGCCGACAGCCGAGGACGCTATGAAGAGTCCCGAAATCAGCGCCAGCCTGGCGCCGATGGACATCTTGCTGTTGATTTTGTCGAGCATGGCAACTCCCCTCATCGCGGGCGTGCGCGGCGGCGCATCACGTGCGTTCAGGAACGTTGCTCGCCGATAATGATTAACTCACTGCAAACAGGCCTGCGATCGCCGGAAGAACAGGCGGGGCGAGCTATTCGTAAACGGCATCTTAAGGAGCGGCCGCTTCCCGGCGCCGTGATCGCCGGCTCTGCCGGCCGAGCGCTGCCAGACGCGGACCTATCGTTTGCCGCCAACAGCCGGGGAAAAGGCCCAAACGCTACCGGACGGATCGTTGCGCTGGTCGCTTTGCGTCAAGGTCTTCTTCAGACCATCAGGATTGCCGCCGAGAGGTGCTTGGCGACGTTGAGATCTGGGCTAATCTGCCGGCTGGTCGGTCCCTTCGGGGATTCGAGGCTTTGGATCACCGCCAGCCTGCTGGAGATTTCGGGGCGCTACCTAAACCGGACATGCGGTGTGCTACCCTCCCCGAACTCCTCCCTTGCTCCCGGCGCAAAACGCGGTCTATACCC
>JAKFYF010000259.1 GCA_021731005.1 Hyphomonadaceae bacterium
TCGCAGGTGCTGCCCTCACGCGGCGGGCGCGCGTTTCGCAAGCCGCCATCATGGGTGAGCTGTTGTGGGCGTTGTTTCCAGGCCCGGTAGGGCGCTGGGACGATGGCAACAAGATCCGCGTCAAGCTCTATGGCGGCGTCCTCGCCAGCGCGACCAAGCCGCTCGTGCTCGACGGCGCCAATCTGTTCGCGATCGAGTCGAACAATGAGTGGGAAATCGTCCAGGTGCGCGATTGCGTGCTGGTGGGCGCAGGCGAATACGAGCTCTCGGGCTTCCTACGTGGGCAATTGGGCAGCGCGCACGCGATGCGCTCGCCCCATCCCGTCGGCGCGCGCATCGTCAAACTGGATGAGAGATTGGCCCGCGCCGACATCGGCGCACACGAATGGAATGAAGCGCTTGGTTTCAAGGCGCCTCCCGCGGGCGGCGGCGCAAGCGACGCGCGCTCCGCTTCGCTGACAGCGACACTCCCGCACGCGGCCCTCCGCCAATGGGCGCCGGCGCAGGTGCGGGCGCTGCGGCAAAGCAGCGGCGATGTTGCGATCGGCTGGGTTCGCTGCGCACGGGCGGGCGGGGACGCCTGGGGAGCAACCGAGCCGCCCCTGGGCGCTGCCAGCGAAAGCTACCTGCTTGAGATCATGAGCGGAACAGTGATTAAACGCTCGGTAAGTGTCGCCAGCGCCGCTTATCTCTATACAGTGGCGCAGCAGACCGCCGATTTTGGCTCGCCGCCAGGGTCGTTGCAGGTTCGCGTCGCCCAGTTGGGGGAAGCTGGCGGCTTGGGGTTGAAGAAGGAGTTAACCATAACGTTATAGGGCTTCGAGCCCAGGCAGGGCGCTGGCCCGATTCCTGCCTGCTTGCCATACCCATGGGCTGAAATGGAGCGCCACCCAACACCTTGAGCTGGGACCCTTATTCCGCCCTCGGCGTCAGCCGAAGCTCGACCGCCGACGATATTCGCCGCGCGTACCGCAAGCTCGCCAAGGAGCTGCACCCCGACGTGCGCCCTGGCGACCGCTCGGCGGAAGAGCGGTTCAAGCGCGCCACCGCGGCGTTCAATCTGCTTTCCGACCCCGCCAGCAAAGGACGCTTCGACCGGGGCGAGATCGACGCCGACGGCAACGAGCGCATGGCCTTCGGGGCCCGCTCCCGCTACGGCGCCAAGGCCCATGCCGGCGCCGGACCGAGCTCGGATGCCTTTGATCTCGGTGATATTTTTTCCGATCTTTTCGGTTCTAACTTTGGCGGCGGCGCAGCCGGGGGGGCGCGCTCGTATTCGCGCATGCGCGGACGCGATGTGCGTTTTACCCTGGATGTCGACTTTATCGATTCCATTGTCGGCGCCAAACGCCGGATTTCGCTGGCCGAGGGCCGCACCGTCGACGTGAACATCCCCGCCGGGGTCGACAATGGACAAGTCATGCGGCTCAAGGGCCAGGGCGGCGCCGGCGTTCAGGGTGGAATGCCTGGAGATGCCCTGGTGGAGCTTAAGGTGCGCCCGCATCCGTTTTTCCGCCGCGAAGGTCAATCCGTCCTCATGGATCTCAACATCTCGTTGACCGAGGCCGTCGACGGAGGCCGGGTGGAAGTGCCCACCCCAAGCGGCAAGGTCTGGCTAACCATTCCACCGGGCGCGAACACCGGAAATGTGTTGCGGCTCAAGGGCAAGGGCGTGGCCGGCCAAGGCGATCAATTGGTCCGCCTGCAGGTCATGCTGCCGGAAACGCCGGACGAGGACTTGCGAAAATTCACCAAGAAATGGGGCAAGCGGGACTATGTCCCGCAGCGGCCGCAGGGCTGAGGCTGCTGTTCAGCACGCATTCACAGCGGGCCGGGTAGAACACTGCGCATGCGAACAAGAGCACTCTTCCTTTCAGCGATAGCGGCGCTGGCCGCGCTGGCGACACCCGTCCAGGCTCAGGACGTGCGTCCGCACGGGGTCATGCCCGCCCAGGAGGAGCGCAGCCGCGAGCGCCAGGCGCTGCGCCCGATCCGGGAGGTTATCGACACGCTTCGCGACCGCCACGGCGGGGAGTATGTCGGCCATTGGGTTGAGGGCGGGGGCCGTCCGATCTATGTCATCCGCTGGCGGATGCCCGACGGGGTGACCATCCGCGAATTCCGGGTTGACGCCGGCCGTTAGGATTTTTCGGCGCTAGGATTTTCGGATGCGCGTATTGGTGGTCGAGGACGACAAGAACCTGCGTGAGCAGCTTGCTTCGGCGCTGGGCGATGCGGGCTACACGGTAGACACCGCCGATAATGGCGAGGATGGCCAGTTTCAGGGCGAAACCGAGCCGTACGACATCGCCATCCTCGATCTGGGCCTGCCGAAGGTTGACGGGCTTACCGTACTGAAGGCCTGGCGCAAGGCGGGACGCGACCTGCCCGTTCTCATTCTTTCCGCGCGCGACCGCTGGAGCGAAAAGGTCGAAGGGCTCGATCTCGGCGCCAACGATTACGTGACCAAGCCGTTCCATATGGCTGAATTGCTGGCCCGCGTGCGCGCCAATATCCGCCGCCAGACCGACCACAAATCCTCATTGCTTGAAGTGGGCGATTTGAGGCTCAACGCGGCAACCGGACAGGTTAGCGTGGCCGGCGTGCCGGTGAAGCTGACCGCCTACCAGTACAAGGTGCTCGATTACATGATGCACCATGCCGGGCGCATCATCTCGCGCACGGAACTCACTGAGAAAATCTACGCCCAGGATCACGAGCGCGATTCCAACACCATCGAAGTGTTCGTTGGCATCCTGCGCCGCAAGATCGGAACCGAACGGATCGTCACCGAGAAGGGCCTGGGCTATCGGCTGATCGATCCCGCGGAACAGCAGTGAGTGTTGAAGGCGCGCTCCGGCGCTTCACGCACCTCATACGCCGTTCGCTTGCGGCCCGCCTGCTGACCATCGCGCTGGTCAGCATAACTGGCCTTTCCGCAATCGGCCTGCTCGCCTATGCGCAGTTCAACCGCGACCTGATGCGCCTGCTGATCGATCCGCAAATCGAGAGCGTCGCGGAGGATTTGATCGGCAATGTGGGGCCCGGTCTGGCGCGGGGCGATGTCGCGCTGCGGGATCTGCCTTACGATCCCCGCTACATGCGCGGCCTCAGCGGCCGCTATTTCCAGATCGGCAGGATCGAAGCGGACGGGCTTCTCGATGTGCGCTACATCTCTCCCTCGCTTGTCGATGTGGCGATCACGCTTGATCCGCGGGCAGTGCGCCGCTTCAACGCGCCTGGGGCGTCCGCGCAGCCGCATTTTCTCAACGTCGATGGCCCCGATGGAGAGCCATTGCGCATCGTTGCCCGGATCGCGAGGATTCCCGGGCTTGAGGGCGATTATCTTTTCGTTGTTGGCGTCGCTTCGGGCGCGGTGCTGACCGATGCGACCACCTTGTTGGGGCCCGCGTTCGCGCTCTTCCTCTTGTTTTGCGCGTTCGCGATCGCCGCGATCACCGCGTTGCAAGTGCGGGTCGGCTTGCAGCCCTTGCACGATCTGCGGGCCGATATCGCCGGCGTCCGCCGCGGCGATTCCGAGCGATTGAACCGGGAATATCCGGCTGAATTGCAACCAGTTGCGGAAGAGCTGAACGCGCTGGTGGACCACAATCGCGAAGTGGTCGAGCGCGCGCGCCGCCATGTTGGCAATCTCGCGCACGCACTGAAGACGCCGATTGCGGTGCTGAAGAACGCCGCCAGCGAAGGCGAAACCGCAAATCCGGTATTCAAGCAATCGATCGAGGAGATGGAGGGGTTCGTTGAGCGTCAATTGCGCCGCGCCCGGGTGGCGGCGCGCGCCGATGCGCGCGCGGGCGCGATCATCGCCTATCGCACGCCGGTCACGGGAAACCTCGAAGACCTCGTTTTCATGATGGAGCAGAAATACGATCACCAGAAGGCGATCGACATCTCGCTCCAGGCCGAAGCCGACCTCACCTTTCGCGGCGAGCGCGAGGACCTGCTCGAAATGGCGGCGAACCTGGTCGACAACGCCTGCAAATATGGCCGGAGCCGGGTGGTGGTGCGCGTGCGCGCGGCGGCGGACGCACCGGGTTCGCTCGATATCATTGTCGAGGATGACGGCCCCGGCCTTTCGGAATCCGATATCGCCCGGGCCATGGCGCGGGGGGCGCGGCTGGATGAAGCAGCCCCCGGCCAGGGCCTGGGGCTTTCAATTCTCAAAGAGACAGTCGATCTCTACGCTGGCGACCTCGAGTTCGGACGCAGCGAACTCGGCGGGCTGAAAGCTCGGCTGCGGCTGCCGGCGACGGATTAGGGTAGAACCCTCTCCCTTCCACAGGAGGGAGAGGGTTCCATATTGCGCGGCATTTGTCAGCGTTCGCGATTCAATTCGATCGGGAACTGCGGTAGAGCCTAGCGACGAAAGCGGAGAATCCTTTGCGGCGGCGCACCCAGCGTTTGATTATGATCGCCGGCGCGGGCGTGGTGCTGGCGTTGGCGATGGGGCTCACTCTGGTGGGCTTGCGTGATAGCGTGGTCTATTTCGTCACGCCCTCCGATTTGGCGGAGAAGGCTTCGCCCGGACGGCGGTTGCGCCTTGGCGGCTTGGTGGTCGAGGGCACGTTTCAGCGCACGGGCGCCGACGATGTGCGCTTTTCCGTCACCGATGGGGCAACCTTGGTGCAGGTTCATTATGTCGGGGCCTTGCCGGACCTGTTCCGGGAGGGACAGGGTGTGGTGGCCGAGGGGGTCTGGGCGCCGGGCCAAAACTTCGAGGCCGAGCGCGTTCTGGCCAAACATGATGAAAACTACATGCCGCGCGAGGTTAGCGAAGCGCTAAAGCAGCGCGGCGAATGGCGCGGAAAGGGCGACGGCTCGTAAAGGCTCTTGTGCTAAAAGCTTTCCCCCACGCGCTCGACTGGCGCTTGGTTGGCGAAAGACCGCAACTTTGCCCCAAACCAGCCTTAACCGGTCTTCATTGCAGGCGCCACAAGCCTTGAAACTAGGCATTTGTGCTGCCTACCTGGGGTTTCGTATCAGAGGGTTTCCATGTCCGATTTCGTGTCGATGAAGTTTCTGCGACGGATTTTGATAGCGGGGGCGGCGACCACCGCGCTCTGCGTTGGCTTCACAGTAGCCCCGGCGCTGGAATGGCGCGGCGCCAGCGCCCAGGAAATCACCCCCCACGCCATCGCCCCGCCCTCGGGCGCGCCCACCAGTTTCGCCGACCTGATCGAGCGGGTTCGCCCCGCGGTGGTCTCGATCTCCGTGCGCCAGCGCCCAGACGCCGCGCAGGGGCCGGCGGTTGAAGGATTGCCGCCCGGTTTCGAGGAATTCTTCCGCGGCCGGCCTGGCCGTCCCGGTCCCGCCCCCACCGCGCTGGGGTCGGGCTTCTTCATCGATCAGAGCGGAGTCGTGGTTACCAACCACCACGTGATCGAGGGCGCAGAAGAAATCACCATCCGCACCAGCGATGGGCGCGACCTGCCTGCCGACATTGTCGGTTCGGACGAGCCCACCGATCTTGCCGTGCTGCGCGTACGCGGCGGCGGGCGCTTTCCGTTCGTGAATTTCGACGACGCCAGCCACGTCCGCGTCGGCGATTGGGTGGTGGCGGTAGGCAATCCTTTCGGCCTGGACGGCACCGCGACCGCGGGCATCGTCTCGGCCATTGGCCGGCGCGACGCCGGCTCATCGGCCTATGTGGATTACATGCAGATCGACGCGCCGATCAATCGCGGCAATTCCGGCGGCCCGACCTTTGACCTGAGCGGGCGCGTCATCGGCGTCAACAGCGCCATCTTTTCGCCGACCGGCGGCAGCGTCGGGATCGGCTTCGCCATCCCAAGCGGCACCGCCAACACCGTCGTCCACCAATTGCTGGACGCCGGCCGCGTCACACGCGGCTGGATCGGTGTTTCGATCCAAGGGATCGACCAGGACATGGCGGCCAGCCTCGGCCTCGACGAGCCGCGCGGCGCGCTGGTCGGCAGCGTGGTTCCCGATGGCCCGGCGGCGCGCGCGGGCATTCAGCAGGGCGACGTCATCGTGACTTATGACGGCCAGCGCATCCAGGATAACCGCGACCTCACCCAGCGCGTTGGCGCTACCCGTGTCGGCCAAACCACCCGCGTGGAAGTGCTGCGCGCCGGCGCGCGCCGCACGCTCAATTTGCGTCTCGCCGAACGGCCCTCGGAACAAACGCTCGCCAGCGCGACGCCGACGCCGAACGCGACGCCGCAAGAGGAGCAAGGCGGGGTAGCCCAGAGTTCGCTTGGACTTTCCGCGCGTCCGATGACGCCGGAGGACCGCACGCGCTACGAACTCGCCGCCAACGAAGCGGGCCTGGTGGTGACTAACGTCGATCCCGGCAGCGACATTGCGCAAAAGGGCGTGCGCGCGGGCGATGTCATCTTGCAGGCCGGCGGGCGCTCGGTTCGCACGCTGCAGGAACTGAACACCGCGGTCGACGCCGCTCAGCGCGCCGGCCGCCCGCTTCTGCTGCAGGTCGACGGCCGCGCTGGCCGGCGCTTCGTCGCCGCCAATCTGGGCGAGCGCTAAGGGAAGGGATTCCATGCGCGTACTGCTGGTCGAGGACGACAACGATGTCGCGGCAACGCTGAAAGCGGCGCTGACCGCTGACGAGCATGAGGTCGATCATGCCGCCGACGGCGAGGCCGGCGAGGCCATGGCGCTCAGCGGAAAATACGATGTGATCGTGCTCGACCGCATGCTGCCCAAGAAACTTGGCGTCGCGGTGGTGCGCGACTTGCGCGAGAAGGGGGTGTCAACCCCGGTGCTGATTCTCTCGGCTCTGCACGACGAAGACCATCGCATCGAGGGCCTTAACGCCGGCGCCAACGATTATCTGGGCAAGCCGTTTTCGACCCGGGAATTGCTGGCGCGCGTGCGCTCGCTTTGGCACGGGCGCGGGCGCGAGCCGCTGACCCGGCTCCAGGTAGGCGATCTCGAAATGGATCTGCTCGCCCGCACCGTCAAGCGCGACGGCAAGAAACTCGATCTGCAGCCGCGCGAGTTCAGGCTGCTTGAGTATCTGATGCGTCACGCCGGACAGACGGTGACGCGCAAGATGCTGCTCGAAAACGTCTGGGATTATCATTTCGATCCGCAAACCAACGTCATCGACGTGCACATTTCCAGGCTGCGCACCAAAATAGACCGTGAATTCCAGCAATCCCTTTTGCACACGGTGAGGGGCTCGGGTTATCGACTGGAGGCATGAGGTCAGGCCTCGCGCTCCTTAGGACGACGACATTCCGGCTGGCGCTGGCGCAGGCCGGAATAGTGCTCGCCTTCGTGTTCGCCCTGCTGCTCTACGTGTATCTCGCAACGGTGGGTCAGTTGGAGGCCGATTCCGACTTGGCGGCCGACCAGGAATACACCGCGCTGCAACGCGCCTATTCCGAGGGCGGCATCCGCCGCCTTAGCCAGGAGGTGTCCGAGCGCACCGCCCGGCAAGGGCCGCTGCTTTATGTGCTGGCGGAAGGCAACGGCGTTGTACTCGTCGGCGACTTTCAACAATTGCCGAGCGTCCCAGGCGAGGCCGAGGAGCGGCTCGATTTCGCGTTCGAGCGTTTCGACGACGAAGGCGCGCCGGTGCGCGGGCGCGCGCGCGGACGGATCGGGCGGCTGTTGAACGGACCGATTCTGCTGGTCGCCCGCGATCTCGGTGACAATAGCGCGATCACCAGCCGCATCACCAACGCGCTCTGGACGGTGGCGCTGCTCGGGCTGGCGCTTTCTGTGGCGAGCGGGCTGATGGCGGCCTGGCTCGCCTCGCGCCGGGTCGAGACGCTTGCCAACACCGCCCGCGAAGTCATGGCCGGGGACCTCAGCAGGCGCGCCCCGATGCGCGGGGAAAGCGACGAGTTCGACGCTTTGGCCGAAGCGATGAACGCCATGCTCGATCGGCTTGAGCAATTGATGCAAACGACGCGCACCGCCGGCGACGCCATCGCCCACGATCTGCGCTCGCCGCTCACGCGCTTCCGCCAGCGCCTGGAATCGGCTCTCGAGGCGCCGCCCAGTTCCGAATCCGATCGCGCGGCGTTGCGCAAGGCCGCCGAGGAAGCCGATCGCCTGCTCGACATGTTCGCGGGCGTCTTGAAGCTTGCGCGCGTGGAAGCCAGCAGCAATTGGACTTTCCTGCGCATCGATGCGAGCGCGGTGCTTCGCGATCTTGCCGACTTCTATCAGCCGGCCGCCGAGGAGCAGGGGCTTGCCTTCGAAGCGAAGATCGAGGCTGACTTGGCGCTGTTGGGCGAGCCGAGCCTATTTGCGCAGGCCGCATCGAACCTGATCGAGAACGCGATGAAGTACACGCCCGAGGGCGGGCGCGTTGAAATGAGCGCGCGCGCGCGCCCGGATGGGCGCATCGAGATCAATGTCAGCGACAATGGCCCTGGCATTCCGCCCAACGAACGAGACCGCGTGCTGGAGCGTTTCGTGCGTTTGGAGGGCGCGCGGTCCAGCCCCGGCGCCGGGCTTGGCCTCAGCCTGGTGGCGGCGGTGGCGCGGCTGCATCGCGGCGGCCTGCATTTGCGCGACGGATTGCGACAAGGCGAGCGCTGCGGACTCGGCGCGGCGCTGGTGCTGCCCGCCGCGCAGGCAGCGCGGCAATGAGTGTAGTCGTCGGCGCGCGCCCGGGATTGACGCCGCCAGCGGTCTTTCGCGGCGGTCCGTGGGAGCAGGCGGCCTCGGCGGCGGTTTCGCACGCACCCTATCTGAAACGACTGATCGAGCGGCGCGGCGATCTCTGCGTCGACATCGACGCCGACTGGCCCGCGCGCTTGTTGCGCGAGGCTACGGCGCAGGCCGCCGCCATCGCCCGCGATCCGCCCGCGATCGAAGAAGGCATGTGCGCGCTGCGACGCGGCAAACAAGCGGTTCACTTGGCCGCTTCGATTGCCGACCTCGCGCGCGCGTGGCCGCTCTCGCGCATCACCGGCGCGTTGA
>JAKFYF010000358.1 GCA_021731005.1 Hyphomonadaceae bacterium
TCAGGTAACCACAGTGGGTTTCCGCGCCCGCGCGGACCGGTTGGAGTCCGACCAGGACCGCACCCTGTCCGAGCTTGAGGACCAGGTTTCCGAGCGCTCCGAGCAGGTTCGCGGCGTGCTGCGGATGACCGGCGTCAGCATGGCCTCACTCTCGGGCGCTGACGAAGCCGGCGGCCCGTTGGTTCCACAAGATTTTGTCGCCTATCTGCGCGACAGCGGCCTGAACCCGGCGTTCGCCGAACGCGTCACGCAAGTCGCGGCTCGCGTGACAGAATCGCGCCGCTTGTCGGAAATCGCCAATGCCACGCCGCTGGCCCGCCCGGTCGCCGTGGATTATCGCGAAACCTCAGGCTACGGCCAGCGCATCGACCCCTTCAATGGCCGCCCGTCGTTCCATTCCGGCCTGGACATGGCCGCTTTTGAACGGGCCCCAGTGGTTGCGACCTCCCCCGGCGTGGTGGTTTATGCCGGAACGCGCTCGGGGTACGGTTATACCGTCGAGATCGACCACGGCCACGGCTTCAAGACCCGGTATGGCCATTTGCGTGACATCCAGGTAGAGCGCGGGGAACGCGTTGCGATCGGCCAGCGGATTGGTTCGATGGGGTCCACCGGCCGCAGCACCGCCACACATCTGCATTATGAAGTGTGGTTTCGCGGCCGGGCAGTTGACCCGGTCAACTTCTTAAGGGCAGGACGGTATGTTCACGAACAAGGGTAGACCCCTCGAACCAACAACAGCGATGCCCAACATGCCCGAACCAATGACACAACGCAGACAGACGCCCGGCAGAACCGGAATTGCGTCGATTATCGCCAACGGCGTGAAGATCACCGGCACGGTCGAGGCTGACGGCGCCGAAGTCCAGATCGACGGCGAAATCGAAGGCAATGTCCGTGGCGGCTCGGTAACGGTGGGCGACACCGGCATGGTCAAGGGCGACATGGTCTCGGAGAGCGTGACCGTGCACGGCCGCGTCGAGGGCTCGGTGCGCGCGCGCAAGGTCATGCTGGCGCGCAACGCCCACGTTCTCGGCGACATCGTCCACCAGAGCCTTTCAGTCGAGATGGGCGCGGTGTTCGAAGGCCAGTGCCGCTATCTGCAAGATCCGCTTTCGGGCCAAGGCGGCATCGCCGCGACGCCCCCGGCCCCCGCCAACGAGCGCGCCCACAATTTGTTTGGCGGCGGCTCGGTGTTCGGCGATCCGAACGAACGTCTGGTGCCCGGCGTGATCGTCACCAACGGCTGATTTTATTTTGGGTTGGAATACCCACTAAGGCCCGGCGAAAGCCGGGCCTTTTTCTTTACGGGGCGATCGCTCGGACGAACTCGGCTTCTATGATTGATCTCCACGTCGTCGCCAACGCCTGCCTGCGCGCCCGGTTCCGGCAGGAATTGGGTAACTCCAAAATCCGAGCGCTTGACGGCGCCGCACGCGGAGAAACCGATCTGAGACGCAGGGCAGCCCAAGGATGCCGAGCGTGAGAACGATTATAGACGGCATAAGAGGTCGCCGGCGGGTGGCGCCGTCGTTGAGCGGAATAAAGCCAGGGTCGAAATCGCCCGATACCAATCGCATCTTACCCACCGGCCACGCGCCGCCAAGTATTGCTGCTCCGCAGCGTCCACGCGCCGGCGGCGTCGATGTCGTAGACTTCGGTGAGGTAGACATCGCCGCGTTCTTCGGTGCGATGACCTTCGCGCCAGGAGCGGCCGTCAGGCAGCCAGAAGGTCTGATCAAGCTGGCCGCGGTCCGGCGCAAGCGACGTGGTTTCGCCGGCGCCATAGACGCCCGGCCCGCCCCATTGTTGTACGATCACGCGCCGCTCGCCGGGATGCCAGAACTCACGGAAGGTCCAGTATTCGGCGATCTCGCGGCCGGCCTCCAGGCCATAAAGGCGCCCGATCAAGCCATGGCCCTCGTTCGCCGCGCGCCATTCCATGCCGAAAGCGTCGGGCGCGTTGGGATCGTTTTCGCCCTCCGGGTTGGGGGCCACCCAAACCCCTCCCATGAACGCAACATGCGCGCGCCACCAGTCCGGCGTCACGGGGGCAGGCGGCGGCTGCGCGCTGGCGCAGGCGGTGAACGCCATGAGCGCAAGCGCGAGCGTCAACGGTCTCATCGGATATCCTCCCGTAAACCTTAAAAGCGCGCCGCCGCTCCTCTGCGAGCGACTTTCGCTGAAGCGCCCGATTGTCACGACAAAGCGATGGCGCTTACTTCCACCCGCCGATGATCGCGCCGATCAGCGTGAACGACACCGTGTTGTAGCCGGCGTTGATAAGAAACAGTTTCAAGCTGCGTTGTTCGAACAGATACTGCACGCCAATGGCGGCGCCGACCCAGGCAAGCCCGGCGCAGAGCCCGTAAAGCGCCGCTTCCGGATTGCGCGTCGGCCCAAGGAACATCGCAAACGTTGAGGCTTGCACCAACGCCAGCGCTAACGCCCCGCCATAGGTGACCGCCGGATTGGCCGCGCGCGCCTTTGCTTCGGTCATGCCGACTTCGCCCATCCAGGCTTTGCCAAACAAGGGCCCGTACCAGACATAGCCCAGCGGAAACGAAGACAGCGCCGCTACGATCACCGCAAGCCAATTGATTTCCATTTACGCCTCCCCTGCTCGCGGCCAAAACGCCGCTTCCAAATTCAACCCGCCGCGTCGTAAGCGCGCTTGATAATCGCAACAAGTTTGGCGTCAACTTCATCAGCGCCGGCGAGCGAAGCGATATACTGGCACATGCCCCCCGGCGCCTGGCGCTTGATGCGCGGATCGTTGATGTCGTCCTTCAGATTCAGCCCAAGCTCGAAGCGCTCGTTGGTTTTCGGCCCCAGCATGGCGAATTGCTTCTTGCGCCGCAGCGCCAAATAGCCCTTTTTCGGCGCGATCTCGAATTCACCGAAGCGCGCGATCGCGGCCATGAGTTTCTCATGTATCGAGCGCAGATGCGCTTTCTTGCAGGCGTAGATTTCGCTCAGAACGTCATCGGCGGACGCGCCCGCCGCCTGCGAAGCGCCATCGGATTTCAGCGCATGATGGGTGAGCGTGTTGGCGTCGCCGTGCCCGAGGCCATAGTGCTCCATCACCCAGGCGCGAATTTCGCCGTGTTTGGTTTTGCCGGATTTGGCGATTGCGGCGCTGAGTTGCGCGAGGCTCTTGCCCGCCTTCTTCTCGATATTCGCGAGTTGGGTCGCGACCGCTTTGTCGAGGTCAGCCATCGGCGCGCGCCTCGGGATTGCCCGAGCCGACGTAGCGGATTAGACGGCCGAATTGCTCCATGAGCACCTGGTCCACGGGCGGCGCGAGTTCATGCAGCGCCAAACCGGCATCGCCGGCGACGCGATAGCTCATGGAAATTTTCGCGCCGCCAGAATCCGGCGCGACCACGAAAGTCATCACCCCGCTCACGCCCATATCCTGCAACGGTCCCAGCGCGCCAGAAATGCGCAGCGTGCGCACGCCTTCGTGTTCCATCACCATGACGACGCGGCCATGCTCGACCGATTGCCCCCGCCCCCAGCGTTCGCAGAAACATCCTCCGGCGCGCGCGTCGAGACTCATGCGGCCCGCATCGCCGGAATATGTGTGCGCCGAACTCCACCAGCGCGGGATCTCGCGAATTGCGCGCCAGGCCTGCTCAGGCGACGTTGCGGCTACCGCTTCGGCTCGCAACAGAAAAGCGCCCGGCGATGCCGACGCCACCTCGGCCGAGGCGGAGTGCGGCGCCATCAGCGCCGCGATCGCCGCCAGCACGTATAAAACACGCATCGTTTCCCCCAGCTACTAAGCGCGCACGCGCGCGGCATTTTCCAGCAAATCGAAATGCGCGCGCAACTGCGCGATCGCGCGGTCGAAATAAGTCACGTCGCGATGCGTGCGCGCCTGCATCACCCCGCCCTCCATCGCGGTGAGCACGAATTGCGCGAGCGCGCGCCTGTCGGCCTGCGGCGGCAACCGCCTGTCCGCATCCGCGAGGCATTGCTCGATCGCGCTCGTCCAGTTCTCGAAATTCGCCGCCAGCAATTCGCGCACCTGCGGATCGGGCTCGTGCAATTCAAGCGCCAGCGAGCCGATCGGGCACCCATAGGCGCAATCGGTCTCAACGATCAGCGTGCGGTAGTGGCGCATCAGCGCGAAGATCTTCTCGATCGGATCGTCAACGGCGGCCCAAGCGGGGGCCAGCAGTTGCGCATGGATGCCGTCGCGATAGGCCTCGAGTACGCCAATCAATACGTCCTGTTTGGACGGAAACACGTGGTAGAGGCTGCCGGAATTGAGTTGCGTGCGGCTCAGCAAGTCCGCAACCGATGTCGAATTGTAGCCCTTGAGCCAAAACAGCTCCATCGCCGCCAGGATGATCTTCTCTCGCGCGCTCATAAGTCCGCTTGGCCTAGTTGTTTGAATGATCAATCAAGGGAAAGCGGATGAATGTCAAGCGCTGCTGGTCAAACCCTGCCCTAGTTTCGTCCCTCCCCGCCTTTCGGACAGCTCCGCGAACCTGTTAGGACTGCCCCCGTGACCGCCTTCTTCTTCATCCTCGCCGCGATCGGTGGCTATCTCCTAGGCTCGATCCCGTTCGGGCTGGTGCTCACCCGCGCGGCGGGGCTGGGCGACATTCGCGCCATCGGCTCCGGCAATATCGGCGCGACCAATGTGCTCCGCACTGGGCGCAAAGACATCGCGCTCGCCACTTTGCTGCTCGACGCGGGCAAGGCTGGCGCTGCGCTATTGATTACGCGCGCACTGGCCAGCGGCTTGCCGTCGCAAACCGAACTTGAGCTGGTGGCGGGCGCCGCCGCGTTCGTTGGCCATTGCTACCCGGTTTGGCTGAACTTCAAGGGCGGCAAGGGGGTAGCGACGTTCTTCGGCGTGCTGTTTGCAGGCGTCTGGCCGCTCGGATTGCTCGCCGGCCTGACCTGGATCGCGGTCGCGACCATGTTCGGCTATTCTTCATTCGCCGCACTCTGCGCGGCGGGCATCGTGCCAATTGCCGCTCTGGTGGCGAATTTTTCCTATTCACAGACCGCCTTCACCGCCCTGCTCGCGGCGCTCATTTTTTGGCGCCACCGCGCCAACATCGAACGCCTGCGCGCTGGAACCGAACCGCGGATCGGGGCGGGCAAGGCAGCCCCGACGCCGCCACAAGCGCCTAGCGATAGCCTGGAGGCGCCGCCGACGCAAACGGACCCCGAACCGGCGGGAGTTGCGGAAGCGCCCGCATCGACGGAGCCGTGACCCGCACGCTGGCGCGGCCGGAGCTTGTCGCCTGGGCGCGCTTGGCACGCACGCCTAAGGTCGGCCCGCTTACCTTCCACGGCTTGCTGGCGCGCTTTCGCAACCCGCCTGCCGCGCTTGAAGCGCTGCCGCGTCTTTCCAAGCACGCCGCGCCGCCCGAAGAACAAATCATCGCGGAACTGGAGGCTCTGGAAGCGCTGGGCGCGCGCCTGGTTGCTTCGTGCGAACCCGATTATCCGCCGCTGCTCGCGCAATTGGACGCTCCGCCCGCGCTCATTGCGCTGCGGGGAAATACTGACCTGCTGAAGCGTCCGACCATCGCCATCGTCGGATCGCGCGAGGGCTCGGCGGCCGCGTTGCTATTTGCCGAACGCATCGCTGGCGAACTTGGCGCGGCCGGATTTACAGTCGTTTCAGGCATGGCGCGCGGCATCGACGCTGCCGCCCATCGCGGCGCACTCGCGAGCGGGACCGCGGCGGTGCTCGCCGGCGGGCTCGATCATCCCTACCCGCCGCAAAACCTCGCTCTCCACGAAGCGATTTGTGCGAAGGGTGTTGTCGTCAGCGAAGCCCCGCTCGGTTCGGCGCCGCGCGCGCGCGACTTTCCGCGGCGCAATTCCATCATTTCTGGATTGTCGCGCGCGGTTGTGGTGATCGAAGCGGCGCTGCGCTCGGGCTCGCTGATCACCGCGCGCGCAGCGGCCGATCAGGGCCGGGAAGTAATGGCCGCTCCCGGCTCACCGATGGATGCGCGCTCGCACGGGGCCAATGCTCTGATCAAGCAGGGCGCGACCTTGATCGAGAGCGCCGCCGACGTGATCGAGGCGCTGGGCGGAGCGCCCGCGCCGCGGCCGATGCTGCACGGACCATTGTTCGAGGAGCACAATGTTCCCACGGGTTTGCCAAAGAAAATCGCGGCGCTGCTGTCGCCGACGCCAGTGCATTTGAACGATCTCGCGCGGCTTACGCGCGCGCCGCTGGGAGCGGTGGCCGCCGCGCTCACTGAGCTGGAGCTTGCTGGCGAAGCGGCCTCGCTCCCAGGCGGCTACGCCGCATCCTCGGGAGCGGCATTTCCTGCGCGCGACTGAATGGTCAGCAGGGCGAGTTCCTCCGCCGCCAGCCCGCGCGCCAATTCCAGCGCCGCAGCCAGCCTGCCCATGCCGTTTTTTTCGGCCATGCCGGCAAGCTGCCGGGTAAGCTCAAAAATGTAGCCTGCCGCGTCGCTGGCGCTGGGCGCGGCAAGGTTCTCTTCCGGCAGGGCATTGGCGCTTGTTATCATGAGTTGTATTTAGCACGTTTAGATTGAGTTAGCCAAGATCGCCGGCTTCTTCGGCAAATAATTGATCTTACGCCCTATTTGTCCACAGCCTCGACTAGAGCCGCGCAGGCTAAAGGATGCAACGCGTTGACAGGGGGGGCTCCGGTCCCCAGTTTCCGCCCCCTACCGGACCCCGAAGGAGTCCTTCCCGTACATGCACGTCGTCGTCGTCGAGTCCCCGGCCAAGGCCAAGACCATCAACAAATATTTGGGCGCGGGCTACAAGGTCCTGGCGTCCTACGGGCACATCCGCGACCTGCCCGCCAAGGACGGCTCGGTGAAGCCCGACGACGATTTCGCCATGGATTGGGAGCTGGACGCGAAATCCTCCAAGCATGTGAAAGCGATCGCAGACGCGCTCAAGGACGCGGGCACTCTCATTCTCGCCACCGACCCTGACCGCGAGGGCGAAGCCATTTCCTGGCATGTGCTGGAGACGTTGAAGGGCCGCAAGGCGCTCAAGGGCAAGACCGTCCAGCGCGTCACCTTCAACGCCATCACCAAGGCCAGCGTGCAGGCGGCGATGGCCGCCCCGCGCGAGATCGATATGGAGCTGGTCGACGCCTATATGGCGCGCCGGGCGCTCGATTATCTGGTGGGCTTCACGCTTTCCCCGGTGCTCTGGCGCAAGCTGCCAGGCGCGCGCTCGGCGGGCCGCGTGCAATCGGTGGCGCTCAGGATCATCGTCGACCGCGAAGTCGAGATCGAACGCTTTCGCCCACAGGAATATTGGTCCGTCGATGCGCAGATGACCACCCCGCGTGGGGAGGCCTTCACCGCGCGCATCGCCGCGTTCGAAGGCAAGAAGCTCAAGCGGCTCGATATCCCGAACCAAGCCATGGCGTTCGCCGTGCGCGACGCGATAAGACGCGGCGGTTTCAAGGTAAGCGCCGTGGAGGCCAAGCCCACCAAGCGCAATCCGCCCCCGCCCTTCACTACTTCAACGCTGCAACAGGAAGCCGCGCGCAAGCTCGGCTTCAACGCGTCGCGCACCATGCAGACGGCGCAGCGCCTCTACGAAGCCGGCCACATCACCTATATGCGCACCGACGGCGTCTCCATGGACGAAGGCGCGATCCGCGAGCTGCGCCGCGCCATCGATGCGCAATTCGGCAAACAATACACGCCGGCTGAACCGCGCCGCTACGCCTCCAAGATCAAGAATGCCCAGGAGGCCCACGAGGCCATCCGCCCCACCGATCCTACCCGCGCCGCCAAGGACCTCAACGTCGAGGGCGACCAGGGCCGGCTTTACGAACTGGTTTGGAAGCGCGCTGTGGCTTCGCAAATGGAAGCGGCTTCGATCGAGCGCACGACGGTGGATCTCACCGAGCCGTCCGGCAAAGTGGAGCTGCGCGCCAATGGCCAGGTGATCCTGTTCGACGGATTTCTAAAGCTCTATCAAGAAGGCCGCGACGACGAGGAAGACGAAGAAAACCGCCGCCTGCCGCAGATGAAGCAAGGCGAAGCGGTCAAGGTCGAGGACGTGAAGGCCGATCAGCACTTCACCGAGCCGCCGCCGCGTTTCTCGGAAGCAAGCTTGGTCAAGAAATTGGAAGAACTCGGCATCGGCCGGCCCTCCACCTATGCGGCGATCCTGGAGAAGCTGCGCGAGCGCAATTATGTGCGCATGGACAAGAACCGCTTCATCGCTGACGACCGCGGCCGCATCCTCACCGCGTTCATGGAGAATTTCTTCGCCAAATATGTCGAATACGATTTCACCGCCGATCTCGAAGAAAAGCTCGACGAAGTCTCCGCCGGCAATCTGGAATGGAAGGCGCTGATGCGCGAATTCTGGAAAGATTTCAACGGCGCCATCGTCGACATCGCCGAGCTGCGCATCGGCGATGTGATCGAAAAGCTCAACGACGTCATGGGCGATCACATATTCCCCGCGCGTGAGGATGGCTCCGATCCGCGCACGTGTTCGCTGTGCGGCGCGGGGCGGCTGTCGCTGCGGCTCGGCAAGTACGGCGCGTTCGTCGCCTGCTCGAACTACAACGCCGATCCCCCGTGCAAATTCACGCGGCCCCTCGCCGGCAATGGCGAAGAACAAGAAGGCGCGATCCCCGCTGACGGGCTCCCACTTGGCGATGGCCCCTCCGGCCCGATCACGCTGAAGAGCGGCCGCTTCGGCGCGTATCTCGAAATGCCGAACGGCGAAGACAAGCCCAAGCGCGCCAGCCTGCCCAAGAATTGGCCGCCGGATTCGATCACTCTCGAACGCGCGCTCGCTTTACTGTCGCTACCGCGCCAGGTCGGCATGCATCCCAGCGAAAACGAGATGATCCTCGCCGGCCTCGGCCGCTACGGGCC
>JAKFYF010000335.1 GCA_021731005.1 Hyphomonadaceae bacterium
GTCGACCGTAGCCTCCCGACAGGAGATGGGCATGAGTATCCATCGGCTTTTTTGCTGTGGGATAGATTTTTGTACAAAGCCGGCTTTTGCCGAGCGGGTGTGGTTTTTTTGCGGGGATAGTGGCGGAGAAAATGCGGGGATAGATTCCGGAGCGCCGACCTCTCCGGTTGGAGCGCGCGCCTCCCGGCGCGCTTTTTTTGGTCGACGCAAGCGAGCCTGTCGGCTCGCGGGCGCGCCGGGAGGCGCGCGCTCAAACCGGAGGGAGTTGTGTCTGGGCGGGGCCGCACCGCCCCCTCCGCTTCGCTACGCTCCGCACCTCCCCTCTCGGGGCGAGGGTTCGCGCGCGGGGAGGAAAGCCTTACAGGCGCGCGATCATTGCCTGCAACATGGCGTGTTCGCGCGCCGTTGCTGCGGGGTCAAAGCGCACGCGCGGGTCTTGCGCTTCGGCATCTTCGAAGGCGTGGGTCGCGCGCTCGAACACAACAATCTCGATCGGCGCGCCGCGCGCGCGTTGCCGGCCCAAGGCGCCGCGGGTGGGGCCCACGATGATGTCGCGGCCGGCGACAATCGCCACGCTCTCCGGGTTTATGCGCCAAGGGCGATGGCCGGCGAACGAGCCGATGCCGGCGTAGGGATAGACAATCAGTGTCCGCGCCAGGCCCTCAAGCGGTTCGGCCGGCAAATCGCTGAGCCCGGTCGCGCGCGCCATCTCCGCGCCCGCGCGCAACGCCAGCCCATCCATAATGGTCCAGCCGCCGTGGCTCCAGCCAATGGCCGCCAAGCGCTCGCGGTTCGCCCAGCTTTGGCGGCGCACCCACGCCACCGCCGCATAGAAATCGCCGGCGCGCTCGCGCCCGCGCAGACGCGCGCCAGTGCAGACCGTGGCGTACGCCGCCATACGGGCGATCCCGCGCGGTGCAAACGAATCGACATTGACCACAGCCGCGCCTGCGTTCACCGCGATTTGCGTCACTGGCCCGGTGAACGGCCGCGGACCGCCGCACCCGTGCAGCATGATCACCACCGGGAACGGCCCCTCGCCCGCCGGCCGCGTCACGGTGAAATGCGGCGCCAACAGCGCGATGCGTTGGTTCAGTGTCTCGGCAGCGGCGAACAACGGCATGAGCCAGCCCAACAACATCAGCACCAACAATATGCACCGCCGGCGTCCTCGCCGGCACGGCGGCGCCTCATCCGCGCTGGCACATCTGGGCAATGGGGCGATGCCGGCGAGGACGCCGGCGGTCCACATTGTCACCGCACCGCGGCCGCGAGCGCGTTGAACTCCGCCGCGACCAGCATGAGCTTGGCGAAAGTCCATTGCCCCTGTGCGCTGAGTTCTTCGTAAGCGGCGCGAGTGCGCTGCGCCGGCTGGCCGAGCGAGACGATCCAATCCTTGGAAGCGGCGCTGATCTCGGCGAATTCAGCCTGCTTGCGCGGCGTGCCGATGGCCTTGGCGGCCGCCTCCGCCAGCTTCAGCTGCATTTCACCGAAATCCTCCGCCGTGCGACGGATAACCAGGCGATCCCAATGCTGCTCAAGCCGCAGCGCGGTGGCGGCGTCGCGCAAGGCATCGAGGCCGAACTCAACGCCCACTATTGTATGCAGCATAGAGGCTGCGTTCACCGGCCAAGACGTGCGGCGCGCAAGATCGGCGACATCAAGCGAAAGCGTCAGCGGCGACAGCAGCGCCGCCTCGCGCGCGATCGGCTCGGGCGCGCCCAGATCGAGCAAGGCCTTGAGCCGGAGATCGACGCGCTGCCGCTCAATCGCGCTCAGATCTTCAAGCAGGGTCGCCCGCTGCGCTTCGACGGGATCGCGGTAGAGTTTCACCACGTCCAGGACGCCCGCCGGCTTGTCGCGGTCAAAGCCGCCATTGCGGGCGAGATATGTGGTCGCCCGCCGCAGCGCGCCGCCTACCCGCTGCTGCAGCGCCAGCTGCGCGGCGGCCGGGGCCTTGTTGTCGAGCGCATTGATGCGTTCGGCCAGCGCCTCGAGACCGAAGATGCGCCGCGCCGCCTCGAAGGAACACGCAATGGTCACCGCGTCCGCGCGCGAGATCGCCCTGATGCGGTCGACAAACGAGGGGCCGCAGCGATTGACCACATCGCCAGCGAGCTGGGTGGCGATAATTTCGCGCCGCAGCCTGTGGGCGCCCATTTGCGTTTCGAACTTCCAGAGCGCCTCGGGGAAATACCGCTTCAGGGGCTCGGCGAAAGCGGGATCGTCAGGCGCTTTCGAAGCGACCAGCGCGTCGAACAGATCGATCTTGGCGTAGGCGACCAGCTTGGCGAGTTCCGGGCGCGTGAGCCCCTGGCCCGCCGCGCGCAGCACCGCGATTTCAGCGCTCGCCGGCAGTCCCTCCACCTTGCGCGACAGTTTCCCGGATGCCTCCAAGCGTTGGATAAGGCGCTCATGGCTGTCGAGGTCGGCGGCGGCGCTGGCCTGCGCCAGCGATATTGCGCCGGTCTGATCGTAATTGTTGGCGAGCACCAGCGCGCCCACCTCATCGGTCATCGACGCCAAGAGCGCATCGCGCGCATCCGCTTTCAAGGCGCCGGCGCGAATGACGTCGCCGAGCAATATCTTGATGTTGACCTCGTGGTCGGAAGTGTCGACGCCGGCCGAATTGTCGATCGCGTCGGTGTTGATGCGCCCGCCATTGCGCGCGAAGGCGATGCGGCCTTTCTGGGTGACGCCGAGATTGGCGCCCTCCCCGATCACCAAGGCGCGCACTTCTTCAGCGTCGACGCGCAAGCCGTCATTGGTCTTGTCGCCGACATCGGCGTGGGATTCCCCGCGCGCCTTGATGTAGGCGCCGATGCCGCCGAACCAGAGCAATTCGCATTGTGACTTGAGCAGCGCGTGCACCAGCTCCGCTGGCGTCACTTGCGGCTTGTCGAGCCCGGTGAGCGCGATGATTTCCGGCGACAGATCGATCGCCTTGAGACTGCGCGAGAAAATGCCGCCGCCCTTGGAGATGAGCTTTTTGTCGTAATCGGCCCAGCTGGTGCGCGGCGTGTCGAACAAGCGCTTGCGCTCCTTCCACGCGGCTTCGCAGTCGGCCGGATTTGGATCGATGAAAATGTCGCGATGGTCGAATGCGGCCAGCAATCTGATCTTGCGCGAGAGCAGCATGCCGTTGCCAAACACGTCCCCCGACATGTCGCCGACGCCGATGATTGTGAATTCCTGCTCTTGGATGTCCTTGCCGATTTCGCGGAAATGGCGCTTGGCCGCTTCCCAGGCGCCCTTGGCGGTGATGCCCATGGCCTTGTGATCGTAGCCGACCGAACCACCGGACGCGAATGCATCGCCCAGCCAATGGCCGTACTCGGCGGATATGGAATTGGCGATGTCGGAGAACGTGGCGGTGCCTTTGTCGGCGGCGACCACGAGGTAAGCGTCGTCATCATCCCACCGCACCACGTTTGCGGGCGCCTTGACGCCGTCGCCCACAATATTGTCGGTGATATCCAGGAGCCCGCGCAGGAAAGTCTTGTACGCTTCGATCCCCGCTTCCTGGAAACCCGGCGCGCCGCGCGCCGGCAGGCGCTTGGGGTAAAAGCCGCCCTTGGCGCCCACCGGCACGATGATGGCGTTTTTCACCTGTTGGGCCTTGACGAGATCGAGCACTTCGGTGCGGAAATCGTCACGGCGATCCGACCATCTGAGGCCCCCGCGCGCCACCGGCCCGAAACGCAAATGCACGCCCTCGACCACGGGCGAGGCCACCCAGATCTCGCGATACGGTTTGGGCGCGGGCAAGTCCTTCACCGCGTTGGAATCGATCTTGAACGAGACGTACGGCTTGGCGGCGCCGTCGGCCCCTGGCTGATAATAATTGGTGCGCCGGACAGCGGTGACCAATTGATAGAGCCGCCGCAGCGCACGGTCGTCGTCGAGGCTCACTACTTCGTTCAGCGCCGCTTCCAGCATGAATTCGAGCCGGCCCGAACGGATGCGGCGCGTCTCCATGCTCTCGGGCAAGTTCGGATCGAAGCGCGCGCGGAACAGCGCCAGGATCAGCGAAGCGATCTTGGGGTGGGCGCCGAGCGCCAGCTCTTGCGCCGCCTGGGTGGGATCGAGCCCGGTCTGCTGGCGATAGCGCGCAAGCGCGCGGATCAGCGCCGCCTCGCGCCAGCTGCAGGGCAGCGCCAGGATGAGCCGGTTGAAGCCGTCGTTTTCGGCCCTGCCGGTCCAGATCGCGGCGAACGCCGCTTCGAACTTGCCGGCGGCCTTCGCGAGTTCGATCGGCTTGCCGTCGGCGGAGCGGGTTTCGATGTCGTGCACGAAAATGCGTTGGGCCGGATTAAGCGGGCCGGCCTTCAGGTGCAGCTCGAAGTTCACTTCCGAGTCGACGAACAGCCCGAGATTTTCGAGGATCGGGACCGTCGCTGACAGCGCCAGCACATCGCCGCGCGCATAGAATTTGCAGCGCATGATATTCTCGGCGTCGCCGGGCTCGCGATAGGCGCGCGCGCGGATGACTTCGTCGTCGCGCGCCGACATGATCTCGGCGACGTCGACCAGCGCTTCATCGGCGCTGTAGCGTTCGCGGTAGGCGGCGGTGAAGGCTGCGCCGAAGCGGCTCTGCGCCTGGTCGCGGGCCGCTGCGTCAAACCGCTCCGAACGCATCAGGGCGTGGGTGAAGGAATCCTCCCAGGTGCGGGTCAGCGCGGCGATTTCGGCGTCGAGGGCGCCCGGGTCGGGCTCGGGCCGCGTCTTGTCGATATCGCCGACCATGAACAGAACGCGGGCAAGCTGGCCCTCGCCCAATTGCGGCTGAAAGCTCTCGACGACGCCGCCATAGGCGCGCGCGATCTTGTCGCCGATGCGCTCGCGCAGCTCGGAATGGAACCGCTCCTTCGGCACATAGGCGAGCGCGGTGACGAAGCGATTATAGCGGTCGCGCCTGGTGAACACGCGCGGGCGCGGGCGGTCGAGCAGGTGCAGCACGCCGCGCGAAATCTGCAGCAGCTCCTCGCGCGACATCTGCCAAAGCTCCTCGCGCGGATAATATTCGATGATCTTGCGCAGCGTCTTGGCGTTGTGCCCGCCGGCTGGGAAGCCGGCCTGGTGCATCACCCAGTCAGCCTTGCGCCGCAGCATCGGGATGTTGCGCGTGGGCTCGGTGAAGCTTTCGCTCGTGAACAGGCCTACGAACCGCACTTCGCCGATGGCCTCGCCCTTGCCGTTGTAGCGTTTGACGCTGACATAATCGGCGGTGGCGCGCCGGTGCACGCGCGCGCGGATGGTGGATTTGGCGACGATCAGCGGCGCGGGCTCCGCCATCAATCGCTTCAATTCCGGGGTCAGCCGCATCGGCTCGGCCGAGGTGCGCAGCACGTAGAGCTCGGTATCGCGCAGCACGCCGAGGCAGGTCTGAGGCAGGATCTCGGGCTCGTCGGCCTTGAACGCGCCCGAGGCGTCGCGGGCATAATCGTAATCGCGCGAGCCAAGGAAAGTGAATTTGTCGGCGGCGAGCCATCGCAGCAGCGCCACCGCTTCGGCGACTTCTTCGCGCGGCGCGTTGGTGCTCGCGCTTTCAAGTTCCCCCGCGCACGCGAGCATGCGCTCGCGCATGGCGTGGAAATCGGTCACCGCCGCGCGCACATCGGCCAATGATTCGCGCACACCCTTGTGCAGGCGCTCGGCTTGATGCGGCAACAATGCCGGCAGGTGCACCTGGATCAGCGAATCGCGGCCCTTGCCGCTCGTCGCCGGCGCCACGGGGTGGAACATGGCCAGCGCGCCGACGCTCTGGTCGGCAAGCTCGCCCATGACCGAATCGACCAGGAACGGCATGTCGGGGCCCGCGACCTCCAATATGTCGCGGTCAAGCGCGCGCCCCCCCGCCCCTATTCCACGGCGGATGCGCGTGATCTGCTCGTCCGGCTGACGCTGGCCGCGCCAGACCCAGAACTCATGCGCCAGCGCGGCCAGATCCGAAGCGGAGAGGTCGCCCAATTCGTCGGCCGAGGCGTCTTCGTGCATGCCGCGCAGAAAAGCCTCGGCGGCGGGCTCAATGCCGCCGTTGGCGCGGAAGGCTGGCCACGGTCCCCCGCCGACCGCGGCGATGAATTGGTCAGCGGATTCAGCTTGTTCCGCGCGCGCGGCAGCATCCATGGCGGCGTTTTCCTCGTGATTTTGCGGGCGAACCTAGCGCCACGGCTGCGAGGTGCAAGAAAAAGCGTTCGCCGGTTCTTTGCTCCCGCGCCTCCCGCTCGCTTCGCGAGCGGGCCCTTGCACAACGGGATCGCTTCGCGATCCCTGGGGGAGCAATCAGCGCGCGACAGCGCGATGACTGAGGGGGCGGGCTCGCACGTACCCCTGCGCTTCGCTACGGCCAGCACCTCCCCCGCTTGCGGGGGAGGAAAGCCGGCGCACATGAAACAGCGCCGCCGGGCGGGGACAAGCTGCCCGGCGGCGCCTGCAGGCCTCGCAGCAGGCTGGGTGGGGGACGCACGCGGGAGGCCTGGTTCTGTACTCATTGCCGAACCGCGTGATGTAGCCCCCCATTGAGCCCAATTAGCGGTGCGACGCGTCAATCTCGTTGAACGCGCGCCGGTGCTGGGAGTGTTGGCGTTTTGCCTAAACGTCTCGAGCCCCGGCGACGTTCTTCAAATAACGAAAACATTTCCTTCGCCGATTCGCAACACAAACCCGCGCGGTTTCTGGGCCCTCAATCCGGCGCCAGTTCTTTCGCTGACGAAAAGATTCAAGCATATCAGGACGCTTCATCGACAAACTGGACCCGGACAGAGCAATGAAAGTCTCGTCATGTTGGGTCGCAGAAGGCGGCGGCTTGGAAGGCCCATGCCAATGGGCCAAGTTGGCGCTTGAATCAGGGAGCACTCATGGCCGCGATTGATATCGGCGCATCGCCCGAAGGCATGCAATCACTGGCGCTGCAGCGCGCCAACCGCCACGGCCTCATTGCCGGCGCCACCGGCACCGGCAAAACCGTGACGCTACAAGTGCTTGCGGAAGCGTTCGCGCGCGAGGGCGTCAATGTTTTCGCCGCCGATATTAAAGGCGATCTTTCCGGGATCGCGGCGCCTGGGGCGCCGCCGCCGGGCTGGGCGCTCAAACGCGCGGAGGAAATCGGCGTGACGCTGACGCCGGAAGCGCCGCCCGTGGTGTTCTGGGACATCTACGGCGAACTTGGCCACCCAGTGCGCACCACCGTCACCGAAATGGGCCCGGTGCTGATGGCGCGGGTGCTGGAAGCAAGCGAAGCGCAGGAAGGCGCGGTCACCATCGCCTTCAAGCTCGCTGACGATTGGCTGAACCAAGGCAAACGCGAAGGGCTGCTGCTCAACCTCGCTGATCTGCGCGCGCTGCTCACCCACATCTCCGATAATACCGAGGCCATCGGCAAGAAGTACGGCCTAGTCACACCGCAAACCATTGCCGCGCTGCAGCGGCGCATCCTGCAATTGGAAATGGACGGCGCCGAACGTTTCTTCGGCGAGCCGGCGCTGGAGCTGGACGACCTGCTAGCGCCGGGGCCTGACAGGAAGGGCGTGGTTCACCTGCTTGCGTCGGAGCGGCTGGTGCAGAGTCCGCGGCTCTATTCGGCGTTTCTGCTCTGGCTGATGAGCGAGCTATGGGAGACGCTGCCGGAAGTGGGTGATATCGATAAGCCCAAGCTGGTGTTCTTCTTCGACGAAGCGCACCTCTTGTTTCGCGACGCGCCGAAGGAATTGCTCACCCGCGTCGAGCAAGTGGTGCGCCTGATCCGCTCCAAGGGCGTCGGCGTGTACTTCGTCACCCAATCGCCCACCGACATACCCGACATGGTGCTCTCCCAGCTGGGCAACCGCTTCCAGCACGCGCTGCGGGCGTATACGCCGAGCGACCAGAAGGCCGTGCGCGCCGCCGCGCAATCGTTCCGCACCAACGCCAATGTCGATGTCGCGAAAGAGATCCAGGAAATGAACGTAGGCGAGGCTTTGGTGTCGACGCTCGATGAAAAAGGCGCGCCGACTGTGGTGGCGCGCACCAAAATTCGCCCGCCCAACAGCCAGGTCGGCCCGATCCTGCTCGCCGCCCGCCAGGCCATGATCGCCAAGTCAGGCGTGCGCAAGAAGTACGAAAAAACCATCGACCGCGAAAGCGCGCACGAAGTGCTGACCGCGCGTCTCGAACAAACCGCGCTAGACGAGGAGCGAGAAGCGCGGGAAAAAGGCCGCGCCCCCGCCCCGCGCTCCGGCGCAACACGCCGCTCCGGCGGCTCGCGCACCACCGCAGTGGAACGCCAAACCGGCCGCGTAGCATCGGGCGTGTTCAACACCATCGTGCGAGAATTGATGCGCGGCATATTGGGTACGCCGAGCCGGAGGCGGAGAAGGTAGGGCCAACCTCTGAGCAATTTCGACCGCAATATTTGCCAAGCCAAATTCCGTCATCCGGACGCGCGAAGCGCGATCCGGAAACCAGGGGCCAGCGGCGAGCCCTGTGATCTCCTGGGTTCCTGTGTGTTGCGACTCTGGCATGAAGGTCGCGGGCGGGAGACCGTTGGGTTCCTGGTCGCGAGACCGAAATCCGGCACTGGTCCCCGCCCGCTTTGAACCACCTGAACAGTTGCACGA
>JAKFYF010000248.1 GCA_021731005.1 Hyphomonadaceae bacterium
CAGCCGCAACAGCAGGCGCCCGAGGCCGCGGCGCCGGCAGACGCAGCCCCGTGACGCAACCCGGCGCGGTCTCCCCGCTCGCGCCCGCGCGCTTTCCCGACCTGCCCGCCATCGCCGGGCTCGTGGCGGCGATCGGCAGCGCCGGCTTCTACAAGCATGCGCGGCCCGATCTTCTGCTGATCCGCGCCCAAAGAGGCGCGCGCGCCGCTGGCGTCTTCACCACCAATTCGGTCGGCTCAGCCCCGACGGACTGGTGCAAGCAAGCGCTGGCGGCAACGCGGGGAAATGCGCGCGGCCTGCTCGTCAACGCCGGTTGCGCCAACGCGTTCACCGGCGCGCCCGGCGCGGCGGCGTGCAAACGCTCGCTCGAGGTCGCCGCCGCGAAACTCGACATCCCGCCGCGCGAGATGCTGGCGGCTTCCACAGGCGTCATTGGCGTGGTGCTGGACGACGCCAAAATCGCCAGCGCCTTGCCCGCGATGACGCTCGGCCCCCTCGATTGGCGCGCCTGCGCCGAGGCGATCATGACCACGGACACCTTCCCCAAGGGCGCGGGCGCATCGTGCGAGATCGACGGCGCAGCCGTGAACATCGCCGGCATCGCCAAGGGCTCGGGCATGATCGCGCCGAACATGGCGACGATGCTGGCGTTCGTGTTCACCGACGCCGCGCTTTCGGCGCCGGTCCTCAAGACGCTCTTGCGCCAGGAGAACGAGGCGAGCTTCAATTCCATCACCGTCGACGGCGACCGCAGCACCAACGATTGCGTGCTATTGTTCGCCACCGGCGTGGCGAAGGTTCCGCCCATCGCCGACGCCAAGGACGAGCGCCTCGGCGGTTTCCGCGATGGCCTGTCACGCGTGCTGGCTGACCTCGCCATTCAGATCGTGCGCGACGGCGAGGGCGCGAACAAGCTGGTGACGGTTACGGTTGACGGTGCGGTAAGCGACGCATCGGCGAAAATCATCGCCCGCACCATTTGCGAGAGCCCGCTGGTGAAAACCGCGATCGCGGGCGAGGACGCCAATTGGGGCCGCATCGTCGCCGCCGCCGGCCGCAGCGATCAACCGCTGCAGCGCGACATGATCGCTGTCCGGTTCGGCGATCTGTGGGCCGCCAAGGACGGCATGGTCGCGCCCAATTACGACGAGGCGGCGATAAGCGCGTACATGAAACGCCCCGAACTCGAGATCGCCGTTACCGTCGGCCTCGGCGCAGGGCGCGCGCGCATGAATACCTGCGACCTGACCAAACGCTATGTCGAGATCAACGGCGATTATCGCAGCTAGAGCGCGCCGGTGGGCGGTCCGGGTCGTTCGCCTCAGGCCGGCCAAGGCGCCAGCGGCGGCGCGGGCATCGCCAGCGCCAGATCGTCTGCTGCGATCTCGAACGAGGAGCAGCAGCGGGCGCAGTACGCGATGTCGCCAGCGATAGTGCGGAAGTTGGAGCGCCGACGCTGCAAGGGCGTACGGCAGGTCGGGCAGGGTTCGCCGATATGCTTTTCGTGCATGGTCGCCTCCCACCCTCACATTAGTGCAATAGTGCTGAACAAATCCTTTCAGCGCACCTCTCTTCTCCCAGGATGCGGTGAAATGAACGCACGGATGCGCGGCATGCGCGCATTGTGGCGAACTCTCATTTCTTCCCGGCTCGTTTCGGCTTGGGCGCGGCAAGCGCGTGCGCTGCCTTGAGCGCGGAAAGCAGCGTCGCTTCGTCGACCTTCTTCAAATCGCAGCGCGTGCAGCCCATGGCCCCCCATCCCCCGGGCGCAGGCGCGAACGCTTCCGGCGCCTGCTCACAATAGAATTCTTGCAGCGCGGCATCGAACATCAAATTGATGTCGGCGCCGGAATTGGCCAGCGTCGCAAAGGTTTTGCGCGGCGTCTTGAACGCAGTGCGGTCGAAATGCGGGGCTTCGTGCGCCGCTGCAAGCGAAAGCGCCAGTTTGCGTGCGCGCGCGGGCGTTACGGGCATTGGCCTACTTCCCGCTGTGCCAGGCCCAAGCATCGGCGATGATCGCGTCGACGCCCCGACCGGGCCGCCAAGCCAGTTCACGCCGGGCGAGCGAATTGTCGGCGACCAGGGCGGGGGCATCGCCTGCGCGGCGCGGCGCCATCGTTGCCGGCACGGCGCGCCCTGTCACCCGCTCGATCGCCGCCAACAGCTCGCGCACGGTGACCCCGTCGCCGGCGCCCAGATTGGCTGCAAGGCTCGCGCCGCCGCCCAACAGGCGCTCGATGGCCCGCACATGCGCATCGGCGAGATCGAGCACATGCACATAATCGCGCAGGCAAGTGCCGTCGCGGGTTTCGTAATCGTCGCCGAAGATCTTGAAGCCCTCGCGCTTGCCGAGCAGCGCAAAAAGCGCCAGCGGGATGGCGTGGGTCTCCGGCTCATGCCTCTCGCCGATGCCTTCTCCAGGCGCGGCGCCGGCGGCGTTGAAATAGCGCAGATGCGCGAACTTCAGACCATACGCGGCCGCATAGTCGCGACTGGCTTGTTCGATCGCGAGTTTAGTCCAGCCATAGGGGCTCAACGGATTCTGTGGATGCTCTTCGTTCATGGGCAAGCGCAGCGGCGCGCCATAGGTGGCGCAAGTGGAGGAAAACACGAACGCCCTGCAGTCCGCCGCGCGCATCGCCTCCAGCAGAACGAGCGCGCCTACGACATTGTTGTCCCAGAAGCGAGCCGGATCCTTCACCGATTCGCCCACCTCGATCAGCGCCGCGCAGTGCAACACCGCGTCGGGCTTGTGTTCGGCGAACAGTGCGCCCAGGCGGGCGCGATCGCGGATGTCGCCCTCGGCGAACGGGCCCCATTTGGCGAATTCGCGGTGACCGTTGCAAAGATTGTCGTAGACCACCACGCGGTGGCCGGCATTCGCCAGCGCCATGGCGCAATGCGAGCCCACATAGCCTGCCCCGCCGGTCACCAGAATTGTCGCCATGGGTTTGTGCTGATAAAGGCTTGCGCGCATGAACGCCAACCAAAAGGACGCCTGGGCGCAGGTCGCCGCAGAGGCCGCGCGGCTGAAACAGCTCAGCCTGATCGACCTGTTCGCCGCCGAGCCGAATCGGGCCGACGCGCTCACCCTCGCCGCGCCGCACCTGCTCGCCGATTTTTCCAAGCAGCGGATCGACGCCAGCGCGCTCGCCGCGTTGGAGGCGCTGGCCGGGGCGATGGATTTTTCCGGCTGGCGCGCGAAGATGTTCGCCGGCGCGCCGGTCAACACCACCGAGAACCGCCCGGCCATGCATTGGGCGTTGCGTGCGCCGGACGCGCCCGAGGAAGTGCGCGCGTGTCAAGTCAAGATGGCCGCGTTCGCCCATCGCATCCGCCGCGAGATCGACGCCATTGTGCATCTGGGCATCGGCGGCTCCGACCTTGGCCCGCGCCTGATCATGGATGCCTTGAAGGCCCACCGCATTCGCGGCATCGAAGTGCGTTTCGCGGCCAATGTCGATGGCGCTGACGTTGCCGACGCGACCGCCGGCCTCAAGCCGGCGCGCACCCTGCTGATCGTGGTGTCGAAGACCTTCACCACCCAGGAAACGCTGGCCAACGCAGCGTTCGTGCGCGCCTGGGGGCCCAAACACATAGCCGCCGCCACCGCCGCGCCTAACAAGGCGATCGAGTGGGGGGTGCCGGCGAGTAGTATTTTTCCGTTTTGGGACTGGGTCGGCGGGCGCTATTCGCTGTGGTCGAGCGCCAGCCTCTGTTGCGCTATTGCGCTCGCCAGCGGGCCGTACCAGCGCCTGCTCGCCGGCGCCGCCGCGATGGACGCGCATTTCCGCGACGCGCCATTTCCGCGCAACCTACCGGCGATTTCGGCGGCGGTGCAGATGTGGAACCGCGAAGCCCTCGGCCATGGCTCGTATGCGCTGGTCCCCTATTCCGAGCGCCTTCGTTTGCTACCGGCGTTCTTGCAGCAGCTGGAGATGGAATCGAACGGCAAGGGCGTTACCCGCGACGGCGCAGCACTTGCACGCTCAGCTTGCGCCGTCACCTGGGGCGCGGCAGGAACCAATGCGCAGCACTCGTTCTTCCAGTTGCTGCACCAGGGCGTCGATGAGATTCCAGTCGAGTTGATCCTCAACTCGGGCGCGCACGAGGGCCCCGCCTCGCACCGCGCCAAGGTGTTCGCCAACGTGCTCGCCCAGGCGCGCGCGCTGATGATCGGAAAGCCCTCAAGCGACCCGCATCGCTCGTTTCCAGGGAATCGCGGATCGACGCTGATGGCGATGGATGCGCTGTCGCCGGAAGCGCTCGGCGCGCTGCTGGCGTTCTACGAACACCGCACGTTCACCCAGGCCGTGCTCTCCGGGACCAATCCGTTCGATCAATTTGGCGTTGAACTCGGCAAGGAGATGGCCAACGCGTTGCAGCCGGCGCTGGAGGGCGGGCAAACGCCGCTTGGCCTTGACGCCAGCACCGAGAATTGGGTCAATAGATTGCGCGATTCCTGAGGGCGGGATCGAATCCCGGGGGCAAGCATGCAGAAGGCGAAGATCCTGGCGGCCCTACTCTGCGCCGCGTTGTTGATGGCTTGCGCGGGCATGATCACCGGCGGGCCGCTGATCCGCGAGGGCGAGCCCACCGGCGTGATCGAAGTGATCAACGGATCGCAACGCAGTGTCGATGTTGTTCTGATTTCCGCGTGCAACGCCTCAACCTACGGGCTCAACCGCCTGCCAGGCGGAACCGCCATTCCGCCCGGGCGCTCCTACCGCTTCACGGTGTCGGCCGGCTGCTGGGACGTGGGCGCCGGCGTGGTCGGCTATGGCGATGCGTTCCAGCGCATGGAGGTGAAGCCCGGTGGCGGCGTGCGCTACACGGTGCGCTGACGGCGCAGCCAGAAGCCAAGCGCAATTGCTGCTGTCATCGCCGCGTAAGCCGCGAGCGCCGAAGGCTGGAGTAGCGGCAAGCCGATCAACACCAGCGCGTCGTTGCCGCCGGGAATGAGCGCGCCGCCCAGTCCCATCAGCACGCCGCCGCCGAAGCATGACGTAACCGCGCGCAGATCCGGCGCGCGCCACGAAAACCGCCCCGCGGTCGCCGAGCCGGCGCCGGCGCCGAGGACCAAGACGACCGCCAGCGCGAGACGCAGCGCCACATCCATGGCCGAGCCGCGGGCCAGATCGACAAGCAGCGTCGTGTAGGGCCAGGAGAAAATCAGCAGCAGCAGCGCGACATTGGCGATTGCGATCACCGCCATCGCCAGAGCCGGCGGCCAACGCGGCGCGACAATCGCGGCCTTGAGCGCCATAGCGCTCGGGGCGGCGCGCAAGGCGGTCCAAGCCCGAAACAGCACAAACACGCACAGCGCAGCGAGCAGAAGCGAAAAAGCGGGACCCGCGAACGCGGCCGTGGTTGCGCGCCCCGCGCGCGCGCCAAGCTCGGCTGCTCCCACCGCGCCCAGCATGAACCCCGCCGGCATGGCCAAGAGCGCTAGTTCGCCCGCTCCGAGGCGCCCGATCGTGCCCATGGCGCAGGCGCCGTTCACCAGCGCGCCGGCGCCGAACAACACGCCGCCCAACATCGCCAGCACCAGCGAAGGCTGCGCCGGCCACTCGCGCAGCGGCATCCATCCAAACGCCGCCGCCAGCAACAAGCCGAGCAATGCCCAGGCAGCGCACTCAAGCAATGCCGCAAAGCGCCGCCAATCCCCCTCCTCGACACCCTCACGCACCGCCGCGACAGCGCAGATATTGCCACGCTGCAGTGCAAAGCCGGCGAGGAAAGCAAGCGGCAGGGCGATCACGATGGCGAGACTCATGCGCGCATGCTCATCGTAGCGCTCATTTCCGCGTTTCGAATGGGTTCAGCGTTCTCACGCCGAAATCAACGAAATCGCGAACGTTTCTGGTTACCACAATCAGATTGTGAACGCGCGCAGTTGCGGCGATCATGGCGTCCTCGATCAGATGGTCGCCGCGCCCGCGCATCAGCCGCGCCCAGACACGGAAGGTGCGCCCGTCCATGGGGAGCGTGTTGTACGTTTCCGCGACCTGATCGAGCCAGACTTCCAATTCATCGGCGCGCGCCGCGTCGTGCTCGCGGGTGAGTTCGACGCCGGCCTGGACTTCCCCCAGTGTCACAGCGGAAAGACGCAGATCGGCGTCGTCGACGCCGCGCAGCCATGCGAGCACGGCGCCATGGGGGCGCTGACGGCGCAGCTCCGACACCACATTTGTATCGATAAGATACATCCCCGCCGTTACTTCAGTGCTGGCGGAGGACGACGGCGCTTCTCGCCACGCGGCGGAAGCTCGAGGCTTGTGCGCGGCGCGTCCGCCAGTAGCAATTCCTTCAGGCTCGGCTTTGCCGCGCTCTGCATGCGCCGCCAGGACTTAGCCGGCACCAGCACCGCCGCCTCCGCGCCACGGCGGGTCACGATCTGCGGCCCCTCCCGCAGGCAGGTGTCCAGCAGCTCGCTGAACCGCGCCTTGGCGTCCTGGACCGGCCAAGATTTCATGGGCTCTTGCTCCTGACTAGTCAGTAGGCTAGTCTGATTTACGCGACGCCGCAAGCGCCTTGTGGTTACCGTGATCGCGCGCGTCCGCCGTCCCCATCACGCCGCCCGCGCCGCCGCCACCACCGCGCTTTTCACCCCGCCAACCACATCGCGCACCAGGGCTTCATCATCGCCTTCGGCCATGATGCGCACCAGCGGCTCGGTGCCGCTCTTGCGCACCAGCAGACGGCCTTTGCCGTTGAGACGCGCTTCGCCTTCCTTGATCGCTGCCTTCACACTGGCGGCGCTCATCGGGTCGGCTTTGCCCTTTTCGTAGCGAACATTTTCCAGCACCTGCGGCGCGGGTTCGAACAGGTTGCACACTTCGCTTGCCGGCTTGCCCTGCTGCACGATCACGGCGAGCACTTGCAGGGCGGCGAGCAGGCCGTCGCCGGTGGTGGAGAAATCGCTCAGAATGATGTGGCCCGATTGTTCGCCGCCAACATTGTACCCCTTGGCCCGCATGGCTTCGGTGACGTAGCGATCGCCGACCTGGGTGCGCTCGAGTTTGAGCGAAAGCCCCTTCAGGAAACGCTCCAGGCCCAGATTGCTCATGACCGTGGCCACGATGCCGTTTTTGGCCAGCGCACCGCGCTCCTTCCAGGACTTGGCGATCAGCGCCATCAACTGGTCGCCGTCGATCATGTGGCCCTTTTCGTCGACGATGGCGACGCGGTCGGCGTCGCCATCGAGGGCGATGCCGATGTCGGCGCGATATTTATGCACTGCCTCTTTCAGAGCTCGGGTGTCAGTTGAACCCACTTCCTGGTTGATATTGAAACCGTCCGGCTCGACGCCAATCGACACCACCTCCGCGCCCAATTCGTAAAGCGCCACCGGCGCCACCTTGTAGGCAGCGCCATGAGCGGCATCGACGACGATGCGTAAGCCCTTGAGTGAAAGCCCCTTCGGGAACGTCGCCTTGACGATCTCGACGTAGCGCGCCTGGGCATCGTCGATGCGGCGCGCGCGGCCCAATTTATCGGGCGCGGCCAGGTGGGTGTCGAGCGCCCCGTCCATCAGCTGCTCGATCTCGGTTTCGTCGGCATCCGAAAGCTTGTAACCGTCTGGACCGAACAATTTGATGCCGTTGTCGGCGAACTTGTTGTGCGAGGCTGACAGCATCACCCCCAGGTCCGCGCGCAGCGAGCGGGTCAGCATCGCCACCGCCGGTGTTGGCAGCGGCCCGAACAGCACCACGTCCATGCCCGCGGCGGTGAAGCCAGCGGTCAGCGCCGGCTCCAGCATGTAGCCGGACAGGCGGGTGTCCTTGCCAATCACCACCAGGTGGCGGCGGTCGTCGGCAGACATGAATCGCTTGCCAGCGGCCAGACCTACCCGCATGGCCACTTCCGGGGTCATGGGGAAAATATTGGCCGTTCCCCGAATGCCGTCGGTGCCGAAATAGGCCCTTGCCATGAATTCCTCCGATCCGTCGCATGTTGAAAGACTAATTGAGGTGCAAATCAATGGCGCGCGCGCCATGAGTGCGGCAGGGACAAAGTGTACGCCAGTGATCCTTGGGCCGCTCTAGACGCGGCTGTCTGCAGAACTCCCCTCGCAGACGGATCGCCGGCGGGAATTGCAGCGGCTCAACACGCGGCCGCCGCGCTTTGGTCTCCTGGCCCCTCCCCTCCTCCCTCCTGGGGAGGGGTCAGTTTTTTTTGGCGAGATTTCCCATGTGCGGCATTATTGGCATCCTCGGTAACAGCGCCGCTGCACCACGGCTGGTGGCGTCGCTCAGGCGGCTTGAGTATCGCGGCTACGATTCCGCGGGCGTGGCGACCCTGGAGAACGGCAGGATCGAGCGCCGGCGCGCGGCCGGCAAGCTTGCCAACCTGGAAGCCGCGCTCGCCGCCTCGCCTCTGTCAGGGGTGTCAGGCATCGGCCATACTCGCTGGGCCACGCACGGCGCCCCCACCA
>JAKFYF010000165.1 GCA_021731005.1 Hyphomonadaceae bacterium
CCCGCGCGCATGGGATCGGCCCATCCGGAAAACACCAGCAACGGCGAAAGGAAGACGCCGCCGCCGATGCCAGTAAGGCCGGCCAAGGCCCCGAGCCCCCCTCCAGCGAGAAGTCCAACCGTCGGCGACAGCGGCGCCGCCGACTTTTGCACGTCAATGTCGGGCCATAAGAGGTAGCGCGCCGCCGCTGCCGCCAGGATCGTGGCGAGCAGCGGTTCATAGGTGTCAGCATCGAGCGACACGCGACCTGCCCAAAAAGCCGCCGGAACAGCCGCGACGGCGAACGGCCAGAAAACGCGCCAGGTGAAACGACCGGCGCGCACAAAACGTGCTGCCGCGAGGCCTGCGACCACGATGTTAAGCACCAGCGCGGCGGGGCGTATTGCTTCTGGCGCAAACCCCGACAGCGCGAGCAAGGCAATATAGGCAGAGGCGCCGCCATGCCCGACCGACGCAAAGAGCGCAGCCGCGAGGCTGATGGCGGGAATGAGCAGGAGCGACGCGTCCAACTGGTCATCCCCCGCTATAAGGCGGCAGGAAAGCAATCTCGTCGCCATCGCGCAAACGCGTGTCCGCCATCTGCCGCGGCGCAATTTCCTGGTTGATCGCCAAGCGCACGCTCGGGGCCCGAAGCGCCGCGCTGCATTCCGGCTCCGACGAAATGCGATCGATGAGGTCGGCCACGCTCAGGCCAAGCTCGGGGATATCGATCACGCATTCGCTGGCGCCCGCGAGATCGCGCAAACGGCCCATGAAAAGCACGCGAAGCTTGGCCATGTTACCCTCCCGTGACCGACATATGACGCGTCAGCGCCGGCGCGCCGAGCCGATCGGCCTCGAAGCTGTGCCGCGCCGGCTTCCAGACGATCGCATTCCTGATGGCGCGGCCGAGCGCATCTGGGTCGCCGCCGCGTAGCGCGGGCTTAAGGTCAATGACGCCCTCCTGGCCCAGACACAGGTGCAGCTTCCCGTCCGCGCTCACGCGCACGCGATTGCAGGTCGCGCAGAAATTGTTCGTGAGCGGCGTGATGAAGCCGATGCGACCGCCCGTCTCGCCCACGCGCGCATACCGTGCAGGCCCCCCGCTCGTGTGTTTGATGTCTTCCAGGCGCCAGCGCCGCTCCAGGCGCTCGCGCACCTGTATGAGGGGCAGGAATTGATCGGTTCGATCGAAACCCACATCGCCCAACGGCATCGTCTCGATCAAGGCAACGTCAAGCCCACGGCCATGCGCCCACGCGATCAGATCCGGAATCTCGTCCTCGTTCTCGCCGCGGAGCGCCACGATATTGATGCGCACAGCCAGTCCGACGCCAAGCGCCGCATTTATGCCTTCGAGCACCATAGGCAGGGCGTCACGCCGGGCGATGCGCGCAAAGCGCGTGCGGTCCAGCGTATCGAGGGAGACGTTGATCCGTCGTACGCCGTTCGCCACAAGCGCGTCGGCGTGGCGCACCAGCTGTGTGCCATTGGTGGTGAGCGTCACTTCTTCAAGCACACCCTCATGCACGCGCTGGCCAAGGCTCGCGACAATCTCCATGACGCGCGGCCGCACCAACGGCTCACCGCCAGTCAGTCGAACTTTGCGTACGCCGAGGTCAATGAATGCGTTGGCAATCCTCTCAAGCTCATCGACGGACAGAACCCCCGTCTTCGGCATGAACGCCGCGCGCTCCGGCATGCAATACTGGCATCGCAGATCGCAGCGATCTGTCACCGACAAGCGCAGATAAGTGATCTGACGACCCAGAGGATCGACGAGCCCGCCGCCGGTCATGTTCGAGCGCTCCACTATAGTCCAAGCTCGCTCAAGCCCGCATGATCGTGCGGCCGAGGCCCCAGCGGCCAATGAAACTTGCGTTCAGCGGCGCTGATCGGCGCATCGTTGATGCTGGCAAACCGGTGCGCCATCAGGCCGTCGGCGGCGAACTCCCAGTTCTCGTTGCCATAGGAGCGAAACCACTGACCGCTATCGTCTCGCCACTCGTAGGCAAAGCGCACGGCGATCCGATCTTCGGCAAACGTCCACAATTCCTTGACCAGCCGATAGTCGAGTTCGCGCGCCCACTTGCGCTGAAGAAGCGCCTCGATGGCTTCACGGCCGACAGGAAATTCCACCCGGTTGCGCCATCGGCTGTCGGCGGTGTAGGCGCGCGCGACCGCTTGAGGGTCGCGACTGTTCCAGGCGTCCTCTGCCGCACGCACCTTGGCGACAGCGGTCTCGTGCGTGAACGGAGGAAGGGGCGGTTTCATGGAGCGGTCCTCGCTTGACAAATGTGTTTCAACTTGAGCGCACGCTCAGCACCCGAGACGGAAAGCCCGCCTCGCCCAAGCGATCGAGCGTTCTCAGCATCGCGTTCGCGGCGACACACAGCACAATCTCGGCGATCTCTTCATCGCTCCAGCCGACCGCCTTCATCGCCGCGAATTCACAGGCGGCAATGTCACGCTTCGCCTCGCGCACGATGCGTGCGAACCTCGCCGCTGCATCGCTCTTCGGATCGAATGAGTCTTCGCACCTGACGTCAGAGCAGGCGCCTTCAAGGCGCGCTTTCAGGAGCAGCGTGATGCGCTCACGCGTGGCGGCGTCGACCTTGCGGATCGCAAGGTTTCCGAAGGACCGCAGAACGTCCGGCGCGTCCTCGGGCGCACGCGTCATCTTGTCGGCAAAGCTCGACGCCGCGACCGTGCGGTCCACGGCGGCGAAGTCACCGTCGACGTCGGCTGCGGCGGCATCGGCGGAGGCGATACGAGACATGGGGTCTCCTGTTCCGCACAGATGCGGACACACGGAGCATGCAGTCCGGCTTCATTTGGCGGAACACGGCCTGGAAGAAAGACATCGTTCCGCCAACCGCAACAGCGCGATCGGGCCGCCGTGAGCGCGTAGCGCTCATCCATGTTTTATCGCACCGCGGAGCATCCAGAGGCGTGCGCTCCTCGTCCCTCGTCACCTGCCCCGCCGACGCGCCAGGTGTAACCGATCAACGATGGTCTCGTCCGCGTCGCGGTGCGCCAATGCAGGGCCTGGCGGTCGCTGTACCGATCACGCTGCCGACATCGGGGATCGTTGGCCGTCGCGCCGGCCGGACACAGGCCAGACACGGCCGAAGCAGGTTCCCGGTCTCGACGAGAGCAGATACAATAGACGGGGCGCCGGGAAATGCGTTGAAGCTCAACGGCCTTTTTTCCTATTTGACCCCGTCGCACCAAACTGGCGGAGCCGGAGGCGTTATGGAAAAGAAGGTTATGATCCTCTTGTCCGATGGCTTTGAGGTCATGGAGGCGGCGTGCTTCACTGAAGTCTTCGGCTGGGCGTCCATCTACGGCGACACTCGTTTCGGACAGCTTTCCGTGGGCTTGCGAAGCCCGGTAAGGACCACATTCGGATTCGACGTGCTTCCTGAAAGATTGCTCGAAGAGATCAATCCCGAGGAATTCGACGCGCTCGTCATTCCCGGTGGCTTCGGGGATGCTGGCTTCTACGAGGAGGCCTTGTCCGAGCCCTTTCTCGATGTCATTCGCAGCTTCGATCGCCGCCAGGCCACGATCGCCGCAGTTTGTGTCAGCGCCCTGTCGCTCGGCGCCGCTGGGGTGCTGAGAGGCAGGCGGGCGACAGTCTACCATCAAGTCGGCGGTGCGCGGAAAGCCGAACTGGAGAGTTATGGCGCAATCTTCGTCGACGAGCCTCTGGTTGTCGACGGCAACATCTTGACCTCAACCGGCCCGGGAACGGCTGTCGAAACTGCGCTGAAACTGCTGGAGACCCTGTCGACAGCTGACTTCGCACAGGAAATCCGTCAACGGATGAGAATCCCCACCCCGAGCCTGGCCTGGTATCACGCCGCTCAGGTATGAATTCGGCTCGATCAGTGCGGCACTGCCTCCGTGACCCTGCCAGAGCACGAACGGGTCGTTGTTTTTCGCGCTCTTCAAATCGCGGAGCGGTGACTTGCCTCACCGCACCGCCGCAACGCCCCGCTGGAACGCTGAACGCGCCCGCAGCGCCTCGCGCCAGCGCGCGACAGACGGAGCAGTGCTCAAATCAACGCCGGCATAAACCTCTGCGACGTCGATCCATCCGAAATGGGCGACATCGGCGATGGAGACCGTCTCGCCTGCCAAATATGCGGTGTCGCGCAATTGGCGCTCCAGAACGGTGATCAAGCGGGCGCTCTCTTGTTCGTATCGCTCGATGGCGGCAGGATTCACCTCGGCGCGCCGGCGCCAGAAACGCGCCTGGCCGAACATGGGGCCGACGCCGCTGACCTGGAAAAACGTCCAGGCGATGGCGTTGACCCGACCACGCGGGTCGGCGGGCAACAGCGCGCCGAACTTCTCAGCCAGATAGAGCAATATCGCGCCGCTCTCGAAGACCGCGAATGGGCCGCCCAAGGGTCCATCGTGATCGACAATGGCGGGGATGCGCCCATTCGGATTGAGCTTGAGAAACTCTTCCCGCTTCTGTTCCTGCGCGGAGAGGTTCACGCGAATGATCTTGTAGGGCGCGCCGATCTCTTCAAGGGCGATGGGGATCTTCACACCATTGGGGGTGTCGGCGGTGTAGACGTCGATCATACTTGTTCCGTTCCCTATTCGTCACTCACCGTTGCAGACCACGATCCCGATCGGCCCACCAATCAAGGACGCGAGCAGAGCAGTCCGATGGGATTGGCCTGACAGTGAGTTGGTTATGTAGCTTCATACTCACAGGAACGGCCTTGGGACGGATTGCGAAAGTTCGCTCACTCGCAGCGCCCGGGCCGCGGTGACCACGATATCGGTCAACCTGTAGATGGCCGGAAGCTGCACCTACAACAATGCTGTCTTCCAGACATGGCAATACCGGCTGGCTTGCGTTGGCGGAACCCGAGGATTGGTGCGCAAGCTCTTGACTATCATCACTACGATCCTGGTAGCTGGCCTGTGTGTTTGCAGTCAGCCAGGCCCGCCACCTCAACAATTTGCATCGGCCTCAATGGACCCGCTGTACGAAGAGCGGATGTTTTTAGATTCCGACGACGAGCTTCGATCTTCTCGGGTTCGCCACAAATTCTGGGGAGCCTTGAGGGACAATTATGAAGGTCGTGTCCACTCCAATTCCTGATTGATTGGTTCTCATCACAATGGCTGCTTTGGGCCATCCTGGCTCGGATGGCCACATTGTTACGACCGGCCGAGCCGATCCAAACCTTCCGTTCGGCCCTAAGCCGGCAGCGGGGCTTCATCCCAAAAGCGGAATCTTGACCCTCGCTCCCGGTTATCGGACATCGGTGGTCCACGCGTTTTCCGGATGCCTCCTCGCATCGCTCTTTACGACTGCCAAGTGACCTGGTGTGAACCAACGCTCGCTCACCCTTGCCGCGCTTCGCCGATACGCCGTGGCGCGCAGCTTGTTCGCGCCTACTTATCTCGCGCGAGCCATCGATCGACTAGGCTTTGTCCAGGCTGATCCGATCCGCGCGCCCGCACGCGCCCAGGACCTCACCTTGCGCCACCGCGTGCGCGACTATCGCGCCGGAGACCTTGAGCGCCGTTACCCAAGGCTCGCGATTGAAGAGGACTTTTTCGTCAACTACGGGTTCCTGCCACGCAACACGCACGCGCTATTGCACCCGCGCGCGCCGCGCGCAAAATGGCCGAGGTCGCGCCAAGACAAGGCCGACGCGGTGCTTGAGTTCGTCCGCGCCCGCGGAGTGGCTCACCCGCGTGACATCGATGTGCATTTTAAGCATGGGAAGGTGCGTAATTGGTTCGGCGGGTCGACCAATGCCAGCACGCAATTGCTTGACGAAATGCATTATCGCGGTCTCGTTCGCATCGCCGCGCGTCAGGGAGGTACGCGTCTCTATGCGGCGCGCGAGACAACGCCGCCTCCGGCCGACGCGCAACAGGCGCTGGACACGCTGGTGGGCGTTATCGTGCGCAAATACGCCCCTTTGCCTGAACGCTCCTTGGCAGAGCTTGTAAGCCGGCTGCGTGGCGGCGCTCCGCAATGGGCAAATGAATGCCGCGCAGCGCTCGAACGTGCGCGCTCGCGCTTGCCCTCGGCCGAGATCGACTGCGTGCGGTGGTTCTGGCCCGAAGACGAAAACCCTCGCGCGGCCAAGTGGGCGTCAGACAGAACGGGCGGGGGTGTGGTGCGCCTACTAGCGCCATTCGATCCAGTTGTTTGGGACCGCCGACGTTTCGAGATTTTCTGGAACTGGAGCTACCGCTTTGAGGCGTACACACCCGCCGCCAAACGCGTGCGTGGATATTATGCGTTGCCGCTCCTGTGGCGCGACGCCGTCATTGGCTGGGGCAATCTATCGGTCATCGATAATCGATTGCAGGCCCAAATGGGATACGTGACCGGGAAGGCGCCGCGTGGAGCGGCGTTCCAGCGTGCGCTCGATGAAGAACTTCAGTGCATTGAACGATTTCTCAACCTCACATGACCCGGGGAAAGCGGCAATTTGGTAGCGCAGAACGGTGTTGCTTGCTGGGCGCCCAGAGCGCGGCCCTGGCCTTCTCGGCCTATCAAGCTGGCGCCGTCTGTTCGGCGCAGATCAGAAGAGAAGCGCTTGCGCTGAGCGGCTCGTCCAACAAGGCGCAATGGTGGGGGGCGGCGCCTTTGCGTTGATCCCGCCGAAAATGGCAGCAGGCGTGGCAAGCGCCGAAGGCGCGGCCGCCGCGCTCAGCGATGGCCTCGCGCAAGGCAGCTTCCAGATGTTCCGCCAGCCGTGCATCCGCGCCACTCGCGTCGATCGCCGCCGCGAGCGTGCGCACAGGGTCTGAACGCAGAAACTCCGTGCCGGCTTTGGTCAGCTCCAACGTCACGGAACGGCCGTCACGAGCATTGGCCTGCCGCTCGATCAACCCCTTCGCCTCAAGCGCCAAAAGGGTTTGCGACACGGTCCCCCGTGTGGAGCCGAGAAAATCGGCCAGAGCCGCTGGCGTGCGCGAGAAGCGATTCGCGCGGGCCAAATAGCGGAGCCCCTCAGCCTGGGCGGGATTGAGTCCAGTGGCGTGGTCGCCAGCGCGCAGAACCCGTCCTATCCGCTCGATCAGATGAGCCGCGCGGAGCGCAGCGGACGTTGGTAGCGAGTCGCTCTTTTTCATTGACGGGCCGCGTATCACTTGTGATATCGAGTCGATGCTATCCGAATCTTCCATGGTTCACAAGGAGACCTCCATGATCAATATCCCTGGCTATCGCCTCGGCGATCCCACGCTCGCGTCATCGCCTGTCTCGCCGGCGCAGTTCGAGGAACTCAAGGCATCGCTTTTGTTTGGGCCAGACGATGTCGCCGCATTGAAGCGGGCGCATGACCTGCTAAAGCCGCAAGTCGAGGCGATTTTGGATGTCTGGTACGGCTTTGTTGGCGGCAATCCGCATCTGCTGCGCTACTTCTCTGATCCCGCGACCGGCGCGCCAGTGGGGCCCTATCTCGACGGCGTGCGCAAGCGCTTCTGGCAATGGATTCTCGACACCTGCCGCGCGGACTATGACGGCGCCTGGCTCGCCTATCAGGACGAAATCGGCAAGCGCCACCACCGGATCGGCAAGAACAAGACCGATGCTGTCGTTGCGGCGGCGCATATCCCGATGAGCCAGCTGTTGGCGCTCGCCATCCCGATCTCAGTGACGATGAAGCCGTTCCTCGCTAAATCCGATGCAAGCGCTGACACCTTAGATGCGATGCACGCGGCGTGGACAAAGTCCGTTTGGCTGCAAGCGATTCTGTGGGCGCGTCCCTACGCGAAAGACGGCGATTTCTGATGGCCGCACTTTTTACTGCGCCCGATTGGCCAATTTTTCGCGTTGGCTCCATAGGAAACCACAGCCACCGCCGCCATCAAGAGAGAGGAAGGCCATGAATATTGATGTGTACGACACCTACGCCACGTCCAAAGCGGGAAAGACCATTCATTTTGACGTGTTCCTGCCCAGCGGCGGCAACAAAGAAACGGCACTTCGCTATGCGCACGCGTTCTTGGAATCGATCGGCGAAGCAGCGGAGGCGCTGAAATCGGAGCGCTGCACTTTCTGTCACAGCGAACGGGCCAACCCTGTTGTAGAAGCGGAGATCGTCAAGTCTGGGCATTATATCTTGCAAATGGAACGCTGCCCCAATCCGTATCGGTGAACCTCGACCTGGTAACGGGCCATGCCGCCGCGGCGGCCAGCTTGTTACCACCGGCCGGGTCAACTCATCCGTTCGGCCCTACCCCGAAATCGGGGCTTCATCCCAGAAACGGAAGTTCAAGTACGCCGCGAGATCGGTTTTAGATAGCGGACATTGATCGGTTGGCTGGAGCAAGCTACAGCCGCAGTTGATGCTTCATCAACGCAATTTGGTGGCTGCGGCCGCGCTGGCGCTTGCGCTCGCGGCATGTGCGACACAGCCCTCGCCC
>JAKFYF010000308.1 GCA_021731005.1 Hyphomonadaceae bacterium
AAGCTTGGCATAACCGAGTAGCGCGCCCGCCGCCAGAGAAACATCGAGGCCAATCGGCCTGGCGCCAGCGGCCGGGCCTGCGTTCTCACGGCCGGCGATTGATCTGCCGCGCCATCGTCGTAAGGTCTTCGCAGGATCGTAGGCTCGCCGCGAGCCGTTTCTTCGTGTCGAGCCCGAGGAACTGGAGGCCGAGATGTCCGCTGCCTATCGCATCGTCTTGAATGGCGCGCAGGAGATACCGGTGGTGTCCACTGCCGCCAGCGGCCGCGGCTTCGCAATCTTCGATTCCACCGCCAATGCGTTGTCCTATTCCCTGGACATTCTCGGCTTGGATTTCGGCCCATGGCTTGGGCAGGCCGCGCAAACCGTTACGACAACCGATGACGTGACCGACGCGCATTTTCATCCGGGCGCGACCGGCGTCGAGGGCGGGCCAATATTCGGCCTGAAGTCGGACCTCGACGATTTTTTCGTCTCGTCGGTGGCGCTGAACGGGTCCCGCAGGGTGAGCGGGCGGTGGGAAACGACGGACGCACCTTCTCTGACGCCGTTCCTGAACACGTTCAGCGGCGCGGGCGTTTCTCTCGGCGGCGAGATTCCTATCTACATCAACTTCCACACCAACGCGAACCCAGGCGGGGAAATCCGCGGGCAGATGATTCTCATCGCCACGGATGCGAGCGAAACTGTCATTGGTACCAGCGGCGACGACGTGCTGCCCGGATTAAGTGGCGACGATGTTATCAATGCAGGCGCCGGAGCTGACAGCCTCATCGGCGGGGTTGGCGATGACACGCTCAACGGCGGAACTGGCAACGACGTTCTTGGCGGTGGCGCCGGCGCCGATACTCTGAACGGCGACGCCGGCGACGATATCCTGCAGACCACCGATGACCCAGCCGACACGCTAACCGATGTGTTTAACGGCGGCGAGGGTCAGGACATGCTTGGCGTTATCGGCGAGCTTCTCGTCGGTCTGGGGCAAGTGCCCGTGATAACCTCGGTTGAAGGAATCGTTTTCGGCGGGCCATTCGCCTCCTCGGTCATCTGCGCCGACGATTTCATCCGCGCGCTTCCTGTTAATGCCCTTATTCGTGGCTCGACCAACGGCGCTAGCTTCAGTATTTTCACCGCCGCGTCCATCCCGCTCGATCTCTCCGGCTGGACCTTCGAAAACTGGAACCCCTCTAATTCCATCATATCGATCAATGACGGTTCTCTCGCGAACCTCGTCATCGGGTCCAGCCAAGCCGATTCGATTATGGGCATGGGAGAGATGCGGGGCGGCCTGGGCGACGATTTCTACGCCACGACCTCGGATTCCGCGCTAGTTGTCGAAGCCGTGAACGAAGGCGTCGACACCATTTTCCGATCGGGCGGATCCGCACTGCCAGACTTTACACTGCCCAACAATGTCGAAAATTTGCAATTGGGCATCACGTCAATCACGATTGGAATCGGAAACGCGCTAGCGAACGCGATCACTGTCGGGGGGGGCGACAATTACCAATTGTTTGGCCTCGGAGGCGACGATCTTCTCATCGCGCAAGACGGCAGCGATTTTCTCGATGGCGGCGCGGGCGCGGATGCGATGGTCGCTGGGGCGGGCGACGACGTCTATGCGGTCGATGACGCGTTGGACGTCACCACCGAGTTGGCGGACGAAGGAACCGACAGCGTCCAAAGCTCCGTCACCTGGCTTCTATCCGATCATGTCGAGAACCTTACGCTCACCGGCGCCGCGGCAATCGATGGGTCGGGCAACGCGCTGGCGAATGTCATCAACGGCAGCGCAGCGGCGAACCAGCTCTTCGGCCTGGCCGGCGACGATACGCTGATCGGCGGCGGCGGCGCGGACATGATGGGCGGCGGCGGCGGCGTCGACACCGCGGATTATTCGGGGTCCGGCGCCGGCGTGACCGTCAACCTCAATGCGGTCACAGGCGCGGGGACAGGCGGCGATGCGGAAGGCGATACGCTTGTATCGGTCGAAAATGTCATCGGCTCGGCGTTTAACGATACGCTGATCGGCCGCGATTTATTCGCCAACACGCTCTCGGGCGGCGACGGCAACGACACCCTCTCCGGCGGCACCGGCGGCGCCGATGTGATGAACGGCGGGAACGGCATCGACACGCTCGATTATTCGCTGTCTCCGAACGGAGTCGACGTGCGCTTGTTCTCGGGCGCCGCGTCAGGCGGCGCGGCGAATGGCGATACGTACAGCTCTATCGAGAACATCATCGGCTCGGCGGCCAAGACCGATACGCTTGCGGGCGACGCGAACGCCAACACGATCTGGGGCGGGGGCGGCAACGAAACCATCACTGGTCGCGAAGGCGCCGACACGCTGTTGGGCGAAGCCGGCAACGATACGCTGCTCGGCGGCGCGGATGCCGACACTTTGATCGGCGGCATCGGCGCCGACACGTTGGGCGGCGGGGCGCAAGACGATCTGGTCGATTATTCCGCGTCGAACGCCGGCGTGACGGTGAATTTGCAAACAGGCCTCGGAACTGGCGGCCACGCGCAGGGCGACGTGTTCGTCTCGATCGAGGACGTGACCGGCTCGGAGTTCGCCGATGTTATCGTTGGCAAGAACAATGTCTGGGACAATGTGTTCGATGGCCGCGGCGGCAACGATACGTACACAGGCGGCCTCGGCAACGACGTGTTCGTGTTCCGCTCCAACTCTGGCGCCGACACAGTGACCGATTTTAGCGCGTCAGCGCTGAGCAACAACGACGCGGTGCAGCTGATCGGCTTCGGCGCGGCGTTCGACAGCTTCGCGGAAGTGATCGCCGCTGCGACGCAAGCCGGGGCGCACACAATGATCGATTTCGGCGCCGGCCAAACGCTTACGCTGCAGAACACAACGCTCGCCTCGCTCACCGGGGGAGACTTCATCCTCGGGCCGTGAGCGCGCGCGGATGACGCTATCTGCGCGCGCGGGCGACGCCTTCGGGCAGCACGAAGTGCGCGCGCCGGTTGGGGAAGTCGACCGCCACGCGCCGAAACGCCTGCAGCGCATCCATGCCGAGCATCAGCGCGGGGCGGCGGGTGAGCTGCATGCGCCGGAAGAAATACGCGTCGGCGAAAGCAATCGGCATCCCGAGGATCGCCACGCCGCCAATGCGCAGATTGTCGACTCGAGTATAGTCGGCGCTGAAGGCTTCGCCGGTGATGCTCACCAGTTCGATCTGCTGGAATTGGTTGCGCCGCGAAACCAACAGACGCCGCAATGCTTCGTTGCCGAGGCTGACTTGCAGCCCGCTATCGACCACCACATCGACAGGCTCGCCCTCGGCGGTGGAATCGATCAGCACCAGCTGTCCGTAGCGGCTGCGCGCGCGCACGACGATGTCGTTGGGTCCGAAGCGCTCGGAATTGCGCGGCGCCGGCCCTACGCGCATCTCGCCCGCTTCGAAGTCGAGCACCACGCGCTGCCCCCGCAGCGCATCGATGCCGAGCACGCCGGATGCGCCCACGTGGCGGCCGTTGAGCGCGAACGCTTGCAGAGTTCGGGTTTGGCCCGGCGCGAAGGAAACATCGGGGATATGCACCATCGCCGCGTCGCGTGAGCTGGTCATCGACAACAGCCGCGCGCGCCCGGCAGGCGCGAGGCCAAGTTCGTCGGCAAGCTCGCGCGAAATCACGCTGCGTTCGGCGGCGGTGTCGACAATGAACGGATACGGCCCCGCCCCGCCGATGGTGACCTGCGCCAGCATGCGATCGGTGGCCGACATCGTCGTTCCCACCGTCGTCTCGGCTGCAGCTCCGACAAATTCGGCGGCGTCAGCTTCCGCTGGCGGCGTCTGCGCGCGCGCCAAACCGGCGCAAAGCGCGGCCGCCAACAAGCTTGCCGCGAATGCGGCCAAAAGTCGGGCGCCGCTCATGGCGACATCTCACCCTCTCCAGCAGCGATTGCAACGAAAATCCTGGAAACAAATCGCCCTAAACCCCCTCCGCCCGGAACGGACGCGAGAGCAGTGCGCCGATGGCGTCGTCGATGTTCATGCGCCCGGCGACGATCGCTTCCACCGCCGCGCAGATCGGCATTTCCACCCCATGCCTGGCTGCGAGCGCGACCACAGCCGGCGCGCTCTCCACCCCTTCAGCCACCGAGCGCCGCTCGCCCAAAATATCCGCGAGCGCGCGGCCTTCACCAAGGGCCGCGCCAAGCGAAGTGTTGCGCGAGGTGAGCGAAGCGCAGGTGAGCACCAGATCGCCAAGCCCGCAGAGGCCAGAAAGCGTTTCCGCTTTGGCGCCCATGGCGAGCCCCAGCCGCGTCAGTTCGGCAAAGCCGCGGGTGATCAAGGCCGCCCGGGCGCCGTCGCCCAACTGGCGACCGTGCGCCACGCCGCAAGCGATGGCGATGACGTTCTTCACCGCGCCGCCGATTTCCGCGCCGATGAGATCGTCGGCGACATAGGGACGGAAAGTGGGCAGGCCGATGCTGGCCACCACGCGGGCGGCCAGGGCGGCGTCGCGGCTGGCGATGGTCGTGGCGGTCGGCAGGCCGCGAGCCACGTCCTTGGCGAAACCGGGACCCGAAAGCACGGCCGCCGCCGCGGACGGAATCTCCTGCGCCAAGACATCGGTCATCAACGCGAGGCTGCCGCGCTCCACGCCCTTGGCGCACAGCACCACCGGCGCGCCCGAATTGAGCCGCGGTTCCAGCCTCCGAAGAACCGAGCGCATGTGCTGGGCGGGCGAGACTGCGAGAATGAGCTCGGCGCCAGCCGCCTCTTCAAGCGCGCTGGTAGCGCGAATGCGCGGGTTGAGCGGTATTCCAGGAAGGAAGAGCGTGTTTTCGTGGGCGGAATTGATCGCCTCGACCACCTCGGGTTCCAGCGCCCACAGGACCACGTCGCGCCCCCCCGCCGCAGCCACCTGAGCCAGCGCCGTCCCCCACGCGCCCGCGCCCAAAACCGCGACCGAAGCAAACGGACCTGTCACAATCCTAGACCCATGGCCTGAATCCTTCATTGAGTGTTCAGCCGATACACGCTATCTTCGCAGCATGGACGACAAGATCAGCACCCGCGACCGTATCCTCCAGGCCGCCGTCGCGCGGATCAAGCATTATGGTTACGGCAAAACCACCATGGCGGAAATCGCCAATGATTGCTGCATGTCGCCGGGCAACATCTACCGCTTCTTCGAAGCCAAGATCGACATCGCCGAGGCCATGGCGCGCATCCACTACGCCGAGGAGCAGGCTGAACTGTCCGCAATCGCGCGTAAGAAGGACTGGCCTGCGGACAAAAGGTTGCGCGAACTGTTCCGCAGGCGCCTGCGTGACAGCTTCAATATGCTGGAACAAAGCGACAAAATACTGGAAATCGCCAGTGTTCTGCACCGCGAGCGGCCCTTGTTCGCCAATGAGCATTTGGCGCTTGAGCGCGTGTTTCTGACCGCCCTATTGGAGGACGGCGAAAAAGCAGGGGTCTTCGCTACCGGCGACCACGCCTTCACCGCCGAGATGATCCAGGCCGCGACCATGAAATTCTCGGTGCCGCAGCTGTTTTCGCGGCTCACCCTGCCCAAGCTCGAGCGCGAATTGGACGGCGTGCTCGACCTGCTGCTGCAGGGACTCTACGCCCGCGGCAGCCAAGACAAGGCAGCCAGGGTCGCGGCAGAGATGGATGCCTGAGGAAAATTGAACAAAGTGCATTTTATTCATTGATCATTGTGGTGGCAGGTGCTATATAGATTTCAGTCAAGCACTGGAGAGCACCGATGACCACAACCCGCCCCACCCCCATCCTGATGGCCGCCTTCGTTGCTGTCGCCGCATTGATCTTTGCCGCCGCGGCGACCCCGATTCTGCAACTCTCGGCCCTGCTCATCGCCTAGGCAAACGGCGTGCGTCCCCTCCCGGCGCCGACCGTGCTGCGGGCGCGAAGTCTCCCCCTTCGCGCCCGCCATTGCCTTGCGTTAATGGTGGTTTATAGGCCATTAACATCTAAATTTGCATAGCTGGACTGGTGTTTTCTGGCTACTAAGTGTTGCGGCGAGGGCGCATGTTCGCCTCTGGTTGATGTTCGCACCTGCAACATCAACCGCCAAAGGAGAACAAGAAAATGTCTGCTCAACACCTTCCCGCGACGGTTCGGGCTATGTCGGTGATCGTGGCGGTGGCCCTGGTTGCAAGCATCCTGGCGCCGGTCTTATTCGCGGCGGCTCGCATTATCGCCTAAGCCTTCGCCCCCTTGCGTCCGGGCGCATGGCTCGGGCGCGAGGCGGCGGCGGCTTCATCGAGCGGCCAGCGCGGCCTGGCCACAAACGACAATTCATCGCTGAACCCAAGCCTCAATCTTTCCGCGCCCGCCAGCGCGATCATGGCGGCGTTGTCCGTGCACCATTTGAGCGGTGGGGCCACAAAATCATAGTTCCGCTCGGCTGCCAGCGCTTCCAACTTGCCCCGCAGCGCCAGATTGGCGGCCACGCCTCCCGCCGCCACCAGCCGCCCCTTGGCCCCCCAGATCGGGTCGAACAGCGCCATCGCGTTGCGCGTGCGGTCCGTGACGATATCGAGCACCGCCGCTTGAAAGCTGGCGCAGAGGTCGGCCTTGTCCTGATAGTTTGGCGCGCCCAAGCGTTCCGCCTCACGCACGCACGCGGTCTTGAGCCCGGCGAAAGAAAAGTCGCAGCCTTCGCGTCCCAACAGCGGCCGCGGCAGTGAAAACCGCGTGGAGTCGCCGGCCCGCGCGGCTTGCTCGACCAGCGGCCCGCCCGGAAAGCCAAGGTCCAAGAGCTTGGCGAGCTTGTCGAAAGCCTCGCCCAGTGCGTCGTCGACGGTGGTGCCGAGGCGGCGGTAAACGCCGACATTCATCACCGCGATGAACTGGCAGTGCCCGCCCGAGACCAGCAGCAACAGATACGGAAATGTCGCGCCCTTGCCCGACAAACGCGGCGAAAGCGCGTGGCCCTCGAGGTGATTGACCGCGATCAGCGGCAAGCCATGCGCCAGCGCGATGGCCTTGCCGGCGGTGAGACCGACAAGCACCCCGCCGATCAGGCCCGGCCCAGCGGTGGCGGCGACGCCGTCAAGCGCGCCAAAACCAAGCCCCGCTTCCCGCATCGCCAGCGCAATGGTTCCATCCAGTCCCTCGACATGGGCGCGCGCGGCTATCTCTGGCACCACACCCTTGTAAGGCGCGTGCTGCGCCGCCTGGCCGAGAACAATGTCGGAGAGCACTTCGGGGCCGTGCTCGTGCAAACGCAGCACCGCTGCCGCGGTTTCATCGCAGCTGGTTTCGATGCCGAGGATGGTGAGGGGTTTCATGCTCATTCTGGCATAGACTCTATTCCCCCTCCCCGCGAGGGGAGGAGCAGGGGGTGGGGTGAGCCTCTGCTGTCCCTCCCCTCGCGGGGAGGGGGTGAGTGGCCTATGTAACACGCGATGAGCCCTCCCCTCCTTCGCATCGGCGCGCGTGGTTCAAAACTTTCATTGGCGCAGACCGGGCAGATCCGCGCCACGCTCGCGGCGCTACTCGGCGTTGATGCGGGCCGGCTGGAGATCGTCGCCATCGTCACCAGCGGCGATGCGATCCAGGATCGGCGTTTGATCGAATCCGGCGGCAAGGGGCTTTTCACCAAGGAACTCGACGAGGCGCTCATCGAGGGCCGCATCGATATCGCGGTGCATTCGCTCAAGGACTTGCCGACGCGGCTTCCCGCTAACATCGCGCTCGCCTGCGTGCCGGAGCGCGAGGATCCGCGCGACGCGTTCGTCAGCTTGCGCGCGCGCACGCTGCAGGAACTTGCCCCCGACGCCAATGTCGGCACCGCGAGCCTGCGCCGGCAGGCGCAGACGCTGTTCGCGCGACCCGATCTCGGCGTGGTGACGCTGCGCGGCAATGTCGACACGCGGCTCGCGAAGCTTGAGCGCGGCGAAGCGGATGCGACTTTCCTTGCGCTCGCAGGGTTGAAGCGCCTCGGGCTCGAAGCGCGCGCGGCGAGCCTGGTCGATCCCACCGACAGCCCGCCGGCGGCGTGCCAAGGCGCGCTCGCGATCACTGCACGCGCTGACGATACAAGCGCGCGCGCTATGCTTGCGGCGCTGGAAAACGCCGATGCGCGCGCGGAAATCGAAGCCGAACGCGCCTTTCTGGGTGCACTCGACGGCTCGTGCCGCACACCGATTGCAGCGCTGGCGCGTAAGCGCGGCGACACTCTCGCTTTCATCGGCGAAGCGCTCACGCCGGACGGAACCGCGCGCTGGCGGCGTACCGAGACGATCGCGCTCGGCGGCGACCCTGTACAAGACGCGCGGGCGTTGGGCGCGCGCCTCGGCGGCGAGATTCGCGCCGAGGCGGGGGATGCTTTGGTTGGGGACCAGGGGT
>JAKFYF010000096.1 GCA_021731005.1 Hyphomonadaceae bacterium
CTTATAGCGATACTCAGTGTAGAGCACGGTTATGGCGTTGGCGCCTTGCGATGCAAAGCTTAGCAAGAACGCCACGACGATCATTCCCAGCAGCCGCGGATGGGATTTCACCAGCCACACAATGGCGCCGAGCGGATTGGCATGGGCCCACTCAAAGCGCGCGCGCCGTTCGCGCGGCAGCGATTCCGGCAAGACAAGCAGGCCATAGAGAGCGTTCAGCAGGCACAACGCGGCTGCGGCCCAGAAGGGCGCGCGCAGGTCAAAACTGCTCAACAGGCCGCCGATCGCGGGGCCCATCGTCGCCCCCACGGCTTGCGCGCCGAACAGCTTCCCCAACGCCGCGGCACGGCGTGCAGGCTCGGTGACGTCGGCGAGATAGGCGTATGCAGCCGGACCGCTGCCGGCCCCGACGCCGGAGAGAAATCTGCCGGCCGCGAGCCAGGCGAGGTTGGGCGCCACGGCCATGATCGCGAAGTCGAGTCCGAGGCTGGCATTGGAGACGAGCACGATCGGGCGTCGCCCAAAACGATCCGATAGCGCGCCGATGATCGGCGCGGCGAAGAATTGCGTGATCGCAAACATCGTTGCGAGCGCGCCTGCCGCGCCGGCGACTTGAGCCGCATCGAAATGAGTGATGACCCCAATCAGGTTGGGGAAAACAGGTATGACCACGCCAACCGCGAGCGCATCGAGCGCCACGGTGACGTAGATGAATCCGAGCCCGCGCCGCGACTCCATATTTCCACCCTACAGAATATGCTACAGGCCGGCGACTATGAATTTGGCCATAGCCCATGCGCTCGCAGCCTTTTGGCGGACCAAACGTCTGGCGCGGCGACTGCGAACGCGCGGCGACGTCGATCTCTGGCGAGCAGCGCGGCTGCGACATTTCCTGCGCAAAGTGATCACGCGCACGCCGTTCTATGCGGGCATGAGCGGGGCGCGGCTCGACGATCTGCCGATCATGGACAAGCAGACCCTACTGGCCAATTTCGACAAGCTGAACGTGAAAGGAGTGCCCTACGCCGCGGTGCGCGCAGCGCTTGATCGCGGCGAGGAGCGCGTAGGGAAGCTGTTCATCGGCCAAAGCACGGGTACGAGCGGCAATCGCGGCGTTTACGTGATCAGCGAGGCCGAGCGTTTCACCTGGCTCGGCGTCATGCTCGCCAAGACCTTGCCGGATTTCCCGTTGGCGCGCCACAGAGTGGCGCTGGCGCTGCCGGGCTATAGCCGTCTCTACGCCTCCGCCGCGGAGACGGGCCGGCTGGCGGTGCGGTTCTTCGATCTTTCGCTGGGCGTCGATGCGTGGCGCCACGAGCTGCGTGCGTTCGCGCCGGACACCATCGTCGCGCCGCCCAAGGTGTTGCGTGCACTCGCGGAAATGCCCGGGTTTCGCCCCGCTAACGTGTTCTCCGGCGCGGAGGTCCTCGATCCTCTGGATCGCGCCATGGTGGAAGACCGCCTCGGGGTGCGAGTGCGGGAGATCTACATGGCGACCGAGGGTCTGCTGGGCGTAGGGTGTGCACATGGCGTGCTGCACTTGGCGGAAGACGCGGTCGTGTTCGAGTTCGAGCCTGTCGGCGAAAACTTGGTGTCGCCACTCCTCACCGACTTCACGCGTTCAACGCAGATCATGGCGCGCTATCGCATGAACGATTTGCTTCGACTGAGCGACGCGCCATGCGCGTGCGGCTCGCCGCTTCAGCGCGTCGACGCTGTGGAGGGTCGTCAGGACGACGTGTTCCAGTTAGTGGGGCACGAGGGCAAGTCGGTGATGGTGACGCCGGACGTGGTACGCAACGCGGTCGTCGACGCGGATCGGCGCATTCAGGATTTCCGTATCGTTCAGACCGGCCCAGATTGCGTTGTGCTTTCTCTTGCCCAAGACCTCGCGCCGGACGTTCCTGCGAAAGCGGCCGCGGCGTTGCGGGCGGCGTTGGAGAAAATAGGCGCGCCGGGCGTTGCCATCGAATTCAAGTCCGGCTTGGAGACGCCCTTCGATCGCAAGTTGCGCCGGGTCCGGCGCGAGTGGTGGTCGCCGCGCTAAAGCTCAACTGTTGCGGTGCGATCGCTCGGTTCCGGCGTCTCGCCGGCGGCGAGTGTGTTAATGGCGGGGAAGAGAAAATCCAGCGGACCAAGCGCATACTTTGGGGCGCCAAAGGCCTCGATGTCGTCGATTTGTTTCCTGAGCGCCGCGCGATCCTGGGCGAGGACTGGAATATGAAACGCGCGAAGCAGCGCCTCCTTGATGAACGCTGGCGCAACGCCCTTCGGGGTGGCGAAATGCGCGAATGGGCGCACGATGGAGTCGGTTTCCGGTGTGAAGAACACGGTGATCGCCAGCTTGAGGCCGCTCTTGCCCTCGAACGCGATTTGCCCGGTCGCGGGCGGAAAGAAACGGCCGATGCTGGCGACGCGAAGTCCTTCAAGCATGCGCGGCATCAGCGCGGATGCGCGCGCATTCTCCACATAAACGGCCTCCGCGAAGGTCGGACGCACGCGCACCGTGACCTCAACGGGGCGGCGCACATCGCGCGCACGCACGATGCCGGCGTGCAAAAAGTGCGGATGGGCAGGATCGAGGAGGTTCTCTACGGCGTCGATCAGCCGCGCGCGCGCCGCCTTCACCGGCCAAAGGAAGGTGTCGTAGCCCCGGGCGGCGACGGGATCGGGCAGAAAAGGCTCGCTACTCGGCGATTTGGCGAGCGTGGTCCAGATCAGGCCCGCGCGCACCACAATCGGCAACGCCTGCACGGCGTGGCGCGCGGGCTCACTGGCGCCGGGCGTGAGCGTGCAGCGTCCATCGCCGCCGAAGCGCCAGCCATGATAGGCGCACTCGATTGCGCCGCCGCGCAGTGCGCCGCGCGAGAGCGCCATGTTGCGGTGCGGGCACCGATCGATCAGCGCGGCCGGGCCGTCAGCGCCGCCAAACACCACGATCGGCACGCCCATCAACCGCCTGGCGAGCGGCCTGGCGCCGAGCTGCCTCACCGATGCGATCGGATGCCACCCCTCCGCCACGGCGCGTGGAAACGCGCTCACAAGCCGCGCTCCCGCATGAGAGGCACAGCGACCTTGTTCAGCAAACGCTCAATGCCCGCAAGGACAGCGCGGCGCGCAAAGGAGAGATGATCGACGAAATAGGCCGAGTACTCGATGACGGCGCGCGCGCCGCGATTGCGCTTGAAACTGGCGGCGCCGGCCGAGCCGTTGACTCGAAGACCGCGCTCTTGCGCCATTTGCGCAAGCAGTGCGCTGGCGATGCGATAGAGCCCATCAGAAGCGGGGCGGGAGGTGTCATAGCCAACGACGGGCGTTGTCAACACGCCGCCGCGTATGAAGCAGCCCACTACGGCTGAAAGCACGCCGTCCAGTTCGCGCAGGCTGCGATAATGGAACATCTGTGAGCTGTGGGTCATCTCAATGAATGCCGCCGTGAATGCGGGGTTGAGCTGCGAATAGCGGCCTAGATAGAGCATGTCGTAGAGCCGGGCTATTCTTTCCGCGTCTCCGGGGCGCAATTCGCGCAGCTGATCGATATGCGCGGCGCGGGCCTCCAGGATGGCGAGATCGCGGCGCGTGTCGCGCCGTGGCGCCCATTCTGAGTCGAGATCGTCGGTAACGTAGATTTGGCGGCTCGGCAGCATCATCCAGCCCGCGTCGTTGAAACGCCGCCACAGGTCGGGCTCGGACCATTGATTGAGTGAGCGCACGGCGATCAGGTGGTCGGGGAAGCGGGCGACGAGCAGATCGCGGATCGCATCGATATCCTCACCGCGCCAGCCGCCGTGCAGATTGGTCGAAAGCATGTAATTGTTGACGTGTACAATGCGGTTGACGCGCGCGGCGCGCAACGCGGCCCCAACGCCGCTGGCGAGCAGGCCCAGCACCGGCGTCCACGGGCCCGCATTGACGATGCGAAGCTCGTCCTTGGCATAGAGCGCGTAGGCGGTGTGCGGCAGACACACATAAGCGTCGCCATATTCCGCCTCGTTGATCGTTACTGGAAACACGCGCGCGCCCGAGTGCAGCCCCATCACTTTGGTGCGCAGATTGGAAATGAACGCACTCGAACCCCGGCGGGCGAAGGTTTCGAGATAGGCGCGATCGGGGCCGCAGTCGCTGGGCCAGCCGTCGCGAGGGCCCTCGCCAGGCTCGAAGAGAGCGGGAGCGCTCAAGCGATTGGTCCGCCGTTCCACTCGATGTCGTCGGTGCTTTGCCCGGAAGCGGAGCTGCCGCGGCTGAGGCCCACGAGCGTGAAGCGGCCGGCGTCGAGCAGCGCGCCGAGGCCGAGCCAGGGCTCGCCGGGCGCGCTCAACACATCGCGGCTGCGCGCGAGATCGCGGCGAAATGCACTGAGTTTGCCACGCGCAAGTGCAACGGGCGCGCCGAACAGCCACATGGCTGGGCCGAGGTGACGCGCTGTCGCGTCTGGCGTCTGCAGCGGCGCTTCACCCAGCAGTGCGCGCGCGAGGCGCGGATCGCTGTCAAACAGGTGAATGCCGCTGATTCCGCGCGGGTTGCATTCGATCGGGACAATCGCGCCGTCGGCGGTGCGGATTACATCGAAGGAGAGTTGGCCCGTGGCGCGCGCCGCCCGCGCAATGGCGCGTGTCGCTGCGAGGAGCGCCGGATCGTTGTCCGTCTCGAAGTAGAAGCTAGCCGAACGCCCCAGGCGCCAGAGCGGCTTGTAGGCGGCAAACGCGACAATCTCCCCGCCGATGCTGGCCGACCAAATGCAGATCTCCTCGCCTTGGGCGAAATCCTGCACCGCCCACGGCGCATCTTCCGTCGGCACAATTGCCTCGAGTTCGCTCGAGCTGGGGCGGATCCGGGTGCGGGAGGCAAAGCGCGAGAATTCAGGCTTGAGCACGATCGTGCGCGCGCGCCCGTGCCAGGCAGCGAGCGCGGCGGCGGACGTCACGCGGGTGGTGTGGGGCGCGGCGACGCCGTGCGCGCGCGCGAAGGTCGCGAATTCGACTTTGGAGTGTAAGGTGCGCAACATTTCTGGCGTCGGCGCGAACACCCTGTCCGCGAAACCTCGGAGGGCGCCAGCTTGAGCGACGTAGAACACTTCTTCGCAGGTCGGGATGACCCATCGCGGCTTAAGCCGGTCGACCAGGCGGGCCAGGTCGTCGGCGAAGCGCTGGAACGCAAAGCGCGGCGGCGCGAAACGATGGAGGCGCCCACGCGCCTGACGTGACAGGCGCGCACCCCAGGGGCGAATGGAATCCGCGAGATGCGCCTCGTGCCCAGCGGCTGCAAAGCTGCGCGCGAGGTCGAGCGCGACAGGCGCGCGCGCGCCGGTGATGAGGATTGTGCTCATGGGCACTGCTCGGGATCGTGGCAGTAGGCGACCTCGCCCCCTGCATGCGCGAAGGCGGCGATGCGACGGCGCGTATCGGCGTCAGCGCGGGTGTCGTCCATGATCCAGCGCGCCGGCGGGCCGGGGGGGCGATCCTCCATCACTGCGCGCGCTAGCCATTGCGCGTCGGCGGCGTACAGGAGCGGCGGATCGAGTTTGGGCCACACAAACCCGGTGTGCCCGCGCATGTGGCCCGGCAGCGGTACGGCGAGGACTTCGCCGTCGCCAAAAACATCGCGCGCGGCGCCCAGCCCAAGCGGCGCTTCCTGCGCCGGGCAAGCTTCGAAGCGTTGGGCGCGCGTTCGCAGGTCGTGCGGCAGCAATTCGCGGAATACGCCATGGCGAATCCGTGCGGTTGCGCCGGCGCCCAAGAAATAATCGAGCCCGGCGCCATCGGCATAGAGGGTGGCGTTCGGGTAGTCATGCAGTGCGGCGACGTGATCGGCGTGCAGGTGGGTCAGCAAAACTGCGGCGACTTTCGCATCTCCTGACAATGCCTCGGGTTGAAGGCGCGGCCGCAAAACAGCCGCGTAGAGCCAAAGAGGCAGTGAGCGGCGCCCGGCCGTGACACGCCGCGTATAGCCCGTATCGATGAGGCAGCGGCCGACGCGGGGATGGTCGAAAACGCCGTAGCGCACCGGAATGTCGATCGCCGCCCACCCGCCGCCGCGTAGCACCAGCCGCTCGGGCGCGCGGACCATGGCGCTGTTGAAAAAAACGGGGCGAGCGCTCATGGTCGCGCGCCCTCGAACGTGAGGGCGAGGCCCGCCTCAAAGCGAACGCGCGGCGTCCAACCCAGGTGTTGCGCGGCGGCTTCAATGTTGAGCGTTTGTGTAAAGGCGAACAGCGCTGCGCCGTAGGCAGTGACCGCGGGCTCCGGGCGATGGGGCAGCAAAGCGCTTCCAGTTTCGTGCAATCGGGCAAGAGCGAGCGCCGCCGCGACGGGCACGCGCCGCCATCGCACCGTGCATCCAGAGCGTGCCGCGGCTCGCTCGGCCACGTCGCACACATTCAGCGCCTCTCCGCCAGAGATATTGAACACACGCTGTTTGAGATCACCCGTGGCGTTTGCGGCGGCGCATGCGGCGTCGGCGACATCACCAACGAAAGTCAAATCCGTGACGGCGCGGCCGTCATTCATGAGAGGCAGCGCGCGCGTGCGCGCCGCTGCGACAAGTCGCGGCAGCAGCGTGGTGTCGCCAGGGCCGTAGAGGCCGCGCGGGCGCAAGACGATCGGATCGAGATCAAGCGCGGCGAGCACTAAATCGTCGGCTAAACGCTTCGTCGCGGCGTAGGCATTCACCGGTCGCGGCAGCGGGGCGTCCTCGCGCACGCCGACCTGATCCTGGAAGCGGAAATAGATGCTGGGCGTCGAAATCTGTACGAACCGGCGCACGCCGGCGGCGCGCGCAAGGGACAGAGCGCCTTGGGTTCCGACAACATTGGCGTGGTAGAACGCCGCCGGCGAGCCCCAAGGCGAGGAGAGAGCGGCGCAATGCACCAGTGCGCCGGCGGTAATTCGCGGCGGCGGCGCTCCGCTGCTCAGATCGAACCTGATCGCGTGCATATCCTCCGCCGCCAGCGCGGCGAGCTTGGCGCGATCGCGGCCGAGTGCGATGACCTCGTATCCGAGCTGTTTGAGCCGACGCGCCAGCGCTCCGCCGAGGAAGCCAGTGGCGCCCGTTACGATGATGCGCACTCACGCCACCATGGTCGCGCCGCCGAGCGAAACGCCGGCCGACGTGCCCAGCAGAAGCACCTTCATGCCGGGTTTCAGTCGTCCGGCCTCGCGCGCCTTGAACAGCGCGATTGGCCAGGAGGCCGCGACCTGGTTGCCCAACTCGGCGACGAGGTCGATGACTTTTTCAGCCGGGAAACCGCATCGTTTGATGATGTGCGCCAGCGCATGGGCGCTGGCTTGATGCGGCACGACCAGATCGACGTCTTGTTGGCGCCAATCGGCTTTCTCAAGCAGGCGCGCAATGAAGCCAGGGGCGGCTTCGGATGTGAGGCGATAGAGGGCGGCCCCATGCATTTCAAATTCCGCGTTGGCGGCGAACGTCTCGCGCTCGTTCTGGAAATCGTAGCGTGTGCCGCCGGCGCGCAACTCGCAGAACGCATAACCTTCCGCGTAAGTTTCCATATGCACTGCCCCGAGCGAGCAGGCCGCAGGCGGGCGCGCCGAGCGCACGACGATGGCCGCGGCCCCATCGCCGAAGAGGCCGGCGGTGCGTGGATCGGAGCGCCATGGCAGCGCGCGCGAGGCGATTTCTGATGTGACGACGAGAACGTTCTCCGCTCGCCCCGCGTTGATCAGCATCGCCGCAAGGTCCAGCGCAACAAGCGCGCTCAGGCAGGTCGCATTCACATCGTAGGCGGGGAAGGGGCGATCGCCGGCGCCCAGCATCTGCTTGACCAGCGGCGCCGTGGCCGGGATCGGTTGACGGCCCACGGCGGCGGCAAAGAGTAGGAAGTCGAGGTCGCCAGCGTCTAGCCCAGCGTCCGCCAACGCGGCTCGCCCGGCCTCGACACCCATATATTCCTGCGTCTCGGCGCCGCTGACCACGTGTCGCTGGCGCACGCCACAATTCTGTTCCAGCCAACCAGAGCGCAGACCCAGTTCTGCATCTAGGGCCTGAGAGGTCACGATTTTTTCGGGTAAATAGATTCCCAACCCGCCTATGGCGGCCGCCGTTGCCGAGGTTGGCATATTCGCCTCCGGGCTTTCGATACCGCGCTCTTGCTCTCTCTGAGCACACGTCCTGCATAAGGCCCTTTTGTGGCGGCAGTCGCGAGGCTCGCGGCCGGCTCCAATTAGGTACGTCACCGCGACAACGTCGCAAAGGGGGCGGCTGGCAAGGGGGCGAAATAACCACTCCCGATAAGTGCAGGTCTGCCTAAGTGTCAGCTTACGGGTCCGTCTGGCGCTACTTCCGTTCTTGGGATGA
>JAKFYF010000066.1 GCA_021731005.1 Hyphomonadaceae bacterium
GACGCCGATAATGCGGATGCCTGGCTTCAGGTGCTTGGCGGCGATGCCCATTCCGGCGATGTATCCCTCGTTCTCGGCGCGGCGCGGCGGCGCCCACGCCAAGTCCGGAGGCCAAACCATCGCCGAGGGCATCGCTGTCAAACAAGTAGGCGATCTGACCTTCGCGGCGGCCAACCATCTGATCGAAGACATCGTGCTGATCGAGGAAGCCGAGTTCGAGCGCGCGGTGGCACTCTATGCGACAATAGAGAAAACCGTGGCGGAGGGCGCAGGTGCGGCGGCGCTGGCGGCGCTGTTAACCGCGCCGGAAAAATTCCGCGGCCGTAAGTGCGCGCTGGTGCTGTCCGGCGGCAATATCGACACGCGGATTTTGGCGTCGGTGCTGGAGCGCTCGCTGGTGCGCGAAGGCCGCATTTCGGTGCTGCGCTTCATCGGCGACGACCGGCCCGGCATCCTCGCCACCGTCGCCCGCATCATCGGCGACCAGGGCGGCAATATTCTTCAGGTCTCGCACCACCGCATGAATCTGCAGGCCCCGATCAAGGGCGTCGAGTTCGATGTCGAGATCGAAACCCGCGACGCCGCCCACACCGCCGAGATCGTCACCGCGCTGACCGACGCGGGCTATTCGGCGCGCCGGCTTTGACGGGTGCGCTACGCCGTGGCGATTGCTTCATTGCGGTCGGAGATTGCGATTCATGTCGATCGTCTGTTGCAGCAATTGTCGGAACGCTTGGCAATCGCCGGCGAAATCGCCTTCGGCGCTGAGGTAAGTTGAGCCATCGCGTTGGGTGATCCGCCTCACAATGATGGCGGGATGAGCTGGATGAACCGGGCGCGTAACAAATGCCACAGCAGCATCCGCGTTTCTGTTTGTGTACCCGATAAAATCCTCGTTCTCAAAGCGCTCGGCGCCTGGAAGTTCGCTATAGTGCCGGATCGACGCCGCGATCTCGCCGATGGGCATGGCGACGCATGAGTGACGACCGTCAGCGCCAATGACGTCACCTCGCGTGTTTGATCCCATCACTTCACCGCGTTCATCTTTGAAAACTTCAACGCCAAGCGCCAGGCCGTTCGGTCCGTGCCGCGTGACCGACAGTCGAATGAGGCCAAATTGAGCCACCCAGGGACCGCGCCCGTCGGGCTGCTGCTGGTTGATCCAAACTATAACATCGAGACAGCCGGCGATTTGGCGCTGCAATTCCCGCATGCCGTCTTCGGTGTCCGGACCGACGTCAGCGCACGTATAGCTGCTGGAGTACGGCCGCCCATGATCGGTCTGCCGCGCGAGCGCGCACGCGCCAGCACCGTTGATCGGCTGGGTCCCCATGAAAATGGCGATGTCAGGCGAAGGTGAATTCGACAGGGCCTCGCCCACGAAGTCTACGAAATCAACCCGGGACCCTGTAATGATAGTCCGCAGATCATCGCAAATATTCTGAGCACTCGCTTCCTGGGCGCCCAAAGCGGCTAGCGCCACAATCCCTGCCATCATATGGCGCATGAGCTTCCCTCCCGGCCAAGGCTTCAGCTATGGCGTACGCCGTGACCCAAGCAAAAGCTATATGCGATTCTTCTCCCGCCCCGGCCGCGCCTCTCGCCCAAGTCGCGGCGCGTTATGCCGTGGCGATTACGCCAGCGATGGAAGCGCTGATCGACAAAAATGATGCTTCCGATCCGATCGCGGCGCAGTTTCGCCCCGATGCACGCGAACTTGAGGTGTTGCCCGACGAGAGCGGCGATCCGATCGGCGATGGCGCGCACACGCCGGTCAGAGGCGTGGTGCACCGTTATCCCGACCGGGTGCTGTTGAAGCCGCTGCACATCTGCCCGGTCTATTGCCGCTTCTGCTTTCGCCGCGAAATGGTGGGGCCGGATGGCGATGGAACGCTGAGCAGCGCTGAACTGAAGACGGCGTTCGCCTACATCGAAGCGCATCCCGCGATCTGGGAAGTGATCCTCACTGGCGGCGATCCGTTCATGCTCTCGGCGCGGCGCGCGCGCGAAATCACGGATCGGCTTGGCGCTATCGCCCATGTGAAAATCATACGCTGGCATACGCGCGTGCCGGCGGTGGATCCGCTGCGCGTCACGCCGGATTTCGTCGCCGCGCTGAAGACGCCGGACGCGGCCACGTACGTGGTGCTGCACGCCAATCACGCGCGCGAGATCACAAGCGAAGCGCGCGCGGCCATCGCGCGGCTTGTCGATGTGGGCATTCCGATGCTGGCCCAAAGCGTGCTGCTCAAGGGCGTCAATGACGATCCCGATGCGCTGGAGGCGCTGATGCGCGCCTTGGTGGCGGCGCGGGTCAAGCCGTATTATTTGCACCATCTCGACAAGGCGCCTGGGACTTCGCACTTCCGCTGCACTTTAGCGGAAGGTCAAGCGCTCATACGCGAACTCAGCGCGCGCGCCTCCGGCCTGTGCCAGCCGAGCTACGTGCTCGACGGGCCGGAGGGGAAGCGGAAGGTGGCGGTGTGAGTTGGGATTGCCACCTATTCCCGCACCGCCACGAACAGCGCTCCAAACACCAGCAGCACACCCGCCGCGAACGGGGCGGAAACGCCAACGAGCTCGAACATCGGGCCCGCGAGCAGCGGCCCGAGCACCCGCCCGAGGGCTGAGGCAGATTGCGACATGCCCATCACCGCGCCGCGCTCGTCCTCGCGCGCGCTGCTGGCGATGAGCGCATTGAGCGCCGGCGTCGCCAGGCTCAGCCCAACCACGAACACGCCAAGCGCCGCAACCAGGGTCGGGACGGTTTCCGCCGCCGCGAGCCCGCCGAGCCCCGCCGCGAACAGGCCGAGCCCCATGATCAAGGTCAGCTTCTCGCCCCAGGCCCGCGCCGCGCGCCCGGCGCCGCCGCCCTGCAGCAGCACCGAGCCGGCGCCCAGCCCTGCCAAAATCCAGGCCACCTCGCGCGGCCCCCAATGCATGCGCGCGTCGGCCCAGAGCGCGAACGTGGTTTCCATCATCGCCTGCGCGGCGATGGTCAAAAGCATGGCGGCGATGAGACGAGCGAGCGCTGGCCGCGAAGTCAGCAGCGCCCAGCGCGGCGCCTGCGTTTCGCTCGGCGTGCGTCCCACGTGGGTCTCGCGAAACAGCAGCAGCGCCGCGAGCGCAGCAGCGCCCGCAAGCGCTGCCGAGACCAGACACACGCGCGCGAAATCGGCGCGGATTGGATCGTCGCCGATCAGAAACCCGCCAATGGCGGGGCCCGCGATGAAGCCGAAGCCGACGCCGGCGCCGAGCAGGCCCATGTTGCGGGCGCGGGTCTTGTCGTCGGCGAGATCGGCGGCGGCGGCGAACGCGGCGCCGATATTGCCGGCCATCAGCCCGCCGAACAGACGCGCCGCGCCAAGCTCGTAGACACTGCCGGCGCCAGCGATCCAAAGATAGGACACGACCCCGCCCAACAGCCCCGCGACCAGGATGGGCTTTCGGCCCACGCGGTCGCTCAAGCGACCCCAGAACGGCGAAGAGATGAGCTGCCCCAGCGAATACGCACCCATGGCGATGGTGGTCGCGGTCGGGCTCGCCCCCAGCTCCAGCGACAGAAACGGAAACACCGGCAAGAACACGCCAAACCCGGTCATGGCCGTAAGCACCACGCCGATCAGCGCGGCGAGCGAGGCGGTGTTGGGATTCATGGGCGGTGGTTAGGCGTGTTTGGGACGCGGCGCAAAGCGCTGTGGTGACGCGAGATGACGCTTTCTTCCTTCTCCCATGCGGTGAGAAGTGGCCTTCAGCGCGGGCCCGGCCTTCGGATGCGCGCAATCGCTCAGGGCGTCTGTTGGCCGACGCACTTTTGCGCGACTGCACGATCCAGGGCAAGCACCTCGCCCCTGGCTCGAGACAATTCCCGCGAGACGTCGCCCCCGGTCAGCGAGCGCAACGGCAACCCTTAAAAGGCCATCGTCAAGGCGTCATCGTCGGCTGCGACGTCCTGCTGCCGCGCGAGTTCTGCTTCTCGCTGCCGCGCAAATTTGAGTTGTTCACGGGCCTCATCGCAGGAGAGCGATGCGTAGGTTGAATCGGGGATCCGCATCGGCCTGACCGAGGCCGCGCGCGAGGCGCAACTTGCAACAAACGCCGCCGCGCACGCCGCCAAGATCGCGGCGCCAAATGTCGTGACTCGAGGATTCATCACCCGCTACTCCGAGTTGGTGGGCTAAACCCGCGCAGCACGCGCCCAGGCAACTAACGCACAATGTTGTCCTCGGGGCGTTGCCATAATCGGCGTCGACCCCGCAATTGTCAAACGACCCATTCCCTTCGTCCTAACCAAGCGCCGCGCGGCTACCACCGTTTCGCGGTGCGTTCTGAATCAATCCTCCTGGGCGCCATCGGCGAGGCCCGGCACCCGAGCGTCGCACTGGCGACAGCCAGCCCGTTCAGGGGCTAATCAGGTTCGATCTGGCCAGATCAACATTGTGTCAGGGAGTGTGTCGTGCGAACACTGTTCTTCACTGCGGCGCTGCTTTCCGCGCTACTAACCGCCGGCGCCGCCGGGCGCAGCCAATGGAAGCAATTCTGACGAACGTCGCGCTTGAGGCTGCATTCCTCACAAGCGGGACAACGGAGCCGGTTTTTAGGGGCCTTGCCAGAACCAACCGACTTCACTCTTCGACGAGTCGCTTCAAACGTTCGGCGGCCTCGTCCCATTGTAGCGATGCTTGCTCAAGGTACTTGCTCGCGTCGCGCAACGTTTCCGCGCGAACGAAGAAGCGACTTTCGCGTCCGACCCGTTCATTTGAGATGATGCGCGCCTGCGCCAGAATGACCAAGTGCTTGGTCACTCCCTGTCGGGTGAGCCCCGTGCCAGTCGTGAGCTGAGAAATCGATTGGGAGCGACCGTCGCAAAGGCGCGAGAGCAGCGAGAGACGAATTGGATCGCCCAAAGCGGCGAAGACTGGCGCGACCGCCGCCCGAGCCTTACGCGGGCGAGACATATGCAGCAATGTTGTCGGCTTGGATGTTCCAGCCTTCGGTATTGCCGCGCAACACTTCGAGCCGACGGTGATCCGGCAGAGCGTCGAAGCCGCTCTCGGTGATGGTCAATCGCGTGCCTTGAGGGATCGGCTCAAGGCGAAATTCTACCAGCGTCGACGGTTGTTTCGAGATCTCTATCCCGGATTTCTCGTCGAAGTCGTGCCACTTGAAAGACAGAAGGTTTTCCGGCTCCATTCGTTCAACAACCGCGAGCCATGGATAGTGCTCATAGCCAGGGTACGTCATCTTGCCTGTTGAAATGCACCCCGCCTCGAACGGTCCGTCGAGACTTACGCGAAACCACTGTCCGAACTCGTGATGGTCGGAAAGGGCTCGCCAGACCCGAGAAACTGGCGCTCTCAGGTTAATTGTCTTCACGATGCGATCAGTCATAAGGGCAACCTCCGGGTTGCTCATTGCACTACACCAACGCAAGGGGAAAGGCAACCGCATGGTTGCTCGTTACCATCCTGACCTGCGCCCGGACGCCGACTTTCGTCGATCGCAGAACTCCGGCTGGGATCGGTCTGCAAAAAGACATTTGAAGGGCAAGACTTAGGAGGCAGCAAAGGCCACCAACCGACACTTTGCCATTTTTTCCAGACTGGAGTCTCGCTCAAGACCTGCCAGTCAGGGCTAACCCGCACGCCCTTACGCCCCCGCCCCGATCGGCGCGGGCGCATTCGGATTGAGATACGGCCGCAGCTCCGCCCACGGAATCAGCACCTCCGTCGCGCCGTCGACGTGGCTGCCGCCGAACGAGAGCGGGGGGAACAAGAGCGTCAGCCCGCGCTCGCCGATGACCCAGAGATGCGGCTTGGTCGCGGTTTCGAACACGTCGCGCTCGGGGGGAAAATCCGGATAGTCGCTGAACTGGCGAGAAATATCGCGCACCGCGCGCTGGGTGATGAAGCGCTGCCAGCCGGAATCGGGCGCGAACACGTCGGTCTCCGCCAGCGGCCGGCGCTCCTTCATCATCACGTTCACGGCGCGCAGCGTGCTGGAGGGCGTCGCCGCCTGCAGCTGATCGGTCGAGTAGGTGAAGCGCACCGAGATGATGTCCGGTCCGGCAAAGGCGATGGTGTAGTCGACGACTTCGTTGGTGGCGTCCTGCAGGCGGAATTGCGGTTGCTGCGCCACCATGTCGTTGAAGGCGCGCACTTCCGGGGTTTGCGGCCCATCGATGCGTGGGAAGCGGATGTCGCGAACGATGGCGTGCTCTTCGCGCCCGGTGGCCGCCGCGACCGACGCCGCGACCGGGGCTGCGTCGATCAGCTCCAGGCGCTGGAAGGTGTAGCCGCCCATTTCCTGGACCGCGTCGCGCGCCTCCTGCGCACGCACGCGCAGGCGCGCTTGCAGGCATTGCGCCTGCTCGGGGCTCGGCGGCGCCGCTGCGTCCGACACGCCGCACCAGACACGCTGCGCCTCAAGCCAGCGATTCTGGTTCTGCACCAGCAATTGCGCGCCTGCATCGGACACATCCGCAGAGCGCGCCGCCAGGGTTTCGGTCACCGTGCGATCGAGTGCTGCAAGTTCGCGATTGGCGCAGACCTGCTGCGCAAACGCTCCGCGCCCCTGTCCGCAAACATCGAGCGCGGCGGCGATGTTGGCAGGCGATGTCTCGGGCGTCTTGCCGCCGCCGCCGGGCTCGCACGCGCCAAGCGCAAGCATCGCCACCCCGGCGCCAAGGAGACTTCGCCCGCATACGATCATGGTGTCCCTTCTGTCCCCCAAGGCGCCCCCTTGGCACCGTTTGCCATAGGCGCGCTTGCCCGTCACTGTCTCGCGCGCCCTGCAGCGAAAAAATTGGACTCATGCCCGTTACGGATCAATACCGGCCCGACCCGCGCTTTGCCGCGCTCGGCCCCGCTTTCGCCGATGCGGTCACGCCCGCGCGTTTTCCACAGCACACACTGCGTTGGCGCAACCAGGGTTGGGCCAGCCGCATCGGCCTCGACGACCTCAGCGTCGGGGAGTGGGAAGCGCATCTGGCGCGCTTCGAGCCGCTGCCGGGCAATATGCCGGCTCCGCTGGCCATGCGCTATCACGGCCACCAATTCCGCAATTACAACCCCGACATCGGCGATGGGCGCGGCTTCCTCTACGCCCAGTTGCGCGACGACGCGGGCCGTCTCCTGGATCTCGGGACCAAAGGCTCCGGCCAGACCCCCTATTCGCGCTTCGGCGACGGCCGGCTGACGCTGAAAGGCGGCGTGCGCGAAGTGCTGGCGGCGGCGATGCTGGAGGCGCGCGGCGTCTATACCTCCAAGGCGCTCTCCTTGTTCGAAACCGGCGAAGCGCTTACCCGTGGCGATGAGCCTTCGCCGACGCGCTCCTCGGTGCTGGTGCGGCTTTCCCACAGCCATATCCGCTTCGGCACGTTTCAGCGTCTGGCCTTCTTCGAGCAGCGCGACGAGATGTGGGCGCTGATCGAACACGCGGTGGAAAATTATTATCCCGAGTTTCAGAACCTCGCCGGCGAAGTGAAGATCGCCGCCCTCTTCGGCGCCATCGCCGAGGCGAACGCCCGGCTCGCCGCAAGCTGGATGGCGGCGGGCTTTGTGCACGGCGTGCTCAACACCGATAATCTCAACATCACCGGCGAGAGCTTCGACTACGGCCCCTGGCGCTTTGTGCCGACAAGCGACCCCGTCTTCACCGCCGCCTATTTCGACGAAACCGGGCTCTACGCGTTCGGGCGCCAGCCCGAGGCGGTAAGCTGGGCGCTCGCGCAATTGGGCGGCGCGCTGACTCTGGTGTGTCAGGCGTCGATCCTGGAGCGCGAACTCGCCCGCTTCGCGCAAGCCTACCAACTCGGTCTGCGCGAGCACGTATTCGCGCGCCTCTGGCTGCGCGCGGGAGAGATTGAGGCTGACATGGCGTTCCTTGGGGCGCTGTTCGACTGGCTCACCGAAAGCCAAGCCGGCTGGGATCAGTTTTTCCATGACTGGATCGGCGGCGGCGCCAGCGCGTCGCGTGCGGCCGCGAGCCCACAAGCAGCGCTCTATGTCCAGCCCGCCTTCGCCGAACTGCGCGCTGGCCTCGCCGCACGCGCGAGCGCTCTTCCAACCCATCCCTATTTCCAACGCCCGCGGCCGGCGGGACTGTTGATCGAGGATGTCGAAGCATTGTGGGCGCCCATTGCCGAACGCGACGATTGGGCGTTGTTTGAGGCGAAACTTGCGGAGATCGATCAGGCGCGGCAGGCGTTTGCCGCTTGACACCCCTTGGACCGCCGGCGCCCTCGCCGGCATGGTGTTTCAGCCATCACAGGCCTCGACTGTTGAA
>JAKFYF010000087.1 GCA_021731005.1 Hyphomonadaceae bacterium
GCTGTTGATGACCACGCGCGAGCGCCTCACCGGCGCCGCGCGCGCCTTCGATGTGACCTTGTTCATTCCTTCGATCGTGAAATACCGACATTTGTTGAGCGATGTGCTGATCGCTTCTTTCTTTATCCAGATATTGGCTCTGGTCAGCCCGCTCTTCTTCCAGATCGTGATCGACAAGGTGCTGGTGCACAATGGCTTGACCACGCTGGAGGTACTGGCGATCGGGTTTCTGGTGGTGTCGATTTTCGACGTGATGATGGGTGGGCTTCGCACCTATCTGTTCAGCCACACCACCAGCCGCGTCGATGCTGAACTGGGCTCGCGGCTGTTTCATCATCTGACGCACTTGCCGATGGCGTATTTCCAGGCGCGCCGGGTCGGCGATTCCGTAGCCCGCGTGCGCGAGTTGGAGACGATCCGCGAGTTCTTGACTTCCTCGGCCCTTACGGTGGTGATCGATCTATTCTTCGCCATCGTATTTCTTGCGGTGATGTGGCTTTATAGTCCGACGCTTCTGATCATCGTGCTGATCACGCTGCCGCTCTATGCGCTGATCCTGATTGCGCTGTCGCCTATCTTGCGCCGGCGCTTGGACGAAAAATTCGCGCGCGGGGCCGAGAACCAGGCCTTCCTGGTCGAATCCGTCACCGGCATCGAGACCATTAAGGCGCACGCCGTGGAGCCACAGATGCAGCAGCGCTGGGAGCGCCAACTCGCCGGCTACATCAAGACTGGTTTCGGCGCCTCGATGATCGCCAATTGGGGCCGCCAGGGCATCGAGCTGGTGCAGAAGCTTAGCACGGTGGCGTTGTTGTACTTCGGCGCCAAGCTCGTGATCGAAGGCAAGCTCACGGTCGGCGAATTGGTGGCGTTCAATATGCTGGCTGGGCAGGCGGCGGGCCCGGTGCTGCGCATCGCGCAATTGGTGCAGGATTTCCAGCAGGCGCGCATCGCGGTCGAGCGCCTTGGCGACATCCTCAACGCCCCGATGGAGCCGAGCATGTCAGCCTCGCGCACCAGCTTGCCGCCGGTGCAAGGCTTGGTGAGCCTGGAGAATGTGACGTTCCGCTACAAGCCCGATGGTCCCGAAGTGCTGCGCGACATCAATCTCAACATCGCGGCCGGCGAAATGCTGGGCATTGTCGGCCCGTCGGGCTCGGGCAAGTCGACGCTCACAAAACTCATCCAGCGCTTGCACAGCCCCGAGCGCGGCCGCGTGCTGGTCGACGGCGTCGATCTCTCGATGGTCGATCCGGCATGGCTGCGCCGGCAAGTGGGTGTGGTGCTGCAGGAGAACCTTCTCTTCAACCGCACCGTCCGCGACAATATCGCGCTCGCCGATCCGGCCATGAGCATGGAAGACGTGGTCGCCGCCGCCAAGCTCGCCGGCGCGCATGAATTCATTCTGGAATTGCAGGAAGCCTACGACGCGCGCATCGACGAACGCGGCGGCAATCTTTCCGGCGGCCAGCGCCAGCGCATCGCCATTGCGCGCGCGCTGGCGATCAACCCGAAAATCCTGATCCTTGACGAGGCCACTTCCGCGCTCGACGCCGAGAGCGAGGAAATCATCCAGGCCAATCTCAAATCGATGTCAGAGGGCCGCACGGTGATCATTATCGCGCATCGCCTTTCCGCAGTGCGCGCGGCGCATCGCATCATCACGCTGGAACGCGGCCAGATCGTGGAGATGGGCGACCACGCCCAGCTGATGGCGCGCGGCGGGCGCTATGCGCAGCTGTACAGAAAGCAGATGGGGCTTAACCCATGAGCTTCTTCGCCAGCCTGCGCCGCCATGTCGAAACGTGGACAGAATCGCACCAGGCCGCGCGCGAAGCTGAGCGCGCGAAACAGCAGAGCGACAATTCCGAATTCCTGCCCGCCGTGCTCGAAGTGCTGGAGCGCCCGCCTAATCCGCTGGGGCGGATCGTGCTGTGGGTCGTCATGGCGTTTCTGGCGATTGCACTGGCCTGGGCCTGCATTGGCCATATCGATGTGGTGGCGACCGCGCCGGGGCGCATCATTCCCGACGGGCGCATCAAGACCGTGCAGGCGCCTGACCAAGGCGTGGTGCGCGCCATCCATGTCCGCGACGGACAGATCGTGGCCGAAGGCGAGCCACTGATCGAGCTCGATCCGACGCTCTCGGAAGCCGAAGTCGCCCAAGCGCGCGAAGCCTTCATGGTGGCGCAGATCGACCGCGCCCGCGCGCAAGCGCTGCTGGACTATGCCGATGGCGCGCCGAAGCCGTTCGCGCCGCCCGACGGCGCCGATCCGGCCATCGTCGACACCCAACACGCCATAGTCGCTGCCCGCATCGGCGAACAGCAAGCGGCCATCGCCGGGCTCATCGCCGAGCAGCGTCAGCGCCGCGGCGACCGCGCCATGGTGTCGGCTGACGTAGTGCGGCTGGAAAGCCAATTGCCGCTGGTGGAAAGCCAATTGGAGAGCCTGCGCCGGCTGCAGGGCGAGGGCTTCGCCGCCGGCACGCGCGTCAATGAAGCCGAAGAGCGCGCCATCGGCATGCGCCAGGACTTGATCATCCGCCGCGCCGAACTTGGCCGCGCCCGCGCCGCCGAAACTGGCGCCACTGAGCGCCTCAACGCCGCCCGCACCACCTTCCGCCGCGAAGCGCTCGACGCCTTCAACGAAGCCGACGCCACCGCGCGCCTGCGCGCGCAGGAATACGCCATCGCCAGCGAACGCAACCGCCGCACCATCCTCACCGCGCCTTCGGCTGGAATTGTCCAGCAATTACAAGTGACCACTATTGGCGCCGTGGTGCGCCCCGCCGACGCGCTCTTGGTGATCGTGCCCGAGGGAACCAGGCTCGTTGTCGAAGCTAACGTGCTCAATCGCGACGCCGGTTTCGTGCGCGAGGGACAAGAGGTGCGGGTAAAACTGGAGGCGTTTCCGTTCACGCGTTACGGGATTGTCAGTGGACGGCTGGTGTTTCTAAGCCACGATGCCATCGAAGACGAGGACCTTGGCTTGGTGTTTCCGGCGCGGGTTGAACTGTCACAGCAAAGCATTAGCATCAACGGTCGCGCCACGCCGCTAACCGCCGGCATGGCGGTGACCGCGGAGATCAAGACCGGCCGCCGCCGCATCATAGAATTCCTGCTCTCGCCGATCGCCCGGCGGGTGGAGGAAGCGGGAAGGGAGAGGTGAGATCGTGTGGTTGAGAAATTGGGCCTCCAAAAATCGGCGTTCCCATGGCGCCTTACTCCTGGTCGCCGGGCTTTGCCTCGGCGCGTGGGGCTTGGCGGCGGCACGCGACCGCTCGTCATCTTTTCACGTTCGCGCTTATCCCCTGCAGGTGAGAGAGCCGCGCAGCGGAAATAACAACAGCTTTTATGGCGACGTTGTTGTTGCGACGTTTGATCCAAGAGGTTGGCGCGAGTGGGAGCGGCGTGGCATGTTCCACGCTTCAGATGACCAAACAGATCGTGTTGTCGGAGCCCCGGGTGATGCGGGTGTCCAAATGCGGGACGGCGAAGTTGGCGCCCTTGTTATGGTGCTGACTCACGCGCCGCAGGCGACCCAGCTGGCGCTGGATTCGATCACCTGCCGAGGCGACAATTTGACGTTCGCGTTTTCGGAATGGTTCGACGACCCGGGTTTGCCTGACCCGTTGACGAATGATGGCCCCCTCCCGTATCGCGCCTATCATGCTTGGTTGATTGTTCTTCCAGAGGCCAGGGCGCCATTTGCGAGGCCTTGGCCGGGGTCGCCTAGCGCCGCCGTTGGTCTTACAACCCAGCTTAGACAACACAATCGTGCAAGCTCGCGACCGCCGACTTCTGTCGAACAAGACGTTTCTTGTTCGCAATAAAATTGTTCCGATGGGAGGGAACTAATGACTGAACTTCGAGCGGGACTTGTATCTGCCGGCGTCAGTGTACCGGATAACAACCAACAGATCATCGGGGCATTGAATCAGCTTTACGACAATTCTTCGACGTTCAGATTTGGCATTGCTAACCTCCGCGCGCCAGTAAACATCTCTTTCGGTAGCGCGCTTAGTGGAGGGCGAGAAAACTATGGGACTTCACGCAACGGGCAAATCGAAATTCATTCCTCCTTTAGTGCGAGCTGGACGCCTGGGAGTACACACAATAATTGGGGCGGGCCAGGCGCTCAGATGCGCTGGGAGGTCGACGCGACAACCTCAACCTGGGTGAAAGTCGCACCGTCTTTTATTGAAGTGCTCGCTCACGAAATACTACACAACACGGCGTATGCCGGCAGCGTCGTACAGCCTCAATCCTCGCTCTTGGGAAACATCGGCAGCTTCTTCGATGGCCTTTTCGGCGTTGAGCGCACCCAACCGATAGGCGGCGGTCACTACAGGTTCGACGCAGACACCGTCACAGCCGGCGTAAACCAAATCAGCTACGAGCTTTGGACTTTGGATCAAAGTTCGCATTTCACCTTCAAGCCCTTTAACGCCGCCGACTTCTTCGCCACTCGGGATGACCCGCTGTTTGGACTGCGGCCCCCGCCGGACGTGCAGCCCGGCGATCCTTTTCGCTGGGACGATCCGCTGCTTACGCAACTGCAAATCAGGTCTGATATTTCTTGGATGAACTTGCCTCAAGTCATGGAGGCTCCTTACGATCCAGAAGGGTATTACGAATTGATGCTCGCGCGTCTGACCGGGCTCAACGTGATTGCGATCGGATTTGAACCACGTTCTGGTGCCCCTGGGTTTGAGCAAGCGCCGGCGGAGCTAACTCAGCACTCGATAATCAACGGGGCGTTCGCATGGCTGCACGACGACGTCCTAATGGTACTGGTCAATGGCGTAGCAAACGTCTTCCAGGGGACAGCAGGCACACTTGGGAGCCTGCTTACAACGATGAAGGAGTTCCTCGTCGATGACTTGGGGCGGGCCTTCAAGGAAATCCCCTTCAGCCAATTTGGCTCCATCTTTGGCTCAAATTTGTCGAAGCTGGTGCACACCAACGATCCGTGGGGCGACTTGGCGCTTGGCACTACACTTGGCGTGATAGGGCTAAATGTCGGCCAGGGCATCGATAATGTGCTTGACGATGGACCGAACGCGGCGACCACGACCTTCCGCTCGGCGTTCGATAATCTGCCGGTAGAGCTGCGCGATGCTGGAATTGGCGCGATTTCTTCGTATCTGTTCGCGGAATTCGTCAACGACCAGGGGCTCGAAGGGCCCGGCGGCCAGTTTGTCAGCACCACCGGCGCCGCGGCGATTTCGCAGATCGCGACGAATTTGTTGAACCTCGGGCAAACTTTTACAACGTCAATCACACTACCAGGCGCGACAACACCAACAACATTCTACACGAACTATTCCCAACAGTTGATCAATTCGAGCGGCCAGGTCGTAACCGACGTCAGCCAAGCGGTGCAGGTTCCAACAACGGGCCCAGCGACCCCGCCACCCGGCGCGGTCCGCACCTGGAACACCGGCGTCGGCGCCGCCCTGCTCAACGCCGCCGGCGCGTTCATCGGCACGTGGCTCGCTTCCGAGCTGATCGAGTTTGACACCGTAGGCGGACAGATTGGCGCATCGTTGGGCTCCGCCGTCGGCGCCATGATTGTTGGGGCCGCCGCCGCATCGGAGGGGGCGATCCTCGGGATGCAACTCGGCTCTTGGGCTGGCCCCATCGGCGCGGCAATTGGCGCGTTTATCGGCTACATTCTCGGCGGTCTGATCGGTTCGCTGTTCGGCGGCACGCCAAAAGCGGGTGCGGACTTGGCGTGGGACGAGAGCGGCCAGCGCTTCGCGGTCGCTAACGCCTGGTCCAAGTCTGGCGGCTCGAAGGACGCGGTGCGTTCGATGGGCGCCCAGGTCGGGGAATTGCTCAACAGCGTAATCGCCGCGAGCGGCGCGCACGTGCTCGACGCGGCGGGCGTGCGCGCCGGGACCTACCAGGTCAAAGGCAAGAAATACACCTACAAGCCGAGCGCGTCGGCCAATTACGGCTTCACCTCCAAAGATGTTGTACAAGTCATCAATCACGGCAGCTACATCGCGCTCTCCGATCTCTCCGGGCGCCTGATGGGCGGGGACGTGTACATCAAGCGCGCAGTCGCCGCGACCGTGGCGAACGCGGGGGGCAATGCCGCCAGCGAGACCGCCTATGCGGCGGGCGCGTTCGAGACCCAGACCCTGTTCGGCGACATCGCCACAGCGCAAAGTTATGGCGAATATCTGCAGAACCCTGCCGCAATCAACGCGCTGATCGCGGCCGACCCGTCGAGCGCCTTCACTGCCGGCTGGACGATTACGTTCGCGCGCGTGCTCGAACTGGGGCTCGACCGGCGCTGGAAAAGCGATTGGCTCGGCGGTTGGGGCGCCTTTCTGGACGAGGTGGCGGACGGTAAGATCGACGGCACTGCGTTTACGCCGGGCAACATCATTCTGGATCTTGATCCGGAAACCAACGAGCGCCTGTTCGTGTTTATGGATGCTGACGGCGCGTTGCTGGGCATGCTCGGGGATACAATCGATACGGCGTCGAAGGATGTCATTGTAGGCACTGCTAGCGCCGATACGCTGACGGTGAACATCGACACCATCGCGCTCACCACCGCGTACACATTGAACGGCGCCGCCGCCACCGCCGGCAGTCACAAAATTCGCGTCGCCGCTTTGATCGATGGCGGCGATGGCGACGATATCATTCGCGGCGGCGATTTGGGTAATGATGTGCTCGGCGACGTTGGAAACGACACGCTGGTTGGCGGCAAGCTGGACGATTGGCTCTTGGGCGGCGACGGCGCGGACCGGCTGTTCGCGGCTAATTCCAGCAACATCGCCTTCACACTCGGCGATTCCGCGGGCGAAAACGCAGCGCTCGCGCTTGACGGCGGCAATGGCGATTATCTCGAAGGCGGCGCCGGCGACGATGCGCTCTACGGCTCGCGCGGCAGCGATTGGCTCCATGGCGGCGACGGCATCGACCGCATCCTCGGCGGCGCCGGCGGCGACATTCTGCAAGGCGGCGCCGGCGATGAACGCGGCGCTACTGGCGAAGCGCGCGTGCTCGGCGGCGCGGGCTCGGACCAATACGTGTTCGGCTTCGGCGACGGTCGTGACACGATCTTCGACGAAAGCGATCCCGCGGGCGCGGTCGGCGGCGCTGATCCGTTTGCGACGCGCATGGCGGGCATGCTCTCGGGCGCGCTGGCCAAGAACTGGGCCGGCAACGGAAGCTATCTCGAAACCGGCGACGTCAAGGGCGGCGAAGACGCGATCTCGTTCGGGCCAGGCGTGACGCTGCGCAATATCGTGATGAAGCGCTCGGGCACTACCGCCGCGCCGGGCAACGATCTTATCATCCAATTGGCCAACGATGTGAACGGCACCCTTGTGCTCACCGGTGACGAGATCACCATCAAGGACTGGTTCACGATCACGCGCCGCGTCGAATGGCTGCGCTTTGCCGACGGCGAGCAAATCCGCATCGGCGACATGACCTCGTTCATCGCCGGCACCAGCGGCCCCGATGTGATCATCGGGACTTTTGGGGCTGATTTCATGGTCGGCGATGGCGGCAATGATCAATTACGCGGACTTGCCGGCAACGATTACGGTTTCGGCGGCGGCGGCGACGATTTCGTCGCTGGCGACAGCGACAACGATCTGGTGGCCGGGGGCTCGGGGACCGATGAAGTGATCGGCGGCTCGGGCAACGACACCGTATTCGGCGACGACGGCGCCGACGATCTCTATGGCGGCGCCGGCAACGATATTCTTGCGGGCGGGCTGGGCGACGATGCCGTGGTCACCGGCGCTGGCAATGACATCGTCCGCTTCGAACGCGGCGACGGGCGCGATACTTTGATCGACGAGCACGTCAACAATTGGGATATCGTCTGGCAGAACGGGGTTTACCTCAACGGCTACGCGCTGCAGCCCAATGGCACGGTGAAGCTCGCAACCGAGGTCGTGTTTGATGGCCAGCAATGGCTAGGCCGCTACGATTGGGACGATCTGACCAAGATTCTACGCCGCCACAAGGGCGCGGTCAGCGGCAACGTCGCCGCCAATTCCGGTTCAGATTCGATCGAGTTCGGCATTGGCATCGATATCCAGGACATCATCTTGCGCCGCGTCGGCAATGACGCGGTGCTCGCCATCTCGAACGGCGAGAACGATGCGCGCGCGTTCGCCGACATCGCCGATCAAATCACGATCAAAGACTGGTACACAATCGGCGCGTCGATCGAGAAATTCGTGTTCACCGAAGTAGGTTCGATCGGCGTCTACACG
>JAKFYF010000266.1 GCA_021731005.1 Hyphomonadaceae bacterium
ACGCGGGGCGCGCTTTGCGCCGCCACCGGACTGTTTTTTGAGCTCACGCGCCAAGCGCGCCCCGCTCTCCCGACTCGCGGGACAGGAAATGCAAGCGAACCCGGAAACGCCGATGCGTTGTCCGGCGTTTGGCGCGCGCCGCCCTCTCCAGGTTGGAGCGCGCGCCTCCTGGCGCGCTTGATTCTGTGCTTGGGAGCATGGCGAAAAGCGCGCCAGGAGGTGTGCGCTCCAACCGGCGAACGCCGGGTGTGTGGGAAAAACGCGGCTTGTCTTGAGCGACCCTAGTCGCCAAAGCAAAGTAAGGGGCAGTGGCTGGCGGCCAGATTTTGCTCGGCGGAGGCGTCCCGTGCTGTTGTTCACCCACCCCTCGATGCTCGGCCATGAGCCGCCGCGCGGCCACGCAGAGCGGCCCGAGCGCCTCGAAGCGGTTCTGAGGGGCATCGAGAGTCTCGCGCTTAAGCGCCGCGACGCGCCATTTGCGTCGCGCGAAGCGATCGCGCGGGTGCATCCCGCGCGCGTCATCGACGCGCTGGAGGAGGCCTTCGCCGAGGCGCGCGAGGCGTGCGTGCAACTCGACCCCGACACCTATCTCTCCCCTGGTTCGCGCCAAGCCGCCTACCGCGCCGCCGGCGCGTGCGTGGCAGCGGTCGATGCGGTGCTCGCCGGCGAGGACGACATGGCGTTTTGCGCCGTGCGTCCGCCCGGCCACCATGCCGAGCCGCTGGCGCCGATGGGCTTTTGCATCTTCAACAATGTCGCCATCGCCGCGCTGCATGCCCTTGAAGTCCATGGCCTTGAGCGCGTCGCGATCGTCGATTTCGACGTCCACCACGGCAACGGCACCCAAAGCGTGGCCGAGCGGGAGGCGCGGCTCCTGTTTGCATCGACCCACCAGGCGCCGCTCTATCCCGGAACCGGCGCCGCGCAAGAGCGCGGGATTGATGGCAATGTCGTTAACGCGCCGCTTCCGGCTGGCGCGGGGAGTGCTGCTTGGCGGAATGCGATGGAAACGGCGGTGCTGCCCGCATTGGAGAACTTTGCCCCTGGTCTCATCCTGGTTTCCGCCGGTTTCGACGCCCACCGCGCCGACCCGCTCGCGCAGATGGAGCTTGAGGAGGCCGATTTCGCCTGGGCGGGGCGCCGCCTGCGGGAACTTTCATTACGCCACTGCAAGGGTAAGCTTGTCTCGACTCTGGAGGGCGGTTACGACTTGGACGCGCTCGCCCGATCGGCCCACGCCTATTTGGAGGCGCTTCTGCACGGCTAGGTCCCGCTCAGGGGAGGGGGCGCGCAGCCGTCGCGAAAGGTCACAATGACGACGACCATGGCGCCCGAGGAGACGCTGGATCGCCGTTCGGCAACGCGGATCGGTTCGATCGTGATTGTAAGGCACGGCCGGCCGCACGCCGACCGCACGGTGCGCATCGACCGCGAAGGCTATCGCGCGTGGTGGGTGGATTACGATCTCGCGCGCCTGCATCCCGACGAACGACCTCCGGAAGCGTTGATTGCCATGGCCGCGCAAGCCGATGTGCTGTTCGCCTCGACACTGCCGCGCGCGATCCATACCGCGCAATTGCTGGCGCCCGGCCGCGTGCCGATCACCGATCCCGTCTTCGTCGAGGCAGCGCTGCCGCCGCCGCCGCTGCCATGGCGACGGCGCCCTGGCCACTGGGGCGTACTGGCGCGCATAGCGTGGTGGTTCGGCGCTCACGGTAGCGCTGAAAGCCGCCGCGAGGCTGAGATCCGCGCCGAGGCGGCGGTAGCGACGCTGACCGCCCAGGCGCTGCGCGGCCAAAACGTCATGCTGTGCGCGCACGGCTGGTTCAATCGAATGATGCGCCCGGTGCTGCGCGCCCAAGGCTGGCGCGAGGTGGAGAATACCGGCGACTTTTATTGGTCGTACCGGCGCTTCGTGAAGGGCGGGGGCCAGCCATGACCCAGAAACCGCCCCGCACCTATTCCCTTATGCGCCCAGAATTCATAAGTTTGCAGTCATGAGCAAGGAAGCGAGCGACCCGGGCCAGCTGGCCTTCGAGGAAGCCTTGGCGGAATTGGAGAAAATCGTCGCCCACCTGGAACGGGGCGACGTGCCGCTGGCTGATTCGATTCGCATCTACAAACGCGGGGCGGCGCTGAAGGCGCGCTGCGAGAGCCAGTTGAAGGACGCCCAGCTCGAAGTTGACCAAATTGTGATGGGACCGGACGGCCCACGCACCGAGCCCGCCCGGCTTGGATAAAAAGGGAAGCGAAACGCCGATGGCCCATGACCCCCAAGCCAACGCCCGAATGCCGATCATCTCGCTTGAGGATTTCCTCAAGGTCGATATCCGCCTCGGCACCATAGTCGACGTGAAGATCTTTGAGGAGGCCAGGAAAGCCGCCTACCAACTCTGGATCGATTTCGGCGAACCGCTCGGGGTGAAGAAATCCTCCGCCCAGGTGACGCAGAATTACGACCTCGGCGAATTGCTCGGCCGGCGCGTCGCCGCGGTGGTGAATTTCGAGCCCAAGCAGATTGGCAAGTTCATGTCCGAAGTGCTGTGCCTAGGCTTTCCCGACCGCAACGGCGATGTGGTGCTGCTCAATGTCGACCGCCCGGCGCTGACCGGCGGGCGGATGTACTGAGCAGGATGCTAAGCGTGCTGGCGCCTTCCGGTTGGAGCGCGAGCCTTCAGGCTCGCATGGAGTTGCAAACAAGAATGGCGAGCCTGAAGGCTCGCGCTCCAACCTATTTCCGTCCGCGCGACCCCTCCCAAAGGAGGTGAGAGAGGGTTCAACGCGCGCCCGGATAACGATAAGCGCCGCTCCAGGCGCCGGTGAGGGAGGTGCGGGATGACATTCACTCCACCGCATCCATCTACGTCCCGCCCAGGGCCTTCACGGCGGTGTCAGCGAGGAGGATGAGCCCTGCTCCAACGAAGCCGCCCAGGATAGTAAGACCGATCCGAGCAGTGAACGGGTCGCTGCCTGTCCACCAAAGGTTCCTGTATCTCATCAGACCTTCCCAAGTCATGCTTGCGCCAAGCACAAACAGGCCGCCGGAGAGGGCAAGGAGTCCGCCCACGTCAGCTGCGCCCGGGATGAATGAAAGGGCCCCGCCAACAGCTCCCAATGCAATGCTCGCCACGGGAACCCAGGATGCCGCCTGTTCCAGCGCGGATATGGCGAAATGGGTGTCGCCCGCGGCAAAATTGTCTAGCGCGTCTGCAAGAAAGATGGCCGCCCACACCATTGTGACTGGAATTGCGGCCGCCAAGCTCTGGGCAAGCCAACCTCCCATCGAAATCGCCACACCGGCTCCTATGGCGCCAATGAGGGCTGCGAATCCGCCGATTAGGAGAACAAGAATTGAAGCGCGAAACTGGCCTCGCTTCCATGTGTTGCGCGCAAAGCCACCTACCGCCACCATTGCCAGTGCAAACAGCGGCCGCCAGACCGGGACGAGTTCGAGGTCGAGGCGCAACAGGCCGCCCAGCCAGCTGATCGCGGGCAGGAACCAAGGTTCCGCGACAGCACCAAGCACCGCCATCAGGTCATTGTAGCCGTCGACGATCCACTGGAACGCCTTATCCAGCTTGTGCTCTACGAAAACGTGCTGGAGAATTGAAAGGACCGACGGCGCACCGACCACCGCCGAGAACAGGCCGAAAAACCAGCCCAGATCCTTCAGCGCCTCCCACGGAGTCAACTCGCGCTGTCCATGGCCCTCCTGCGCCTTGGTCAATTTTGCCTCCCAATTTTGCCCTTGTCCTATCGCTTCTTCGATCTCGCCGGTTACCGCATGTCCGGCCCGTGCTGTACAATATTGGCTATTGCGTCGATCCCGTTGGCGCGCCGCCGACTTCCTGATCAGCCCATGGAACATAATTCCGCTCCCGGGCGCCGGTTCGGGAGGTGTCGGTTTTCGTGCTTACGCCCCCATCGTCCGATCCAAATTATCCGCGATCGCATCGAGGAAGCCTTCTGTCGTCAGCCATGCCTGCGCATCGCCCACCAGCAGCGCCAAATCCTTGGTCATTTGCCCGGCTTCAACTGTATCGACAGTGATCTTCTCCAGCAGCAGCGCGTAATCGATCAGCTTCTGGTTGCCGTCGAGCTTGCCGCGATGGGCGAGGCCGCGGGTCCAGGCGAAGATCGAGGCGATCGAATTGGTGCTGGTTGGCTGGCCTTTCTGGTGCTGGCGATAATGGCGCGTCACCGTGCCGTGCGCGGCTTCGCTCTCCATGGTTTTGCCGTCGGGGGTGAGCAGCACGGACGTCATCAGCCCGAGCGAACCGAAGCCTTGCGCCACGGTGTCGCTCTGCACGTCGCCATCGTAATTCTTGCACGCCCACACGAACCCGCCCGACCATTTCAGCGCGCTCGCCACCATGTCGTCGATCAGCCGGTGCTCGTAGGTCATCTTGCGCGCCGCGAACTGATCCTTGAACTCGGCTTCGAACACTTGCTCGAAAATATCCTTGAAGCGGCCGTCATAGGCCTTGAGGATGGTGTTCTTGGTGGAGAGATAAAGCGGCCAGCCTTTCAGCAGCGCGTACATCATCGAGGAGCGCGCGAATTCGCGGATCGAGTCATCAAGATTGTACATCGCCATAGCCACGCCCGCGCCCGGCGCGTCGTACACTTCATGCTCGATCACCTTGCCGTCCTCGCCGACGAACTTGATCGAGAGCTTGCCCTTGCCGGGAAAGCGAAAATCGGTGGCGCGGTATTGATCGGCGAAGGCGTGGCGGCCGACGACGATGGGCTGGGTCCAGCCCGGCACCAGACGCGGCACGTTCTTGCAGATGATCGGCTCTCGGAAAATCACCCCGCCCAGGATGTTGCGGATGGTGCCGTTCGGCGACTTCCACATCTTCTTCAGCTTGAATTCTTCCACCCGCGCCTCGTCCGGCGTGATGGTGGCGCACTTGACCCCGACGCCGTGCTTCTTGATTGCGTGGGCGGCGTCCACGGTGACCTTGTCGTCGGTGGCGTCGCGGTGCTCGACGCCGAGATCGTAATACTCAAGCTTGAGGTCGAGATAGGGCAGGATCAACCGGTCCTTAATCAGCTGCCAGATGATCCGCGTCATCTCATCGCCGTCGAGTTCAACGACCGGATTTTCGACTTTGATCTTGGCCATAAAGCGCCCCTGGGAGAGAATGAATTCGCGGAGCAGGTCCTAACATGGCGGCCCAGTCGCGCAAGGCGGGGAAGGTGTGCTATGATGCCTCCGGAGCCGCCCGATGAACGCCCCCTTCCGCGCCCTCAAAGCCGCCGAACCCCGCCGCTTCACGGCGGGCGAGTTCATGAAGCTCTACGAAACCGGAGTGTTCGGGGCCAAGGAGCGGCTGCGGCTGATCGGCGGGGAGGTTTATTCCATGGCGCCCACGGTTCCGGAACATGCAACAGGGTTAGGCCGGCTGATCGGTGTGCTTGCTCGCGCCCTCTACCCGCGCTTCGAGATCGCCACCAAGCCGACCCTGCGCTTTTCCGAGCATGACGTGACAGAGCCGGATGCGCTGGTGATCCCGCCCGGCCCTCGTCCGCGCCCGCCCATCAATATCGCCGAGATCGCGCTGATCGTGGAAACCGCGCATTCTTCGCTCGAAGACGATCTCACCATCATGGCCGCGATTTACGCGGCGGCCGGCGTACCGGAATACTGGGTGGTCGATCTTGAGAACCAAAGGCTTGTCGTGTTCCGCGAGCCCGATGCGAGCGGCTACGGAGCGCGCCGCACTGTCAGAGTTGGTGAATCCATTGCGCCGCTGTGCGCGCCCGATGCGGCGATCGCGATTGCCGATCTCTTCTAGGCCGGCGCGCGCGCCGTGACCCGCGCCGCCAACATGCCCGCTCCGATCGAGGAGGAATGGCCCTCCATCTGCCTGGTGCGTCCGCAGATGGGGGAGAATATAGGCGCGGTGGCGCGGGCGATGCTGAATTTCGGCCTCACCGGCTTGCGCTTGGTGGCGCCGCGCGATTCCTGGCCCAACCCGAAAGCGCAGAATGTCGCGGTGGGCGCCGACCGCGTGCTCGATACGGCGCGCGTGGAGTGGCGGCTCGAGGACGCGCTCGCGGACGCGACCCTGGTTGTGGCCGCGACAGCGCGGCCGCGCGGCATGGAAAAGCCGGTCTGGGGCCCACGCGAGGCCGCGGAAAAACTGCGCGCCGCGATCACGGCGGGAGAGCGGCCGGTGCTGCTGTTCGGCCCAGAGGCGGCGGGGCTTGAAAGCGATGAAGTTGCACGTGCCGAAGCGATTCTGACGCTGCCGGTCAATCCAGCGTTCGCCTCGCTCAATCTGGCGAACGCGGTGGCGGTGTTCGCCTTTGCCTATGCGGAAGCGCGCCAGGGGTGCTCGGCGCCGGCCTGGTTTCTGGACACGACGAGCCCTCCGGCAACGCACGAGGAACTCGAACATCTGTTTGCGCATTTGGAGGCGGAATTGGAACGGGGACGATTCTTTCATCCCGATGACAAAGCCCCGCTCATGAAGCGCAATCTGCGCGCGCCCCTGCTGCGCGCGCGTCTTACCGTGCAAGAAGTGCAGACCCTGCGCGGCGTGATCAAGGCGTTGACCATCGGACGCGGCGGGCGGAAGAAGGGCGAGTGATTTACGGACCGTCGGCGTCCTCGCCGGCAAACGGTGTTGCAGTTTGTACAGGCCTGCGCGCTTGCAGACGCTGTTGCCGGCGAGGACGCCGGCGGTCCATGTTAGGAACCGGAAAACCATGGAAATCCGCCATATTGACGAGGCGCTGGCGCTGATCGAGGGGCGCAAGGAATTCGTGGTCAAGCGCGACGCCGACTACATCGCCATCGATTATGTGGTGGCGTTCGCCGATAGTTTCGACGACATACGCCGCGCCGAACTGCGCGGGATCAAATTCTATCCCGATACCGGCGCGATCATGGCGCGGCCGTTCCATAAATTCTTCAATGTCGGCGAGCGTGAGCACACGCTGCCGCATGTGCTCGATTTCGCCGCTGAACATATGATCATGGACAAGCTCGATGGCTCCATGATCCATCCCGCTCTGCTGCGCGATGGGCGCGTTCGTTTCATGACGCGCATGGGCATCACCAATGTGGCGGAGTTGGCCGAGCGTCACGCTAGCCCGAATCTGCTCGCCGCGCTGGCCGGGCAACTGTCCGAGGGCGTGACGCCGATTTTCGAGTTCACGGCGCCGGACAATCGCATCGTGGTGAAGTACGATGATTCCGCGCTGACATTGTTGGCGCTGCGCCACACTATAAGCGGCGTTTACCTCGATCGCGCCGAGGTGGAAGCGGCGGCGCGCGCGATGGAGCTGAACGCGGTGCGGCTTTGGGAGCGGCCGGGAGTTGGCGCCGATCTGGTCGAGACCGTTCGCGCTATCAAAGGGGCCGAAGGCGTGGTGGTGCGCTTCGCCGATGGGCTCTGGGTCAAGATCAAGGGCGAGGAATACGCCTTGATGCACAAGGCCAAGGACGCGATCTCGCGCGAGAAGAACGTGCTCGCCGTGCTGCTCGACGGGCTCGCCGACGATCTGCGTCCGCTCTTGATCGAAGAGGACCGCGTGCGCTTCGACGAATACGCCGCGCGTTTGCAAGCCGCGATGCTGAAGACCGCGCAACTTGTGGAGGACGCGGTTGCCGCCGGCGCGCATCTCGATCAGAAAACCTTCGCCACCGAGCATCTGCGCGACGCCCCGCCCTGGTTGCGCCCGCTGGCGTTTCTGGTGCGCGGCGGCCGCATCAGCGCGCTCGACGCGGTGCGTCAAGCCTGGCGCAAACATTGCGGCACGCAAGCGGAAGTAGACGCGCTGCGGCCGCTGTTGGGGTTCGGCTGGAGCGGGGAGGGGGTGGAGGAATAGGGCCTTCTACCAGCCGCCGATCGAGCAACATGCTCCGTCAATCCGGACGCGCGCAGCGCGATCCGGAACCCAGGGGCGACACACTCGCTGCGACCCCTGGGTTCCGGGTTCCGCCTTCGGCGGCCCCGGAATGACGGATATTGGCCGGATTCAGACTGCGCGGCGTCCCGTCAATTCATGCCCCTCCGCGCTCGTGATCCGCGCCTCGAAAATCACTCCTTCCGCAATTTCCCGCTCGCTCTCCACATACACCACCCCATCGATCTCCGGCGCGTCGGCTTTCGAGCGGCACGCATACGCTTCCGCGTCCTCATCCCAG
>JAKFYF010000185.1 GCA_021731005.1 Hyphomonadaceae bacterium
AGGCTACCTGGCCCGCACCGGGGATCCGCCGCCAGGAAATGTGGTCATCTGGCGCGGTCTCTCAAGGCTGACAGATATCGAGATTGGCGCGGAAATCGGAGCAGCCGGATTTGTGGGTAATTGAAAGTCTCGGCGGATGGGTACGCGCCTGGCGCTGTTGTCGTCCAAGAATTTCTCGAGGTCGGCGGGTCGATACGCCACCAAGCGCGCGCCGCGCATGACCGATCTGGGACCGATCTTCTTGGCGCGCCAGTTCTTCAGCGTGCTGACCGACACGCCAAGGTATTGCGCCGCCTCGCCCGGGCTCAATACTACTGGTCGTTCGGCCCCCGCCGAGCGCGAAGGCTTTGCTTTCCACGCCTTCACGCTACGCCGGCTCGCCGGCGCTGCCTCCAGCGCATCGAACAAGCCCATCTGGCGCGGATCGATCAGCGCCTTCGGCGCGCGTTTCGATTTTCGCTTTGCGGGCGAATTTGTTGCCGTTCGCTTGACCATTTGACGTCGCCTCCCGCGTTGTTGATGGGCGACAACCAGCAAGCGCGAAGCCAAGCTTCAGCGGCCGAGCCCGATGCCAAGCCCGCGGCTCAGTTCAAGTTCCTTGGCAAGCTGCTTGGGCGCGATGAGTTCAACCGCCTTGGCGCCGCTGCGCTCCAATATTTTGACGCCGACCTGATCGCCGATTTCGATCTCCTTGCCGGGCTTGATCGCGACCAATGCGATATCGTCGCCGCGCCCGATGATCGCGGTGCGGCCGGCGAATAATTCCTTCACCTCGCGCACCTGCCACGCACGCTCAGAGTTGAGCGGGGGATCGATGCTGAGGTCGCGATACTCAAGGCCATGTTGCTTGGCGTGGCTAATCCCGGCGCGGTCCAGTTCGTCGGTGCGCAATGCCTCTCGTACGCCATCGCGGAAATAGAATTTGCCGCTTTCGCTTCGTACGCCCCAGCCCTCGCGCTCCAAATGCTGGGCGCGAGCGGCAAGGGCTTTTTCCACTGGTTCCAAGCGCGGCAACTCGCGCTTCTGCCCACGCGCAATGCGATCGAGTTCGCGGTCGAGCAAGGTGTCGGCCCGCGCCTGCACTTGCGCTTCCAGCGACCTCGCTGAGATGATTTCGATTCCCGCCCCGCGCCCATAGGGCTTAAGCGCCACGATGGATCCCTGCTCCAAGCCCTCGATCTCGCGCATGCCGGTGTTGAGCAACACGCGGCCATGGGAAGGGGAGTCCACCACCAGCAACGCCCGGTCGGGATTGTCGCCGCGCGCCCCCAGTTCCTTGACCTCGCCCACGACCCGGCCCAGCCGCAGTTCATAGAGCCGCCCGCGCGCCAACTCGCGGCGGATGTCCAAGGGCCGCGCCGCTTCCAAGCGCTCGATCCAGTCGGGCTCAAACCGCAGCACGTTGCGCCCGGTCTCCTGCGCCAAGCCCACGGCTTGCAATTCACGAGCGCGGGCGCGCAGGGCGTCGGCGAAGTCCGGTGAATGCCCCCGCCCCAACTCCTGCATCCGCACTTCGCGGCGGGCGTTGAGTTCCTGTTCCAGCACCCGGTCGAGCCGATTGAGGCTGCGCGACTGCACTTCGCGGTCGAGCCGCAGGCGTTCATCAGCTATGGAGCGCTCGCCGATGATTTCGGTGGCGATGTAGCGAGCGGCTTCGCGCAAGCCATGGGAAACGTACTCTCGCGGCAGGAGAAGCTCAGCCCCGTCGCGGCGCACGCCGCGCACGATCACATGAACATGGGGGTTGTCGGTGTTGTGGTGATCGACCGCCACCCAATCGAGCTCCACGCCGAGATCGCGCTTCATTTTTTCCATGGTGCTGCGGGTGAAGTCCCTTAGATCGCCGTCCTCGCCGACCATGCGCGCGCCGCTCTCCGGCGCCAGCATGATGCGGAAGTGGCGCTTGTCTTCACTGCTCCAATCCTGCAGCCGCTCGCGGACGTCCTCGGCAATGTCGCGCTCTTGGTCATAGAACTGACCCCGCTCTCCTTCACGCGCGGCGCTGTCGCGCTCCAGATACTGGGCATGCGCCATCAGCTTGCCGCCGCCGCCGCCGAAGCCGTGCTTGTGAAAGCTTACCTTTGCGACCACGCGCTGGCGCTGATCGCTGGCAAAGCCGCGCGCGCCGCTGGCAAACATTGAGGACGATGTGCGCGGCGACGCACCCCTCATCGCTTTCGTCAGACGCGCGCCCAATTTGCCGCTGGTTCCACCGCGTTCGCCATGTGTGCGCCCAAAGCGAGCGCGAAATTCATCGTCGTGAGGCAGCGCTTCCAGCTTCGGCGGGTTCATTTCCAACATATCTGCGCTCCTTGCGCCAACTTGCCCACGAGTCGTCGAGCAACTTTTTCCGCCCGCGTCCAACTTGCCGAAGCTCTAGCAAAACCAAGCACTCGCGGCAACAGTAACTTGCTCTTTATCTTGCTGTACACCCCGTTTTCTGCGATCATACAAGTATTCGGCGAGCTAATACTAAGCACAACAAATCATGGCGAATTTGTACAACATGAAGCAAGAGCGGACGGGCCTTGAAAAAGCGAGGAAAGTTCCTCGCGAGCCGCGTCCAACTTGGATTTGCGCTGATTTGGGAGCTTACCGATGAGCGTCTGGCTCGCCTGGGCGCGCAACGGCCTGATCGCATGGATGGCGCTGACGCTGTCTGCCGCCATCGCCACTCAATTGCTCGCCGCCATCTTTGGCTACGCCGCGCATTTCGGCGAACCCGTCGCCTATTTGTACGGCCATCCGCTCTACGACCCGTGGCGCTTCCTGAGCTGGGGCTTGGAACTGGCGCCCGCCCGGCCCTGGATTGCGCTGCTCTGCGTTTTGCTCGCCATCACGTTCGTGCTGGCGGCGTTTGCGGTGCTTGTGGTCGCGCGGCTGGTCCCTCCGGTGGAGCTGCCGCGCGTGAAGTCGCGCCGTGGCTTCGCGCGCTGGGGCATTCTGAGACAACAGGGGCTATTGGGGGCCAACGGATTGGCGTTGGGCGCCGTGCCTCGCCATGGCTTGGCGAAGCCCGACATTGTTTCCGCGCCATCGGGAAACGTGCTGATCGTTGGCGATCCCGCACACACGGACAATGCATTGCTCGCCGCGATCTCCGCTTGGCGTGGGGCGCTGGTGTTCGTCGATGCGCGCGGACTGGCGCTGAGGGTCCCACGCAAGAATGTCATTCGTTTCTCGCCGGGGCGCAGCGATGGCGCCGGGTACAATCCGATGCTGGCGATCCGCGGCGGCGTTCATGCATGGGCCGACGCGCTTGTGCTGGCGTGCTCGTTTCTCCAATCTGGCGATGACGCGCTCACCGATGCATTCGCAGTCCTGGTGCTCGACCAACTGCTGACCACTCCGCTCGAACACCGCAATCTAGCAGCGATCCGCCAACGCCTAGCCCAGCCCCATCGCGTCCTCGCCGACATCTGCGCCACTTGGGATTCGCAGCAGGATTCAGCGCCCGCGCCTCGCTGCGAGATCGCCAGAGCGGTGCAATTCTGGCGCGCCCATCCCAACGCCACGCTCGATCGTCTCGCCAAGATCGACGCCGCGCTCGCCACCTTCGCCAACGGCGCCCCTGCGCAAGCGACGGCGGAGCATCAGTTCCGCTTCGCCGATCTCGTCGTTGGCGATGGCCCCGACACCCTGGTGATTTCGCCGCCTCCAGGCGAAGTTCAACGTGCCGCACCGTTGATCGCGGCGATGTTGGCGCAGCTTGTCACGGAATGCGCAGCCGCGCCCGATGTCGATCATCGCGGACGCGCCAAGAAGCGTGAGCTGCTGGTCGTTATCGACGCCGACATGAGCGCGGCGCTCGATGCAGTCCTCGCGGGCGCGCCGCTCCTGCCTGAACACGCATCGCGCAATTGCTGTCGTCTCCTCGTCCAGGCGCGCTGCATGGCACGCGCGCCGTATGCTGCCTTCGACGCCATTGCCGCGATCGGCCAGCAGAGCGAGCCGACAACAGCCAGGCTCTCGGAATTAGGCGGGAGCGTTCGCGTTTGGCAGCGCCTGGCTGCCTCGCGACCGGATTGGAAGGTATTGGTGTTTCCGACCTGGGAGCGATCCTCGCACCCGATCGTGCCACGGCGCGATTTGGCGTGCGCCCAGTCTGAAGACGCATTCCTGTTCCTGACCGGCCTGGCCCCGATCCACGCCAGCGCTGTGCCGGTGGACGTGAGCCAAGCCACCTTCACCAACGGCGCCGCATTGGCGCCAGCCGCGCATCACTGGACCGCGCCGCCGCTGGTGCGCGTTGAAAATCCGGCGCCAACGCCCGCCATTTCCACCCCCGCGAACGCCCAGCCGATCGGCGCCCAAATCCGCAAAGCGCTCATGCGTACTGCACCGCCCGCTTCACGCACGAAAGCCCGATCGCCATGACCAGCAAACGGCAGCTCACGCTGCACTTCGACGCCGAAGTCGCCGCCGCGATCGAAGCGGAAGCCGCCAAGCGCGGCCTTAACCTCTCGCGCGCCGCCAACGACGCACTGCGCCGCGCGCTGCTCGATGAAACAGGCCAAGCGCTCGCCGACACCGTGAAGGCGCGGCTCGACCGTCTCGACAAGCGCGACGCCGCCCGCGCCCGCGAGCTCGCGCTGATCAAGGAGATCGTGCTGCTGTTTGTGCGGGTGTGGTTCGAGTATTCCGGCGCGCTGCCCGATGACGATCCAGACGCCAGCGCCAATGCCGATGTCCGGTTTCAGGGGTTTCTGGAGATGTTGGCAGGTCGGGGCGGCGCGTTGAGTATTCGGGCGGAAGGTTAGGTTGGGCCGGCTCTCCTGCGCCATGTTACGCTGGTGTTATCATACAGAGACGTAGCCCTGGCAAACTTGCGATCTTGCCGGCTACCTCCGGCAGCGGCCCCGAACTCCAGCGAAGGGGACGCAAGCTTGCGGCAACAGGGCTGCTTGGTTACCAAGAGCGCGCCTGGAGAAACCGGCGCGGGGTGGAGTGCCGATGGCGAAGGGGACAGACGATGCCGCGCCGAGCGCAACGGCGGAAGGGGCTGGTGTGGCGCCACCCGGTCTGGACACCGCACTCGCTTCCTTCGTGCTGATGCTCGGCTTTCTGCAAAAGCCCGCCGATCCCGAACAGCTTCGCCACGCCGCCGGCAAGGGCGGCGCCTTGCTTGAAGCGTCCGACCTGCTGCGTCTGGCCAAGCATCTCGATGTGCGCGCGCGTGAAGTGAAAGTCGCCGCCGAGCGGCTGGATCGCCAACCTTTGCCCGCTATCGCATCGAGCAAGGACGGGCGCTTCTTTCTGCTGTTGCAGGCTGCGCCGGACAAGGCGCTCGTTTTTCATCCCGACAAGGACAGACCCGAAGCTATCGCCATCGATGGCTTACGCGAGATGTTTTCGGGGCAACTCCTGCTGATGACCACGCGCGAGCGCCTGACCGGCGCGGCGCGCGCGTTCGACGTGACCTGGTTCATTCCCTCGATCGTGAAGTACCGACACTTGTTGAGCGACGTGCTGATCGCCTCGTTCTTCATCCAGATATTGGCGCTGGTCAGCCCGCTTTTTTTCCAAATCGTCATCGACAAGGTGCTGGTGCACAATGGCCTCACCACGCTTGAAGTGCTGGCGATCGGGTTTCTGGTGGTGTCGGTGTTCGATGTGATGATGGGTGGGCTTCGCACCTATCTGTTCAGCCACACCACCAGCCGCGTCGACGCCGAGCTGGGCTCGCGGCTGTTTCATCATTTGACGCATTTGCCGATGGCGTATTTCCAGGCGCGCAGGGTCGGCGATTCCGTGGCGCGGGTGCGCGAGCTTGAAACCATCCGCGAGTTCCTGACTTCCTCGGCGCTGACGGTGGTGATCGATCTTTTCTTCGCCATCGTGTTCCTCGCGGTGATGTGGCTCTACAGCCCGACGCTTCTCATCATCGTGCTGATAACCTTGCCGCTCTACGCGCTGATCCTGATCGCGCTGTCGCCGATCCTGCGCCGGCGCTTGGACGAAAAATTTGCGCGCGGGGCCGAGAACCAGGCCTTCCTGGTGGAATCCGTCACCGGCATCGAGACCATCAAGGCGCACGCGGTCGAGCCGCAAATGCAGCAGCGCTGGGAGCGTCAGCTCGCCGGCTACATCAAGACCGGCTTCTCCGCCTCGATGATCGCCAATTGGGGCCGCCAGGGCATCGAACTGGTGCAGAAGCTCGGCACGGTAGCGCTGTTATATTTTGGCGCCAAGCTCGTCATCGAAGGCAAGCTCACGGTCGGAGAGTTAGTCGCGTTCAATATGCTCGCTGGGCAAGCCGCTGGTCCAGTGCTGCGCATCGCCCAATTGGTGCAGGATTTTCAGCAGGCGCGCATCGCGGTTGAGCGGCTGGGCGATATCCTCAACGCGCCGATGGAGCCGAGCATGTCGGCCTCGCGCACAAGCTTGCCGCCGGTGCAGGGCATGGTGAGCTTGGAGAACGTCACCTTCCGCTACAAGCCGGACGGCCCTGAAGTGTTGCGCGACATCAATCTCAACATCGCGGCCGGCGAAATGCTGGGCATTGTCGGCCCGTCCGGATCGGGCAAGTCGACGCTCACCAAACTGATCCAGCGCCTGCACTCTCCCGAGCGCGGCCGCGTGCTGGTCGACGGCGTCGATCTCTCCATGGTCGATCCGGCCTGGCTGCGCCGGCAAGTCGGCGTGGTGCTGCAGGAAAATCTGCTCTTCAACCGCACGGTCAGGGACAATATCGCGCTCGCCGATCCAGCCATGAGCATGGAGGATGTGGTCGCTGCAGCGAAGCTCGCGGGTGCACATGAATTTATCCTGGAACTGCAGGAAGCCTACGATGCGCGCATCGACGAACGCGGCGGCAATCTCTCTGGCGGCCAGCGCCAACGCATCGCCATCGCGCGCGCGCTGGCGATCAAGCCGAAAATCCTGATCCTGGACGAGGCCACCTCCGCGCTCGACGCCGAGAGCGAGGAGATCATCCAGGCCAATCTCAAGTCCATGTCGCAGGGGCGCACCGTCATTATCATCGCGCACCGGCTTTCGGCCGTGCGCGCGGCGCATCGCATCATCACGCTCGAACGCGGCCAGATCGTGGAGATGGGCGACCATGCGCAACTGATGGCGCGCGGCGGGCGCTATGCGCAGCTTTACGCCAAGCAGATGGGGCTGAAGCAATGAGCCTCTTCGCCAGCCTGCGCCGCCACGCCGACACCTGGTCGGAATCGCACAAGGCCGCGCGCGAGGCCGAGCGCACCAAACAGCAAGGCGATAACACGGAATTTCTCCCCGCCGTGCTCGAAGTGCTCGAGCGTCCGCCCAATCCGCTCGGGCGCATCGTGTTGTGGGTGATCATGGCGTTTCTGGCCATTGCGCTGGCTTGGGCCTGCATCGGCCATATCGATGTGGTGGCCACCGCGCCGGGGCGGATCATTCCTGACGGGCGCATCAAGACCGTCCAAGCCCCGGACCAAGGCGTGGTGCGCGCCATCCATGTGCGCGACGGACAAGTCGTGCGCGAAGGCGAGCCGCTGATCGAGCTTGATCCGACGCTCTCGGAGGCCGAAGTCGCCCAAGCGCGCGAGGCTTTCATGGTGGCGCAGATCGACCGCGCCCGCGCGCAAGCGCTGCTGGACTACGCCGACGGCGCGCCGAAACCGTTCGCGCCGCCTGAAGGCGCCGACCCTGCCATCGTCGATACCCAACATGCCATAGTCGCCGCCCGCATCGGCGAGCAGGAAGCCGCCGTCGCCGGCCTGATCGCCGAGCTGCGCCAGCGCCGCGGCGACCGCGCCATGGTGTCCGCTGACGTGGTGCGGCTGGAGAACCAGTTGCCGTTGGTGGAGAGCCAATTGGAGAGCCTGCGCCGGCTGCAGGGCGAGGGCTTTGCTGCCGGCACGCGCGTCAACGAAGCCGAAGAGCGCGCCATTGGCATGCGCCAGGATTTGATCATCCGCCGCGCCGAACAGGAGCGCGCCCGCGCCGCCGAGACCGGCGCCACTCAACGCCTCAACGCCGCCCGCACCACCTTCCGCCGCGAAGCGCTCGACGCCTTCAACGAAGCCGACGCCACCGCGCGTCTGCGCGCGCAGGAATACGCCATCGCCAGCGAACGCAAC
>JAKFYF010000166.1 GCA_021731005.1 Hyphomonadaceae bacterium
CGCCGCGCGCACTTTCGATGCGCTCTGGACCGCGCTCGGCGACATCTGCGCACTGTTTGAGCCAATCGAATGCTGGAACTTCTTCAAAGCCGCCGGCTATGCGTCCGATTAAACGCACGATGCTCTAGTAACATTGGTAGATACACTTAGCGGCGGCCCACATTTAATTCCGCCCCTCCTCCAGAAGCCGCCGCCCGATCACCTGCGCCTGGATTTCGCCGGCGCCTTCGAAGATGTTGAGGATGCGCGCGTCGCAAAGCACGCGGGAGATCGGATACTCAAGCGCAAACCCGTTGCCGCCGTGAATTTGCAGCGCACTGTCGGCGGCGGCCCAGGCGACCCGCGCAGCCAACAGCTTTGCCATCCCGGCTTCAAGATCGCAGCGTTTGCCGCTATCCTTGCGACGGGCGGCGAAATAGGTGATCTGGCGGGCGGCCGTGATCTCAGCCGCGATCATGGCGAGCTTGTTGGCCACGCGCGGGAAGTGGAAAATCTCCTGCCCAAATTGCTTGCGCTCCAGCGCATACTGCAACCCCAATTCCAGCGCGCATTGCGCCACGCCAACGGCGCGGGCGGCGGTCTGGATGCGCGCGCTCTCGAACGTCGCCATCAATTGCTTGAAGCCTTGGCCTTCCTCACCGCCTAGGAGGTTGACGGCGGGAACGCGGAAGCCGTCGAACCCGATCTCGTACTCCTTCATGCCGCGATAGCCGAGCACCGCGATCTCCCCGCCCGACATGCCCGGCGCGGGGAACGGCTCGCCCTCCCGCCCGCGCGGCTTTTCCGCAAGCAGCATCGAAAGCCCGCGATGGTCGTTCGACGTTGCATCGGTGCGCACCAGCAGCGTCATCAGATCGGCGCGCGCGGCGTGGGTGATCCAGGTCTTCGCGCCAGTGATGACATAGGCATCGCCCTCGCGCGCCGCACGCGTTTTCAGGCTTGCAAGATCGGAGCCGGTGTCGGGTTCCGTGAACACCGCAGTTGGCAGAATTTCACCCGACGCAATTTTCGGCAGCCAGTGCGCTTTCTGCGCGGGCGTGCCGCCGCAAAGGATGAGTTCGGCGGCGATCTCCGAGCGCGTGCCCAGCGAGCCGACGCCGATATAGCCGCGCGACAGCTCTTCCGAGACCACGCACATCGCCATTTTGCCGAGCCCGGCGCCGCCGTACGCTTCGGGGATGGTGAGCCCGAAAACCCCGAGCGCGCCCATGTGCTCCACGATCTCAAGCGGGATGAGTTCGTCGCGCAAATGCCAGCCATGCGCGTGGGGAACCACTTCCAAATCCGCGAACTTGCGGAACTGATCGCGGATCAAATCGAGATCAGAATCGAGGCCCGTATTCTCCAGCGTAGCGCGCCCGCGTCCATCGCGCAGCAATTCGACGAGACGCGTCTTTTCTTGCTGCGAAACGGAGCAGGTGACCGCCGGCGCCTCAACGCCGAAGTCGGCGGGGCGAATGCTCTCGACCTGCGTCATCGGCGCCCCGCCGGCGAGTTGGGCCGAATATTCCGCGGCAACCAATTTCGCCAGCAGCCGCTCAACCTCGCCGAATGCGCCTTTCGCCTCCAGAGCGCGGGCCCATTCGGCAACCTCGCGCAGCGCCTCCGCATAGGTGGCGACCCAGGCGAGGCCGTGCACCAAATGCTGCTCGCGATCGAGCGCCTTGCGGTCGAGCGCAGCCTCCAACGACACACGCTCGCGCACGGCGGCGCGCGCGGCGTCCGCGTACGCGCCCGCCGCGGCGGCGATCTGCGCAAGTTCGGAAACAAAATTCATGGCGTCCCCTGAATCGATGCCCGCGCCTGAAAGGACAGAGCTTCCGCCATTCCCGCATCGAGCTCGGCGGCGTGACGATTGATGGCGACCGCCTCGCGCGCATTGCGCCGCGCACTCCCCTCGACAAAGTCGCGCAGGATGGTTTCGACGAACTCGGGGCGCGAGATGCTTGGCCCCGCCAGCCGGTCAAGCGCTTCCAACACATCCTCAGACAGCGTCAGTGAGATTTTGGAGCGCATCACTTTCAGACCGAAGCACGTCCCTTCTCGGAGGGCGAGAGTTCGGAGGCGGACGCCATCCTCTCTCTCCTGTGGGAGGGAGAGGGCACGGTGAGGGTGGAACGCGGAGGGTTCGTCATTGGCGCCAACGGCGTTACCGCTGCGAGCACCGCGTTTCCCCCTCACCCTGCCCTTTCCCCCCTCCCGGGGGGCGAGGGTTCGCGGCGCCCACGCTCGCGATTCCATGTGATCGGAACCTATTCTGCGTTTCATGGGACTACCGCACTATCAAGGGTAGAAACAATCAAAACAAACTCCCCTGGTCGCCGCCTGGCTTGGCCTTCGCTCGCGACTTGGCAGGCTCGCCACCGTGCGCGGGGTCGATCACCGCCTTCTGCTTGTCGTCGGCGAAAGTGAGCTCCACCGCATCGCCCGGGGAAAGCTCCTTGGCAGCGCGCACCAGCGAGCCGTCCTCGCGATGCACCAGGACGAAGCCGCGCGCCAGCACGCTCTTGTGAGATAGGCTCTCCAGCATGCGCGCGGCGCCGTCGAGATGTTTGCGGTGTGCTTCCAGCGTGCGCTTCATCGCCGGCGCCAGGCGCGCCGCCGTGCGCGTCAGCAGATCGCGGCGGCGGGCGATGTCCTGGGTCAGCGCTTGCGGGCGAAGCCGCGCGGCAACGCGGTCGAGCTTGGATTGCGCCGCGCGCGTATTGGCGACAAGCGCCGCGTTCAACCGCTCGGCGGCGCGGTCGTACCGCTGTTGTGGAATCTGGAACAAAGTCTCGAGCCGCGGCAGCCTTGCGCCCGCCGCGCGCAGATCGGTGCGCCGCCGCTCAAGCCCGCGCAACAATCCCCCCTTCAGCCGCCCTTCCAGAACGCCAACCCGTTCGATCAATTCAGTCCGCACCGGCACCGCTTTTTCCGCCGCGCCCGTTGGCGTTGGCGCACGCAAATCGGAAGCAAAATCGATCAACGTGGTGTCGGTCTCATGGCCCACCGCGCTGATCAGCGGGATGGCGCTTTCCGCGGCCGCGCGAACCACTACCTCCTCGTTGAACGCCCAGAGATCCTCGATCGACCCACCCCCGCGCGCCACAATGAGCACATCGGGCCTGAGCGCGCCTTGCAAAGCATTGAAGCCGCGTATCGCGCGCGCCACCTGCCCCGCCGCCTCCGGTCCCTGCACTAGCACTGGCCACAACAGCACGCGGCGTGGAAAGCGCTCGCCGAGGCGATGGAGGATGTCGCGGATCACCGCCCCGGTCGGCGAGGTGACCACGCCAATGAGACCCGGCAGGTACGGGATGGGCTTCTTTCGCGTCGGCGCGAACAATCCCTCCCCGGCAAGGCGCGTCTTCAGCTTTTCCAATTGCGCAAGCAGCGCGCCAACGCCCGCCGGCGACATGCGCTCGGCGATCAGCTGGTATTGCGAGCGCCCCGGATAGGTGGAGAGCCGGCCTTCGACGACGACTTCCAGCCCCTCCTCCGGCTTGAAGCTCAATGCGGCGACGTTGGCCTTCCACATCACCGTCGCGATCGTCGCGTCGGCGTCCTTCAAATCCACATAGAGATGACCCGACTTTGCGATCAGCACGCGGCCCAATTCACCGCGCACGCGAACCTGGTCGAAGTCGCGCTCCACGGCGCGCTTGACTGCCTGCGCCAGCTCCGAAACCGTCAACTCGGGCAGATTGGGCAAGTGCGCGACAGCGGGGGCGGCTGCAGATTCGGCCATGGCTCAGCGTACACGCTTTGTACCCGACGCGCGACCACCAAGCGAAGCTCTTAGCCAGGGCACAGACGCGCAGCCGAACCCGCGGAACCCAGCGACCCCGCGTTCAGGCCAAATCCACTCGCGCCGCCTCAGTGGTGGTGCGCTAGCCTCTGTCGGATATCTTCTATCTCTTCTTTTATCTTGAGTTTTTGGCGTTTCATCGCCGAGAGCCGTGCACTGTCCACGGCCGGCCTTTTGGCCTCATTTTCGATGACTAGGTCTAAATCCCGATGCCGGGCGTCGAGTTCGCGTAGCCGCTGCTCGATAGCCATAGGGAGCGCCTCCTCTTGTTATGGCGGCCCCCAGAATGGCGCCGAATCCGGGTTTTGTCTTCTGTTTTCGCATGGCTGAAATGACTTTTTGCGTCTGCAAGGGCGCCAGGGAGGCGCTGTGAGACCGGAGGCAAAGCCCGTCCTCGGCCGGCGCACAGGCCCAAGACCCGAGATGCGCCACCCGCACCGAGTGCAATTCGCGAGAAACGCAGTCAGGCTGCCTGGACGCGCGCAAAGGCCCAACGGCCGGTCGCTTCCCTTGCAACACAACTTCGCCAGCTTGGAATTAGACCCAGATCGTTCCAATTCTTGCGGCTGCAATCGGGTGCGCGGCCGTCTTTGCTGAACGACGGCTCATGCGTGCGGCTGCGCGCGGAGCGGCGCAATCACGTCTGGGCTTACGATTTTGTCGAGGAGCGTAGCACGACAATCGTAGGATCCGCATGCTCTTCGTCGTCGATGACTTTACCCGCGAGGCGTTAGCGATCCGCGTGGCGCGTCGACTCAATTCAAGCGACGTGATCTACGTGCTGGCCGATCTAATGCTCGCGCGCGGAGCGCCAGAGCATGTTCGCAGCGACAACGGGCCTGAGTTTGTCGCCAAAGCGGTGCGCGAATGGATCGCCAATGTCAAAGCTCAAGCACGCGCGCGAAAATCCATACGACACGCTCGCGCAGTTCCGCATCGAGGCCGTGGATGGCAACGGCGTTGAATGGACTGGGAGATACACCCACCCCTATCGCATCGATGTCGCATTGCGGATGGTGGCGACGGGCGCTCAGCCGCTCTAGCGCATTCAAGTTGCGCGCTTACAGGAGTGGGGCGATGATCCAATCGAGCGTCATATGGCCGATGAAGGGTGCTAAGAGACTCTTAGACCAGCGCCAAGCGATTGCCCAGCCTAGGCCCATCACTCCCGTCAGCGCCTGCAACTCGATCGGAAATTGAGTGTGCACTGCTCCGAAGGCTATACTGGATAAAACTGCGGCCGGCCAAAATCCAAACGCAGCGGTCAGCGCCACGAGCATGAACCCGCGAAAAATGAACTCCTCGAAGAAGTTGGAGAAGACATTGCCGCCCATTATCCACGGATCGATATCTGGTTCGTGAAAAGCGTTTCCCTGACCGGTGAAATACAGGTAGCCAACCAGAAGAGTCAGCGCGGCAGCGCCGGCGGCAATCCCAAGCAAGATCGTCTTCAAAGACAGCGCAAACGACGGCGGTTTGAGCCAGCCGATCCTGACAAGAACAAACCAGCAAAGCCCGCAGAACGCCGCGCTGAGCGTTGAATAGAGGAAGGCGTGTGGGATCAGAATCCACATGCCTTCGTAAGCCGGCATTCCGAAATGCCCCAGCACGGTGTCGCGCAGGCACCAGGTCGGCCAAAAGCCGATGAGGTAGGCCGCGATCACCAGCGCAACAAGCGTCAAACGGCGCGCTGGCGACAACACACGCGGTTCGGTCATTGGCGATCTCCGCCTAACGTTGGATGACAACGCTCAAAGCCATGAACGCCCGAGCGCGCGAGCGCCACAGAGCGCGCGGCATCAATCGCCTCGGCGCCGAGCCGCAACTCTTCCGCCGCCACCGCAGCCTCATGCGCAAGTATGAACTGTTCCGGCGGCAATTGCATAACACAGACGAGCGCTTCACGCCCCCATACCTGCTCAATGTCGGCGGCAATGCGGGCGCCGACATAGTAGCCGAACTCCTGGAATGAGCCGCCGTCGAAAGCGAGGTCTTCGACCGCTTCGGCGCGTGCGCGCTCCTGACCGACGGGCGAGGCTGCCGCGTAACCAAAGAGGATTGTCAGGAGGCGGAAGTTTTCGCCAAGCCTTGCCGCATTTTCGCGTCCGAACGACTGTCCCAGCCTCGTGAACGCTCCGGCGGACGGCACATCCAACAGCGCGCTTGTGCCCGCGACATAGGTTGCCGTGCCTTCGCGCAACATAGTGCCGAAATGGTATTGAAGACCCGTGTTCACGTCGCCAATCTCACCGGCGTCGATTGGCGCGGGAAAGAACGTCCGCGCCTGCAGCGCGTGGAACGTCTCATGCGCTACGAGAACCTCGAGCGCTGCGAAATCATCGTCAATGTCTGCGGCGAGGCATTGAACATCGATGTAGAAATACTCGCCGCGTTCGAAGCCCCCGCACGAAAAGTAGGGCACCGCCAGAATGACCGCGCGCTGAAATTGCGTTCCTGCCGGCACATACGATGTGAGCCGGTCAGCTACGCTTGAAGCGAGCTCTGATTGACGCGCTCGCAGGCCGTCCACTTTGCGGCGGAAAAGCTCGGGGTCTGCGAGAATTGCGCCGACGCGAAAGACATCTTCCCCTTCCGACGGCGCACGGCAGGCGCTGAGCGCGCGCAGGCCTTCAACGTAGGCATCCATCGTCGCGGCCGCGACGAGGCCTCGATTGTGCTCGATTTGAGCCTGGACCAGAGGCGACGAGCGAATCTGACGCTCATTCACCTCCCGCTGAGAACACACCAAGCTCAGCGTGTGCTCGGCGATGGACGTGTCCACCGTAATCGAAATCGACGTCGGCCGCCTGTCCTCACGAGCCTCGGCGGGGATCGCCGCGAGTAGGGCCGCAGAGAGAAGCATAAGGGACTTCGGCATACTGGGTGCGAACGTCCGCGCGAGGATTGAGGCTCGCACTTCTCATGGTATGATGGGACTTCGCCAATTGTCTATCTTAATGGAATCACGAGACATGAAATTCTGGGCGCCCGCTTCTTCACTTGTGCTGTCCGCGTGAGCGCTAGGCTGGCGTCGAACGTTGCCATCGTGCTCGCTCGCATCAAGCGGCAAGCGCCTGACCCGCGCTGCGCGCGACAGTCTTAGCGAACTTGTCGGGACGCAGGGCGTCCCTCTGGTGGCGCTCCAAATTACCCCCCCCAACGTACCTTCAGCCACCGGCGGGTCACCGGAAAGGCGCCCGCCCCAGCCGTCTCAAAGTCCTCAGATGAGTTTCGCTCGGACACGAGCGCTTGGGTCGTGTGCGTCATGCACTGCAAATTGGGGCAGCTGGGGCGGACGGACATGGGGTTGCGCGGCCTTTCTGAGGTCGGCTTTTTTGAGTTCCTTGAGATCGTCCGTGGTGAGATAGCGGTTGGCTGCGCTTGCCAGTAGACGCGCCCGCGTCTATTCACCCCAACCTCGCGCCCGTAGCTCAGCTGGATAGAGCACCAGACTACGAATCTGGGGGTCGGGAGTTCGAATCTCTCCGGGCGCGCCATAAAATCAATGTGTCCAGCCCGGAGACATGGGTAACGGAATGTACCTGAGACTTGGGTGACACCCGCGGGCCGAACGGGTTGTCCCAAGACACGCCTGGGGGTTGGAGTGTTTTCTGCTCCAGATCGATGTAGCCGAGATCGTAGGAAGGAGACGAGCCAGATGCCTTCGTCGACTTCCTTGATGCCGAGTTTTTGCCCCCACCAAAGCGGTTGAGATGTTGATTTTCTTGCGGTGCATGCAGATGCGCCCGCACGCGGTGACGAGCACGTCGCGGTCGTGCAGCGGATATTCGATGTCGGGCAGGCCTCGATAAGGGCGCGCGGAAGCGACATAGAGATCGGCGGGCCGCTTCATGGCGAGCGCCTCGTGCGGTCGTTCGGTGGTGAATTCCTCGATGAAGGCGTCGAAGCGCGCCTGTTGCTGCAGAAAGTTCATGCCTGCTGGCCGCGTCGCTTCGGCTTTGAGGGTTCGGTGCATGCGCCAAGATCATGTTTCTCGTGCCGGCCGTTTTGTTGCGGGTCCTCGCACGCGCGGGCCTTGATAATCAAGGCGGTTAGCCACTCTCGCCGCCAAGGTTGGCCGCGCCGCGTGCGCTGAGCGTTTCTTGCGATATGATAGCAGCGATGAATCGCTATGAACGCCGCAGGCGAGGCTGTCCGAAATTTCGTGTAAGTAGGTTTCTGTGAGTTTACCTTTTGAAGGAGACTCACATGAAGACGATTGCGAAACCGAAACCGGCGATTTCCGCCGAGCTGCTCGACCAGTTGTTGGCGGG
>JAKFYF010000323.1 GCA_021731005.1 Hyphomonadaceae bacterium
CCCCCTACCCGCAAGGGGGAGGGGAGGCTGAAGGCTGAGCCAATGGAACAAACCTGGCGTCAGGCGAAAGCTGCGTTCGCGGCGATCACGGTCCCACCGGTCGGCTGGCTGGCCTTGTTTTTCCTCGCGCCGATGGCGGTGATCTGGGCCTATTCGTTCGGCGAGAACACTGGCCCGACCACGATCGACCTTACCGGCACGTTCGCCAATTACATGCGCGCGCTGGAGCCGCTCTATCTCGGCATCTTCGGCAAGAGCCTGATCATCGCCGGGATCACCACTTTACTCTGCCTATTGGTTGGTTTTCCTGTTGCGCTGGCCATCGCCTTCGCCAGTCCGCGCATGAAGGCGTGGCTGTTGTTGCTGATCATGCTGCCGTTCTGGACCAATTTGCTCATCCGCACCTACGCCTTGATCGCGGTGTTGCGCGAGAACGGTTACGTCAATTTCGGACTCGAATGGTTCTGGAACGGCGCCAGCTGGGCGCGCACCCTGGTTGGCATGCAGCCGCTGGGGGATTTCGAGCCGCTGACGTTGCTGTACAACAATTTCGCGGTGGTTCTCGGGCTGGTCTACGTGCATCTGCCGTTCATGGTGCTGCCGCTTTATTCCGCGCTCGACCGTATGGACCGCTCGCTGATGGAGGCGAGCCTCGATCTTGGCGCCGGCCATTTGCGCACCATCCTGCTGGTGGTGGTTCCGCTGGCCGCGCCCGGCATCGCCTCTGGCGTGCTGATCACTTTCATCCCCGCGCTCGGGGCCTATCTTACGCCCGACCTCTTGGGCGGCACCGACAGCCAGATGATCGCCAACGTGATCGAGCGCCAGTTCAAGAAGGCCAATGATTGGCCGTTCGGCGCGGCGCTTTCGTTCCTGCTGATGTATCTTACCTTCTTCGCGATAGCGGCGCAGGCCTTCGTCCAGCGCAAGAGCGAGCGGAGGGGCTGATGGCGCGCGAACGCAAGGAAAAGCCGGGGCCGCTCGAATACAACCGCCGCTGGCCGTTGCAAGCGATCGTCGGCGCGACCTTGTTCTTCTTGTATTTCCCGCTGATCATCTTGATGGTGTTCAGCTTCAACGACAGCCGGCGCAACATCGTCTGGCAGGGGTTCACGCTCGATTACTATGAAAAGGCCTTCAACAATTCATCGCTGATCGAAGCTTTCGCCAATTCGCTGACCATCGCCTTTTTCTGCACCATCATCTCCGTCGTGCTGGGCGCGCTCACGGCAGTGATGTTGTGGCGGTTCCGATTTCCGGGGAAGACCGCGGTGGAAGGGGCGATGGCGCTGCCGATCGTGGTGCCGGAGATCTGCATGGGCGTGGCCATGCTGGTGTTCTTCGCCCGCGTGATGCCGTGGCCAACCGGCATGCCATGGCCGCTCAATCTGGGGGCCATCATCATCGCCCACGTCTCGTTTGCGTTTCCGTTCGTGGCCACCGTGGTGCGCGCGCGGCTGGCCTCGTTCAACCGCGAGTTGGAGGAGGCGGCCAAGGATCTCGGGGCCAGCGAATGGCGGACGTTCTGGGATGTGCTGGTGCCGCACATGCAGCCCGGCCTGATCGCCGGGGCGCTCTTGGCGTTCACCTTGAGCCTCGACGACTTTGTCATCACCTTCTTCACCGCCGGACCAGACACCATCACTTTCCCGGTGAAAGTCTATTCCATGCTGCGTTTTTCGGTGACCCCGGAAGTAAACGCGGCCTCCACGATCCTTATCGTCGTCACCGTCGTGCTGACCGCGGTCGGCTTGCGGATGCAGGATCAGCAGGATCAGAAAGCGAAAGCGAAATGACCGAAGCCGCAATCGCCGCAAGGCCGACCCCGCACGTGAAAGACAACGCGATCATTCGCTTCGAGAACATCACCAAGCGCTACGGCAAGGTGGTGGCGGTCGACAATGTGAATCTGGAAATCCGCGAGGGCGAGTTCTTCGCTCTGCTCGGGCCCTCCGGGTGCGGGAAAACCACGTTGCTGCGCATGCTGGCTGGCTTCGAGACGCCGACGGAAGGTCGCGTGTTCATCGACGGCAAGGACATCGCTGAACTGCCGCCCAACAAGCGCCCGGTGAACATGGTGTTCCAATCCTACGCCGTGTTTCCGCACATGAAGGTCGCCGACAATGTCGCCTACGGACTGAAAATGGACGGTGTCGAGGCGGGCGAGAGCAGGCGCCGCGTCGAGGAAGCCTTGGAGCTGGTGAAACTAGGCGGCTATGGCGACCGCATGCCCGATCAGCTCTCCGGCGGCCAGCGCCAGCGTGTCGCGCTCGCGCGCGCGCTGGTAAAGCGCCCGCGCGTGCTGCTGCTGGACGAGCCGCTCTCGGCGCTCGATGCGAAATTGCGCGACCAGATGCGTTCGGAACTCACCTCGCTGCAGGAAAAAGTCGGCATCACTTTCATCATGGTCACCCACGACCAGGATGAGGCACTCGCCATCGCCACGCGCTGCGCGGTAATGAACAGGGGACTGCTCGCGCAAGTGGCCACTCCGGCCGACCTCTACGAGTTCCCCAGTTCGCGCTTCGTGGCGGACTTTGTCGGCTCGGTGAACATGTTCGAAGGCGTGCTCGCGGACGACAAACACGACGAGGCGACAGTCCGTTGCCCTGAAATTGCAGCCCCGATCTATCTCGACCACGGCGTCACCGGCGCCCAGGGTTCGACAGTTTGGGTGGCATTGCGGCCCGAGAAGATCGAAATGCACAAGCGTCCCGAGGGCGCCGCGCCGATGAAGATGGAAGATGCGCCGGCGGGAACCAACGTGGTGCCCGGAATCATCCGCGACATCGTCTATCTGGGCAGCGAGACCATTTTCGAGGTCGAGCTCGAAGGCGGGCGGCGGGTGAAGACCTTCCGCTCCAACCTCACCCGTTACGACCAGGAGGATTTTACTTGGGACGAACCGGTATGGCTCGCCTGGCACGCGTGCTCGCCGGCGGTGCTGTTGTCGTGAGGGTGGCTGTTTCCCTTTCAATGAGCAACACACCGTCATTCCGGGCTTGCGAAGCAAGACCCGGAACCCAGGGGATCGCAGAACACGGCGCCTGCCGCCCCTGGGTTCCGGATCGCGCTCCGCGCGTCCGGAATGACGGAGTTCTGCTCGTTGAAATTGGTGCGCGATGATTGCCCCCCGCCCCGTTCTCGGCATCATCTGCTGCAACCGCGACATCAATGGCCAGCCGGCGCAATCGGTGATGACGCGCTACATCTTATCGTCGCTGACCTATGCGGACGCCGCGGGTCTGCTCATTCCGGCGATGCCCGATCTGTTCAGCGCGCGCGAAGTGGCGCCGCGGCTTGACGGCATATTGCTAACCGGCACGCCATCCAATCTCGATCCCAAGCGCTATGGTGAACTGGTGGAAGACGCGCCCGGCCCGTTCGATCCGCAGCGCGATGAAATGACCGCGCGCCTGATCGACGCCATGCTCGAACTGAGCAAGCCGGTGTTCGGTATTTGCCGCGGTTTCCAGGAGCTCAACGTCGCTTTCGGCGGCACGCTGCGGCGCGACATGGCCGACAGCCCCGCGCTTCTCGCTCACCATGCTCCGCGCGAGGCAGATTTCGCCGCCATGTTCGATCACGTGCATCCGGTGATTCTCGAAAAGGGCGGCGTGCTGCGCCAAGCCTATGGGCGCAACCAGATCGATACGGTGAGCGTGCATTTCCAAGGCGTCGACAAGTTGGGCGCCGGCCTCAAAGTGGAAGCGCTCGCGCCCGACGGCGTGGTCGAGGCGGTGTCGGCGGAAGTGAACGGCGCGCCGGTGCTGGCGGTGCAATGGCATCCCGAGTGGAAGGCGCACGAAAACCCGGAAAGCCAAGTGTTCTTCAAATTGCTAGGGCGGGCGCTTCGCGGTGAGAAGCTGGCGAGCCCATGAAAGTCTGGCGCAAACAGGACCGCGCGGCTTCAGACGCGCAGGGGTAAGCACAAAGCAACGGCGGGTCAGAAGACCCGCGATCCTCTTCGACACGCCTTGAAGGAAAAGACCATGACCGCCCGCAATTACAACATCCCCGAACTGCGCCGCCTCGATGTCGAGCACCATCTCCCGGCGCAAGCCAATTATGGCGAGATCGCAGCGCTCGGCGGGTCGCGCATCATCACGCGCGCCGATGGCTGCACGATCTATGACGGCGACGGAAACGCTATTCTCGATGGCATGGCCGGCCTGTGGTGTGTGAATGTCGGGTACGGGCGCGAGGAATTGGTCGAAGCCGCCGCCGCGCAGATGCGCGAACTGCCATTCTACAATACCTTCTTCAAGACGGCGACGCCGCCCACCGTGATGCTGGCGGCAAAGCTCGCAGAAAAACTCGGCGGCGATCTGCAGCACGTGTTCTTCAATTCGTCAGGCTCGGAAGCCAACGACACCGTGATGCGCATGGTGCGTCATTATTGGAATGTGTCGGGCCAGCCCAAGCGCACGATCTTCATCAGCCGCTGGAACGCCTACCACGGCTCGACCATGGCCGGCGCCAGCCTCGGCGGCATGAAACACATGCACCCGATCGGCGGCCTGCCGATCCCCGGCGTTGAGCATGTCATGCAACCCTATCGTTTCAACGAGGGTTTTGGCGAAGACGAGGAAGCCTTCGCGGCGCGCGCGGCGCAGGAGATCGAGGACCGCATCATCAAGGTCGGCCCCGAAAACGTCGCGGCCTTCATCGGTGAAGTGGTGCAGGGCGCGGGCGGCGTGATCATTCCGCCCAAGAACTATTGGAAGCGCATCGAGGCGATCTGCCACAAATACGGCATTCTGCTCGTGGTCGATGAAGTGATCACCGGCTTCGGTCGCCTCGGCTCATGGTTCGGCTTCCAGCACTTCGGCGTTACACCTGATCTCGTGCCGATGGCCAAGGGATTGTCCTCCGGCTATGTGCCGATTTCAGCGGTGGGCGTGTCGCACAAGATTGTGCAGGTGCTGCGCGAGAAGGGCGGCGATTTCGTGCACGGCTACACCTATTCCGGCCACCCGGTGGCGGCCGCGGTGGCGCTCAAGAACATCGAGATCATCGACCGGGAAGGGCTGGTCGAGCGCGTGCGCGGCGACATAGGCCCTTACTTCGCCGAGGCTTTGCAGCGGCTCAATGGCGATCCTCTGGTGGGCGAGACGCGTTCGCTCGGGCTTATTGGCGCGGTTGAGATCGTGTCGAAGCCGGGAACCAACGAGCGCTTCACCGGCAAGGAAGGCAAGGCCGGCCCGATCGCGCGCGATACCTGCATCAAGAACGGCCTGATGGTGCGCGGCATCCGCGATTCGATCGTCATGTGCCCGCCGCTCACCATAAGCCGCGCCGAGATCGATCGCATGGTCGACATCATCGCCCGCTCGTTGCGCGAAGCTGAACCTGCACTGCGGGCGCTAAAGGCGGAGTGAGCGTTACGCCAGCGATCCGAAATGCCGACTCTGTAGATGTTTTCCGGCATCGTCATTCCGTGGCGGCGAAGCCGAACCCGGAACCCAGGGGCAACGGACTCTGCGCTAGCCCCTGGGTTCCGGATCGCGCTCCGCGCGTCCGGAATGACGGAGTTGGATTCCGTAGCTCATGATTTGTGTCAGGACCTTGCACTTGTGGCGTTACGTCGCCGCGCTGAATCCCTCCGCCGCGAGCCCCGCGCGGCGGATGAGGCCCATGCCGTCGCCGATATCGGCGGCGATCGCCGTGCGAAGGGCTTTCGCGTCGCGCGCGGCGATGGCCGCGAGCGCGGCTTGGTGCTGATCGTTCAAGTGGGCGGCGTCGAGCCGATCGTACACCAAGCGCATGAACGGGCCGAATTGCAGCCAAAGCGTCTCGATCAATTGGGTGAGCGTAGCGCCGGGCTGGGCGCGGTACAGCGTAAAATGGAAGGCGTGATTGTTGCGCATGTAAGAATCGGCGTCACGGGTGGCGATGGCGCGGTCGAGCGCGGAATCGATCTCACGCAAGGACGCGATGCGCCGAGCATCGATATGTTCTAGCGCGCGCTCGGCCGCTTCGGGCTCTAGCAGCAGGCGGCAGTGAAGCAGATCGTCGAAGCGCTCCTGCGTCATCAAGGGCACGACGATGCGCCGCTTGGTGCGGATCGCCACCGCCCCGTCCGCCGCAAGGCGCGAGAGCGCGTCGCGAACCGGTGTTTGGCTCACGCCCAGTTCCGCCGCCAAGCCGCGTGTAGACAATTCATGCCCCGGCGCCATGCGCCCGGTCACCAGCCGCTGGCGGAGGTCGGCGTATATGGCCGCGTTGAGGCTATCCTCGGCGAGCGGATCGGGTTTCACCATGTCCAATAATAGACGCGCGGGCACAGGGTGGCCATCCTGGATTTTTCCAGCCATTGTCGAGGAAGGCGCCCGCTCGCAACGCGGCCCGGCTTGACTTGCCCCAGTGGCGCCAATCATAGTGGCGCATCAGGTGATCTATGCGTTCCCGCTGCCCTCTTTCGAGGCGCGCTGGGCGCGGCATACCGGCCACACTGGGCTGTTTGAGCGCTAGCGGCGAATTTCAGATTCGTCACACTGGGGCGCGCCGCGCTGGCTTGAAAGAACTCTTCTCGCAATGGCGCGCGCTTGCGCGGCAAATTGTTGTGCGCGTCCAAGAACAGAGTGTGTCATGAGCAAGAATTTCGGAGAATGGATCAAGGCCAACGGCATCGGCGAGGTCGAATGTCTGGTGCCCGATCTTAACGGGGTTATCCGCGGCAAGGTGTTTCCGGCGCAGAAATTCCTGCAGAGCGAGCGCGACGGTTCGCTGCGCATTCCCTCCAGCGTGTACACGCTCACGGTGACCGGCGAATACGCCGACGATGCCGAAGACATCGATGCGGTCAGCGATCCCGACGTGGTGCTGCGGCCGGAGTTCGAGACGCTGTGCGTCGCCCCCGGTTACAAGACGCCCACCGCCTTCGTGTTCGCCGACGCATTCCACACCGATGGGCGGCCCTACGACATCGCCCCGCGTTACGTGCTGAAGCGGGTGATCGAGCTCTACACCAAGAAGGGCTTGAAGCCCGTGGTCGCGCCGGAACTAGAGTTCTACCTGACGCAAGTGAACACCGATCCGGACCTGCCGCTGTTGCCGCCCGCAGGCCGGTCCGGCCGTTCGGAAACCTCGCCGCAGCCTTACGGCTTGGAGGCGATCACCGAATACGAGGACCTGATCGAGACCATCTACGAGCACGCCGAAGCCGCCTCGCTTCACCTCGACACCATGATTCACGAGAGCGGCACCGCCCAGCTGGAGATCAATTTCAACCATGGCGACGCCGTGCACGTCTCCGATCAGGTGCTGGTGTTCAAGCGCATCGTCCGGCAAGTGGCGCTGAAGCACGGGGTCTACGCCACCTTCATGGCCAAGCCGATGGAGAACCAGCCGGGCAGCGCCATGCATTTGCACATCTCCCTGGTGGATTTGAAAACCGGGATCAACCTTTTCGGCGTGCCGACAGACCAGAACGGCGGCAACACCGAGATGTTCCGCCATTTCGTCGGCGGCCTGCAGAAATATCTGGGGCAGGTGACGCCTTTGTTCGCGCCCAATGTCAATTCGTTCCGCCGCATGCGCCCGGATTTCTCCGCGCCGATCAATTTGCAATGGAGTTACGACAACCGCTCCTGCGGCCTGCGCGTGCCAATCTCGCAACCGGAAAACCGGCGCATCGAGAACCGCTTGCCCGGCGCGGATGCAAACCCGTATCTGGCGTTGGCCGCTTGCCTCGTGTGCGGTTATATCGGCATACGCGACAAGATCGAGCCAGCGGCGATGATCGAAGGCAGCGCCTATGACAAAGCCCGCACCTTGCCGCGAACCCTGGATGAAGCGCTCGATCGCTTCAGCACCTGCGAACCGGTGCGGGAGCTCCTGGGCGATCATTTCTGCAAGGCCTTCCAGCGTATCAAGGCGCACGAACTGGCCGCATTCGCTGGCGTGATCTCCTCGTGGGAGCGCGACCATTTGCTGCTGAAGGTGTGAGCGTGGGTTTTGCCGAGTTGAATCCCCTCCCCGCGAGGGGAGGGGGCAGGGGGTGG
>JAKFYF010000013.1 GCA_021731005.1 Hyphomonadaceae bacterium
GGTCAACGGGGGGAGAAGTGGATTTTGGGGCGAGCGCCGTCCTTGTCGGCCTGAGCTCTCCAAAAGCAACCCTACCCCACCGCCGCCCGCTGCATTTCGAACAACGTCCCACACCCAGCTTTCGCCAGCCGGATCAGTTCCGCGAATTCCTCGTCCGAGAACGGCCGCTTCTCGCCGGTGGCCTGTACCTCGATCAGCCGCCCATCGCCGGCTAGTACAAAATTCGCGTCCACTTCCGCTCCGGAATCTTCCGGGTAATCGAGATCGAGTACGGGCACGCCTTCGAATACGCCGCAGGAGACCGCCGCCACCTGGCCGGTGACCGGGTTGGCCTTCAGCACTTTTTCCTCGACCAGATATTCGCACGCCCGCGCCAGCGCCACCCAGGCGCCGGTGATGGCGGCGGTGCGGGTGCCGCCATCGGCCTGGATTACGTCGCAGTCGAGGGTGATGGTGCGGTCGCCCAAAGCTTTCAGATCCACCACCGAGCGCAATGTGCGCCCGATCAGGCGTTGGATTTCCTGGGTGCGGCCCGATTGCTTGCCCTGTGCGGCTTCGCGGCGGCCCCTGGTGTGGGTGGCGCGCGGCAGCATGCCGTATTCGCCGGTGACCCAGCCCTTGCCCTGCCCCTTGAGCCAGGGCGGCACGCCCTGCTCCACGGAAGCCGTGCACAGCACATGGGTGGCGCCGAACTTGGCCAGGCACGAGCCCTCGGCGTAGCGCGACACCTGGGTTTCGAGGCTCACTTCGCGCAATTGATCGGGATTTCGGCCGGAGGGACGCATCAAAACTCCTGAATCTGGTTGGGATCGGTAGGCTTTGGGCAATCGCGCCGGCAATGTCGAGGGCGGCGAGGGGAAGGAGGGCGAGACTCAGTGTCTGCGGGATGGAGCGCGCGCCTCCTGGCGCGCATTCCCTTGAACGCCGGCGCGCCGGTGACGTGCGGGGCGGGAGCCCCGCGCTCCAACCTGGAGAGTGCGGAGTTTCGCCCCACCCCCGCCTCGTCCTCACAGAGAGCGCGTTAGGCGATTCAATTCCAACGCTATATGCGCTAAGGGCTCGCAAATGGCCTCCCCGCCCTCCGCCCCCGACCTGTCGTCGCTCGACGCGCGCGCGCGCGCGATCTTCCGCGAGATTGTGGAGGCTTACCTGGCTACCGGCGAGCCGGTGGGCTCGCGCACGCTCTCCAGGATCGGGGGAAGCTCGCTTTCGCCGGCCTCGATCCGCAACACCATGGCCGACCTCGCCTCGCTCGGCCTGCTGGAAGCCTCCCACGCCATGGCCGGGCGCAAGCCCACGCAGGCGGGCCTGCGCTTCTTCGTGGACAGCCTGCTGCAGCTGGGCGAGGTGCCGGAGGACGAAAAGCGCGAGATCGACGCGGCCATCGGCCGCGCCGGGGCCGATCCGCGCGACGTGATGGGGGCGGCGTCGGAATTGCTTTCAGGCCTCGCCGGGGGCGCGGGACTGGTGGTGACGCCCGAGCGCGACGCTCCCGTGCGCCACGCGGAGCTGGTGGCGATCGGCCCCGGCCAGGCGCTGCTGATCCTGGTTTTCGAGGACAACCAGGTCGAGAACCGCATCATCGCGACGCCGCCCGATATTCCCGCCAACGCGCTTACTGAAGCCGCGAACTACCTCAATGCCCGCTTCAAGGGCAAAACACTAGCCGAGGCGCGCGCCGCGGCAGCCGAGGCGCTGCTCCGCGACCGCGCCGCGCTGGACGCGGAAGCCGCCAAACTGGTTGAGCGCGGACTGGTGGAATGGTCGGGCGAGGACCCGACCTTTGGGCGCGCGCTGATCGTGCGCGGCCGCGCCAATCTGTTGCAGGATCAGCAGGCGTTGGCCGATCTCGAGCGCGCGCGGCGATTGTTCGACGATTTGGAAAAAACCCGCGAATTGGTGCAGGTGCTCGACCTTGCCCGCGCCGGGGAGAGCGTAAAGGTGTTCATCGGCTCGGAAAATCCGCTCTTTTCGCTGTCCGGCTCAAGCCTTATCGTGGCCCCTTATATGAACGCGGAACGCAAGGTGGTTGGCGCGCTGGGCGTCATCGGGCCGACGCGTTTGAATTACGCCCGGGTGATCCCGGTGGTTGATTATACCGCCCGCATCGTCGGCCGCGTGCTGGACGGCGGGCAGGATCGGGGATGAAGCATGATGACAAACGAGACTGAACCGCAGCCTGAACCAATCAACGCTGAAGCGCCGCCGACGGCTATCGACACTTCAGCGCTGGAGGCCGAGCTCGCGAAAGCTCGCGACGACATGCTTCGCGCGCTGGCGGAGGTTGAGAACACCCGCCGCCGCGCCGAACGCCAAGCCAGCGATGCGCGCGCTTACGCTATCGACCGGTTCGCCCGCGACTTACTGCCGGTCGCCGATACTTTGACGCGGGCGCTGGACGCGGCGCCCCCAGGCTGGCGCGACTCGGCTGAGGAAGGCCTGCGCAATTTGCTGGAGGGCCTCGAACTCACCGAGCGCGCGATGGTGGAAGCGTTCGGCCGACACGGCCTCAAGCGCGTCGGCGCACCGGGCGAAAGCTTTGACCCGAACCTGCATCAGGCGGTTGTCCAGACGCCCTCGGACCAACCGGCGGGCACCGTGCTGTTGGTGATGCAGCCCGGCTACGTGCTTGGCGACCGCACGCTGCGAGCGGCGATGGTGTCGGTTTCGGCGGGCGCGGCGAACCCGCAAGGGCACAGGGTCGACATCAAGGTTTGAGCCATCCAAGCGACAACAAGCGACCTGCGGCAATGCAGGTGACCCCACCGTATTTCGCCCTTATTTACTCTTAGGCTCAATGGGTCGGCGCTGGCCAAGGCCGCGCAAGCAGGGGAAATCGAATGCGGACCAAATCGGTGTTCGGCGCGGCGGGCGCTGCGTTCTTGTTTCTTGCCGGGCAGGCAAACGCTCAGGACGTCGACATCGGCAATGACGCCTCCACGCGCGCGCGCCTGGCGCCGGGCCGCGATGTGGCCGGGGTGCTTGAGCAGGAAGGCGATGTCGACTGGTACCGCCTCGCCGTCCGCAGCGGCCAGCGCTACCGCATCGCTCTCAACGGCGGCGACGGCGAGGGCCAGTTGAGCGATCCGATGCTTCGCTTGCTCGACGCCAATGGCGGCGAAATCCTCACCAACGACGATGCCGATGGTTTGAACTCCGCGATCGAGTACACGCCGACCGTGAGCGGTTCGGTGTTCGTCGAGGCGGGCGCGTTCGGCGGCGCGCTCACCGGCGCGTACACGCTTTCTGTCGCCGCCGAGACCGCCCCCACCGACAATGCCGCCGCCGCGACGAACACGCGGGCGCGCCTCTCCCTTGGACAAAGCGTGAGCTCGGAAATCGCGTTCGCCGGCGACAGCGATTGGTACCGAATTCGCCTGGAAGCTGGTCAATCCTATCGCTTCGCGCTTTCCGGCAGCGGCGACGCCGCGTTGGCGGATCCGCTCCTGACCATGCACAACACTGACGGTGAACAAGTCGCCATCGACGACGATGGCGGCGAGGGGCTCAATGCCTACCTGGAGTTCACCGCGCCTACAGCGGGCAATTATTTTGTCGAGGCGCACGGCTTCGATCAAGGCGCGACCGGCGCATACACGCTGAGCGCTGTTGCTGGAGACATCCCCGCTGACGCTAGCACGGATGCGACGTTAAGCGCCGAAGGCGATTATCGCGAAGCGGCGCTCTCCCCCGGTGGCGACCGCGATTGGTACCGCGTGGTATTGCCGGAAGGCGGGGGCATGCGCGTTGGCCTCGGCGGCGCCGAAAGCACCGAGGAAGCGCTCGGCGACCCGATGCTCGTCGTCTACGGGCCCGATGGCGCGGAAGTCGGACGCGACGACGATGGCGGCGAAGGTCTCAATGCCTGGCTCGAGGTTCACGCCGCGGCAGCGGGACCCTATTACGTCGAAGTTCGCGGCTTCGTTGACGACGCCGCCGGGCGCTACGCGCTCAATCTTGTGAGCGGCGAAATCGGCGCCGACGCGAACAGCGGCGAATACCTGGTCGCCAACGGCGAAGGCCGCACCAGCACCATCGGTTCGGCGGACGATGTCGATTGGTTCGCGATCGATCTTGTCGAGGGGCGCCCTTATCGCTTCAATCTCGAGGGCGTCGACCCCAATGCGCTTGGCGACCCGGTGCTGACGCTTTACGATTCGGAAGGCCGCCAGCTGGCCTCCGACGACGACGGCGGACGCGGCGCGAACTCCTACCTCACCCATGCTTCGACGGCTGGAGGAACGTTTTTCGCCGCGGTTTCCGCATTCGAGCAAGGCGGCGCCGGGCGCTACCTGCTTCGCGTCTCAGACACCGACGTTCCGGGAAACGCTAGCACTGACGAAATTCTGGATGCCTCTTCCGACGAACGCTTGAGCCGCATCGACATGCCCGGCGATCTCGACAATTTCGCCATCGAACTTGAAGGCGGCGTCACTTATGCGCTGGACGTGAGCGGCGCCGGCGATGCGCCGTTGGCCGATCCTTTCATGGCGGTGCTCGACGGTGACGGCAAACGCGTCGTGTTCGATGACGACAGCGGCGGTGGACTGGACGCGCGGCTGCGCTTCACGCCCGGCAAACCAGGAATCTATTTCATCCAGGCCAGCGGCCTCGGCGGTTCGACTGGCTGGTACCAGGTCAGAGTTGAGCGGCGGCGTTAGCGACCGCCCTACAGCACCAGCCCGACCAGCACCGCCCCGTAATGTCCGGCCGCGCCAAGGATCACGCAGGCGTGCCAGAGCGCACGGCGGAACGGCAGTGCGTGGTTGAGGTAGAGCAGCACGCCGCCGGAATAGGTGACCCCCGCCAGCACCAGCAGCCAGAACGCCGCCGGCGGCAGTGTCGGCGCCACCGGCCCCAGCACCAGCACCGCCAGCCATCCAAAGGCCAGGTAGATCACGCACCAAGCCTTGTCGGACACATGGGTCCAGAACACCTTGCCAGCCGCCCCCGCCAGAGCCGCGAGCCAGATCGCCACGGTGACCCAGAGCGCGAAATCCGGCGGCAGCAACTTGATGGTGAACGGCGTGTAGGAGCCGGCGATCATCAAGAAAATGGCGGCCTCATCGATGCGGCGCAGCAAGCGGCGCGCGCGCGAGGGGCGGGTGAGGTTGTACACCGCCGATGCGGCCAGCATCGCCATCATGCAAAGCGCGTAGAGCGCGCTGGCGGTGGCCATCGGCACGCCGCGATGGGCCAGCGCTGCCGCGACCAGCAAGCCGCCCCCGATCAAAGCCGCGGCGAGGCCAACCGCGTGCACGATGCCGTCGGCCGCGTGCTCGACGCGGTTTGGATAATGTTCGACGAGTTCGTGCTCGTCGGCTTCCAACAAATGCCCCAACGACATGGTCACGCGCCTTCTGCACGAGGACGTGGTGTTGCGATGAAGGTAAATCATCGGGATTAACGTCCGATGATGGAGTGCGTGTTTTTTGGGCCGCACAATCGCGGACACCTCGCACGCTAACGTTACTTCCACAGCGTGTCGGAACGGTCACGGGGTGAAGCACGACACTCCGAGCGCCGGCATCTTGCCGGCACGAGGTGCTTTCACTTGCGCAGGCCTGGGGTTTGTTCGCACCGTATAGCCGGCTGGAAGCCGGCGCTCCGGGGCGGCTCTCCTGCCCATGGCGCCGATTTCGCAGTGCGCCCGTCCATGGACAGCTCAACCGACATCCGCCGCAACCATGTCGACGCGCTGCGTGGCGAAGCGCGTTTCCTCGCCACCGCGGGCTACATGCTCATGAGCGCTTGCCTGCCGCTCACCATGTTCTTCGTGGCGATGGCGCTTTCGGGCCAGGGCGGCTCGCCGTTCCTGCCGATCGCCGCAGGCGCGCCGCCGATGATGATCGGCTATATGGCGTGCCATTTCGCGACACGGCGCCTGGCGCGGGCCGCTGTGCTGGAGCGCTAGCGCGGCGCTGGCAGCCTGCCCCGTAAATTGCTAGCAAAATCAGCGTATTGACTTTGTTAACTTATCGCCGGCACGCTCCTTGACAGCGGAGGCGGTGCAGGATGCGCGCGCACGAAGGCGAAGAGATGAGCCTGCGGCTCAACGGTTGGCGGCTGGCGACGGCGGAGGTGGTGTACTACCTGCCCGACCACCCCTCGCTGCTGCAGAGCTTCGTCTGGCAAACGCTCGATCTTGCCCCCAGCTATCCGCGCATTCACCGCTTCCTGGAATACTGGCGCAGCGAGATCGAGGCGGTCATCCATTCGGTCCAGCTGGCTAGCGGCGAGACGCTGGCGCCCGCCGCCTTCCGTCGCGCCGATCTGCTGCTTCACCATTAATTTCGATCACGCACTCGGCACTGGCGCCCGAGCCTCCGGCCTCCCATAAATAGCGAGCGAGGGAGACGGAGAACGTCCATGCGAATGCTCGTCCTGGCCTGCGTCGCCGGCCTTTTGGCCGCCTGCGCAACCGCCACCCCCTACCAGCCCGCCGCCGCAGACCGCTACGGCTTCAGCGAACAGCGGATCGAATCCAATCGCGTCCGCATCACTTTCCGCGGCAACACGCTGACCGAGCGCGAAACCGTGGAAACCTATCTCCTGTACCGCGCCGCCGAACTGACGCTGCAGGATGGCAAGGATTATTTCATCGTCGCCAACCGCGACACTGAGGAGCGCACGCGGCTGCAAAGCACCGGCCCCTCCCATCCGCGTTTCGCCTTCGATTACTGGTACTTCTCGCCGCGGCGGGGATGGAGCCCGTGGTACGATCCGTTCTGGAACGAGCCGACTTCGTACCGCGAAGTGACCCGCTACGAAGCGGTGGCCGAGATCGCCATGTTCAGCGGGGCCAAGCCAGCCAACGATCCGAACGCCTTTGACGCACGCGAAGTGCAGGCGAACCTGCAGGGGCGAATCGTGCGCCCGCCGGCGGGGTAGCGGGGCAGCATCGGCTTACCCGATCGGATCGCTTGCCTGGCCCAGGATTTGCGGCAGGGACCAGCGCAGAGCAACATCCCGCGGCACGCCCGGCTCTTCGCTTTCGAAGGACTTTGCGGCGGCGTTGGCAGCGCGCGCGTGGAGCCGCTCCAGATCGGCCTCCACTTCTCGCCGCAGCGTTGCGGTCAGCACATCCTCGAGTGTCCCCCGAAACCGCACGATCTCAGCTTGCCACCCCCCGCGGGGTTCACTGCGCCGGCTCCAGGCCAGCTTGAACAGGTGCTCAATGATCAGCGCAGCATAGGAGCGCGCTTCGCGGAGGTCGCTCTTGCCCAAATCCTCAACCTCCTCGGCGACGCGTTCCCACTCGACCGCGTTCGAGCCGCGCTTGCCCTGCCCGGCGGCGCGCAAAGCCTCGGCCTGCCCCTGGCTCCAGAGGTAGAAATCGCTGTGATACAGGTCGCCTGCGGACATTTCTCAATGTCTACCACAAGTCGGTCGCTTCGCCAAAAACACTACTCATTCTTCCCGCGCTTCCGATCTCGCTCCGCCAATATCCGCAGCCGCAGCGCGTTCAGTTTGATGAAGCCTTCGGCGTCGGCTTGGTTGTAGCCGCCGGCTTCGTCGAAGCCGACCAGCGCCTTGGAATAGAGCGAGTATGGCGATGAGCGGCCGGCAACGCGCACGCCGCCTTTGTAAAGTTTGAGCTTCACCTCGCCTGTGACGCTTTCCTGCGACGCATCGATTGCGGCTTGCAGCATCTTGCGTTCGGGGGTCCACCAGAAGCCGTTATAGATGATGCTGGCGTAGCGCGGCATCAGTTCGTCTTTCAGATGCATGGCGCCGCGGTCGAGCGTGATCGATTCGATCGCGCGATGGCCGTGCCAGAGGATGGTCCCGCCCGGCGTTTCGTAATAGCCGCGCGACTTCATGCCGACATAGCGGTTCTCCACGAGATCGAGCCCGCCCACGCCGTGTTTGGCCCCGAGGCGATTGAGTTCGGTGAGAATCGTCGCGGGCGACATTC
>JAKFYF010000262.1 GCA_021731005.1 Hyphomonadaceae bacterium
TGAGGCGCCCCCGGTTTGGTCCCGCACTTGAAAGGAGAGTCCTTGATCGAGGAAAGGCTCTCACATGCGGAAATCCCGTTTCACGGAGGAACAGATCATCGCGGTCCTGGCTGAGCAGGAGCGCGGGTTAACCACGGCGCAGGTGTGCCGCAAGCACGGATTGAGTCCGGCGACGTTCTACAAATGGAAGGCCAAATTCGGCGGCCTGGACGTGAGCGAGGCGCGCCGGCTCAAATTGATCGAGGACGAGAACCGGCGGCTGAAGAAGCTGCTGGCCGAGGCGGTTCTGGACAATGCGGCGCTGAAGGACATCCTCGGAAAAAACTAATCACGCCGGCGGCGAAGAAGGCGGCGGCGGTGAAAGCCGTCGCCGACCACGGCCTCTCCCAGAGGCGCGCATGCGCGCTCGTCGGCGTTGACCCCAAAACCGTGCGTCGGCCCGAGCGGCGCGACAACCCGGAAATCCGAGCACGTATGCGAGAGATCGCCGCCGAGCGCCGCCGCTTTGGCTATCGCCGCATCGGCATCATGCTGGCGCGCGAAGGCATCGAGATGAACCACAAGAAGTTGTACCGCCTCTACAGCGAGGAGCGCTTGACCGTGCGCAAGCGAAAGGGCCGCAAGCGCGCACTGGGATCGAGAAATCCGATGCCGGCGTCCAGCGCGCCGAACGCGCGCTGGAGCCTCGACTTCGTCTCCGACACGTTCGGGGCCTCGCGCCGCTTTCGCATCCTTGCGGTGGTCGACGATTGCACACGCGAGAGCATCGCCATGGTCGCCGACACTTCGATCGGCGGCGTGCGCGTCGCCCGCGAGCTTGACGCCATGATCCGGCTCTACGGCAAGCCCGCGTCGATCGTTTCCGACAACGGCACGGAATTCACCTCGCGCGCCATGCTCGAATGGCAGGGCCGCGAGAACGTCGCCTGGCATTATATCGAGCCGGGAAAACCCCAGCAGAACGCTTATTCGGAAAGCTTCAACGGCCGCTTGCGCGACGAATGTCTGAACGAGACCTGCTTCGACAATCTCGATCACGCCAGGCGCACGCTGGCGCGCTGGCGCTATGACTACAATCACGTGCGCCCGCATTCGGCCCACCAAGGGATGCCCCCGGCCTCGGCGCGCGTGCAGCCCGTGGGCGGAGCGGCGAGCCATGGCGGGGCAAACTCGCCGCCCCGCCCACTACCCTCCAGCCAAGGATCGGGTTAAGGAAGAAAAGACTCTGCTTCCCGATGAGGGACCGCATGGGGGCGCCTCACGATTGGTATGTCAGCCTCAATGTCTTGAATGTCGGGCAACCAACGATTTTGCGCCTTAAGCGCAATCCTAAACTCTCGCTGCTCTTCGTATTTCGGTCGTTTCGCGAGCGGATTTGCGGCAACTAACTGCTCCGTGCGGCGCACTGATGCCGTCCGAGGCGTGTATTCGACCGGACCGCAGACACTAGCATCGAGGTCAAAAATCTCAGCCACGGGTATTCCGCCGACAGCGCCAGTTCGGACAATGCGCTCGAACAACGCATTAACATCCGAAAATTCGACGCATGCATCGTAGCCACTCACACCGGACAAAGGGTCTCCCGATGCAGAGAGTGAAAAGATCAGCCAGTGGCCGCTGTCAAAAATCACATGGCTGTCGGTTACAGTAATGTCTTCGCTCTGCTTGGAAATGTGAATTCCGCAATTTTTCAAGAGTTCGATGTCTTCATCCGAGGGGTTCTTGTCGACGTGAAAGGATTCCAATACGCCCTCCGACTGGCCTTCCTGCTTGTCGCCGATGAGTGAATCGTCGTCATCCATCTCGATATGGCGGAAATAGGCAAGGCTGCTGAATCTCAATGAGCCCAATCGTATCAGATCAACATGTGCCGACCGACAATGCTTGAAGACACGCATGCTCGACCTCGACCCACCTGGACGAATTTGACATCTTACCCCCATCTTTATAACACGCATCTGGCACGGGCGGCAGAACCGCCCCGCTAAGCGCGTCCTTGGTGGAGGAAGTCGAATTGGACGCGGCGTTCTTCGCCGCAATCTAATTCTTCCTTCATTCCAAACGCGCGGAGCGCGATCCGGAATCAGGGAGTGTAAGCGCCACGCGTTGACCCAGGGTTCCGGATTCGCCCTGCGGCCGCCCCAGCATGACGACGCCGCCGGTTTGTGTTATGGAGTGCCCTTGGCTGATACCCTCACCATCACCCTTCCAGCCCCGCTGGCAAACGAGGTTCGCGCAGCCGCTGAGGCGCGCGGACTTTCGCCCGAGGACTATGTGCGCCAATCCTTGGCCGAAGAGTTCGCGTTTGACGCCGCCCAGTCTTGGGAAGCTGATGATCTCGCGCGCTTAAGCGAGGCCGGCGAAGATACGGACGCCGCCATCGTATTCGCCCAACTGCGCGAAAACATTGAGAAGGCGCGGCGCCCCAAGCCGTGACCCGGCGCGCGCGCTTCAGGCCGGCTGCACGCCGCGACCTCGACCGGCTGGCGGCGTTCTTGGCTGACGCGCCCCCCGCCATCGCCGAAGAAATGGTTCAGCGCTTGGAGGCGCGCGTGGCAAGGCTGACGCGGCTTCCCTTCATGGGCCGTCCGCTCACGCACGGCGACTTGCGCGAATCCATCGTCCCATACGGAAAGTCGCGCTATGTGATCCGATACAAGGTCACCGAGACGACAATTCAGATCGTCCGCATCTGGCACGGGCGCGAAAACCGCCCGCGCTGAGCGCGGCGCCCGGCGCTGGTGTGGAAAAACCGGGCCCCGCGCGGTGTTCTCCACACCCTGCCCCACACCCACGAAGTCGCTGTTATTCAAGCAAAAGTGAGCCCGCCCCAGGGTGCACCCAAGGCTGGACAAAGCGGCCCAAAGCCGGCATGCCAGACCAAAGTGCGCCGCCTTGAGCGGCGACAATTCGTTGGGGTGCGGCGCACGCGGAACTCGCTTCCAAAGCGCGCTGCGGGGTGCGGCTTGAGACGCCGCACCCGAGCAGAAGCAGGGGATGGCTCGGTATGCGCTTTTCCAAGGTTAAATTGGGCGGGGTCAAGCTGGCGGGATTGGCGGCGGCGCTTGTGGGAGCGGCGGCCGCTGACGACGCCAGCGCTAATGACGTTACCGTCTCCACCGCGACCACCAACCCGCTGCTCACTTCCGCGCCAGACGGAACCTCGCCCGGCGATGTCACTATCACCAACGCCGGCTCCATCACAGTCGCCGCCGGCCAGACAGCAGTCACTGTCGATTCCAACAATGACGTGTCCAACGCAGGCACGCTCAGTTCGAACGACGCCAACAACAGCACGGGCATTCTGCTGCAAGGGGGCTTCGCCGGCCCGCAAGTAATCACCAATTCAGGGACCATCTCACTCCTGGAAACCTACACGCTTGCCGACACCGACAATGACGGCGACCTCGATGGAGCCTTTGCCACCGGAACGAACCGCCACGGCATCCGCCTCGGCGCCGGCGCGGCGTTCAATGGCGACATCACAAGCTCCGGCGGGATCAATATTGAAGGCAATAACAGCGCAGCGGTGCGCCTCGACGCCCAGCTCAACGGCGATCTCACCAGTTCGGGCGCGGTGTCGGTGATCGGCGACAATTCCACAGCCTTCGCCATATTGGGCGGCGGCGCCGGTGGCGTCACCGGCGATGTATTTCTGCGCAGCAACCTGACCGCGACCGGAACTGGCGCGCGCGGCCTCGCGGTTGAGGCGCCAATAGGCGGCCAGTTGCGGGTCAATGGCGCCTGGAACGTCACCGGCTATCACAACACCGTGCGGAGCCGTTCAACCACACTCGACGCCGACGATCTGCAGCAATCGGGCGCGGCCATAGACATCCGCTCCAGCGTTGCCGGCGGCGTCACCATCGAGGGCATCGGCGTCGAGAACGACCTCGACGACGACGGCGACGGTATAGCGGACAATGCCAACACGCCCGACACCAACGACAATCTCACCGCCTCAGTGGTTGTCTTCGGCGCAGCGCCCGCCATACACGTGCACGCCGACCCCGCCTCCAACATCGCGCTGGGTCCAACCGCTTCGAGCTACGGCCTACACGTGCGCGGCAATGTTGGCGCATTTGGCGTATTCGACGGCATTGACGCGACAGCCATCCGCATGGAGGGCACCGCGACTTCCACGGTGACAACTGCGGCAGGCCTGGCTTTGGACGGCCCGGTCAGCGCGTCGGCGCTTGAAGCGGATGCCTACGGCCTTTACCTGGGCGTCGGCGCGGTTGCGCCAACCCTGCTGGTTCGGCGCGAAATTGTTTCGGCCATCACCTCCGAGACCGCTGGCGACGACGCTTTCGGCATATTCATAGCCGCCGGCGCCAACGCACCCGCAATCAATAATAGCGGAACACTTACCGCCCGCGTACAGGGCGAGACCGGCAACGCAACCGCAATTACCGATCTCTCCAACACGCTCGCCACCATCACCAATTCCGGGTCGATCATCGCCACGGTCACGGCAACCGACACCGACGCGAACGACAACATCCCGCCGCCGCCGGTTACGGGTTCTGCGATTGCCATTGATGTATCGGCTTCGAACGTTGGCGTAACCTTGAATCAGGTCGCCGACACCGCGTTCACCGACGACGACACGGTTGATAATGATTCAGCCAGCCGCCCTGCAGTGCGCATCCAAGGCGCCATTCGCCTGGGCGCCGGGGCGGACACCGTAAACCTGCTCGCCGGCGCGATCGCCGGCGACATTGCCTTTGGCGCCGGCGCCGACGCATTCTCTATCAATAATGGCGCGACCTATACCGGCGCGCTGAGCGACAGCGATGGCGCGCTGACGCTTAGCGTGATCAACGGCACATTGTCGCTGCAGGGACAAACCACCAACATTACCAGCGCGTCGTTCGGCGCCAGTTCGGTGTTCACGCCGCTACTGTCGGAGACGCCGTCGCAATCGACCCACCTGATCTCTTCAGGCGACATAACCTTCCTCGCTGGCGCGCGCGTCACGCCGATCGCTCCCACTGGCCTGCCCGTCTCGGGCACGCATACGTTCCTCACCGCGGGAGGCTCGCTCATCGGCGCAGCAAATGTCACCGGCCCCGTCACCGGCGCCAACACGCCGTTCTTGTACAATTTCCAGGTCGACGCAGTCAGCAATTCGCTGGTCGCCAGCTACGCGCTCAAATCCGCCGCCCAGCTCGGGCTCACCACCAACCAGGCGATCGCCTTCGATCCCCTGATCGCGGCGCTGCGCGGCAATTCCAATGCCGCCGCGGCGCTCGCTGGCCTCAACAGCGCAACGGCTTTCACCAGCGCCTACGACGATCTGATGCCGAGCTATGCGGCCGCATCCACCGAGCTTGCCGCCACCGGCATCCAGCAAGCTCAGAGCGCCACCAGCAACCGTCTCGCCGCCACGCGCCTGCACGGTCTCGACGAGGTGTCGGTCTGGGCCCAGGAAATCGGCTATGCGCTGACGCGCACGCCAGCCACTCCCAACGGCCAGGAATATGATGGCAACGGCTTCGGCATGGCGCTGGGCATCGATGGGCCGCTCAACAATGGCGCGTTGTTCGGCTTGTCCCTGTCGTTGCTGGCTTCCGAAGCGACCGAAGCAGGCCGCCCCGAAGGCGAACTGGCCTCGACGTTTGGCCAGGCCAACGCCTATCTCGGCACGGCATTGGGACCGATCGATCTCGACTTTATCGCCGGACTTGGCGCGGGGCAGCTCCAATCCCGCCGCTTCGTGGAAATCGGCGACGCCTTCGGCACCCGCTCGGAGGCGAAATGGTGGGCTTATGAAGGCCACGCCGCGATGCGGGCTTCAGCGCCGATGCGGCTGGCCGACTGGCTGGTTGTGACCCCGCAAGCGGCGGTCACCTATGTGACGATCACCGAAGAAGGCTACACTGAAGAAGGCGGCGGGGTCGGCATCGATTACGATGCGGACGAGGCCACATCGCAGCGCGTCTGGGGCGACGCGGGTCTCGAAATCAGCGGCCGCTTCCGCATGGGCGCCAATACAGTGCTGGCGCCTCGCCTGTATGGCGGCTACCGCAGTAATCTGATGGACGATCCCGCCGAACGTTCGTTCCGGTTTGCCTCCGGCGGCGCCGATTTCATCCTCACCGACGAACCGTCCGGCGACGGCGCCCCACTCGCCGGCATCGGCCTCGACGCGACCAACGGCTACTCCACGCTATCCCTGTCCTACGAAGGCGAATTCGGCGACCAAATCGATCGCCACAGCCTGAATGTGGCGATGCGCTTTCGGTTCTAGTTATAGTCTAGCGGCCTTCGCGCCGGAGGTCTCGCAGGCGGCGCGCCAGCTTAGATCCGTTCCGCATGATGGGCAAAAACGCTGCGCGCTCCGTTCCGGCGAAACGCCAAAACATCGAAGGCCGCGCGCCGCTCCCCCGGCGCCTCCATGCCCGGCGAGCCGAGCGGCATGCCTGGGACAGCAATCCCGCGCACGCCGTCAGGTCGCTCCGACAGCAATCGCAATACGTCAGCGACGGGAACGTGCCCCTCGATCACCAGGCCGTCGACCTCGGCGGTGTGACACGAAGCCAGATCCAACGGCACGCCGAGGCGCTGCTTGACGGCATCCATGTCGGCAGCGTTTCGCAGCGTCGTCGCAAAGCGTCCCGAACTTTGCATTACCGCGCTCCACGCGCCGCAGCACCCGCAGCCAGGGTCGCGCCATATAAGCATGGGGTAGATTCGAGCGCGCTGAGCCACGGCGCCCATAGGCGCCCACGCTACCGCCGCTGCCGCTCCCGCCAGGAAGCGCCGCCGCGCGCCGCATATCGGAATCGCCACTGTCATGCTCGCATCGCCTCCACCCTGCCCCAGAACGCCTTCGGCAAGTCCAGACCGGAGAAACGCTTCAGTTCTTGTACAAGCGTTGGCGAAGTCACGTTGATCTCGATAAGCCTGTCGGCGATTACATCGAGGCCGGCGAACAGGATGCCTTCGGCTTTGAGCAGCGGCGCGACCGCTGCGGCGATGCGGCGGTCATCGGCGTCGATCTCGGCGGCATGCGCCTTGCCGCCCGCGTGCAGGTTTGCGCGGAACTCGCCTTCCTGCGGCATGCGCTTTACCGCGCCGAACGGCTCGCCATCGAGCACGAACAGACGTTTGTCGCCGCCGGACACGGCGGGCAGAAATTCCTGCGCCAGGATCGGCTCGCGTCCGGCGGCGTCAAGGAACTTCGCGGCGCGAGCGCGGAAATCGATATCGTCGGCGCGCAGCTTGATGACCCCGTCCCCACCCATGAGATACAGCACTTTCAGCACCACCTGCCCGAAGCGGCTTGCGAAATCCTCCAACGCATCGAGATCGCGGCCCACCCAGGTCTTCGGCGTCAGCTCCGGAAAATGCATGATCGACATCTTCTCGGAGATGTTGCGCACGCCGCGCGGGGGATTGAGCACCAGCGCCTTGGTGAGTTCGAGGAGGTAGGTGTTGGACACATAGCCCATGTCAAACGGAGGATCCTGACGAATCAGGATCACGTCGAAATCATTAAGCGCGCGCACGCGCTCTTCGTCGGTAGCGTAGTGCCTGTCGTCGTTGAGCCACACCGTGACGCGCCGTGCATGCGCCTTCACCGCACCAGTATCGTAGAACACGTCGTTCGGTGTGAACCACCACACTTCATGCCCCCGCGCCTGCGCCTCGAGCATCAGCGCGAGCGATGTATCGCGGGCCACCACCATCGTCTCGATGGGGTCCATTTGGACGGCTATTCGCATTAGGCCTCACCAGCGGACGTAGAGCGCGCCCCTCCCCCTTGCGTGGATGGGCTAGGCGGCGGAGGGCGTGCAG
>JAKFYF010000158.1:0-4153 GCA_021731005.1 Hyphomonadaceae bacterium
AAACGCTGTGCTTGCCGGTTGGACCGCGAGCCTTCAGGCTCGCCTGTGCTCAGTCTTGCAAGCACAGCGTCATGCGGGGAAGGCCCGCGGTCCTGATTACCAACCCGCAGCGTTCCACCCTCACCCTGCCCTCTCCCTCCCAAAGGAGGGAGAGGGTTCCAGACAGCCAGAAACGCCTAGGCCGCCGCCGCGCGCGTATCGAGCATTTCCACCAGCGAGCCGCCGACGGAAATGGCGATCTGCGGGAACACGTCGGCGAAATATTCGTCGACGCTGCCATAGAGCGAGCTCGATGGCGAAAGCGGTCCCGCGCGCATGGCGAGACCGGGCGCCGCCTGCTCGGCGGCGGCGCGCACCAATTGCGGCAGGAACGGCAGGTTGGCGCCGCCTCCCGCCAACACCACATCGACCATTCTGACCTGGGTGGCGCGCGCGCGCGCGGCCACGGCGGCGATGCTGGTGATGAAGGTCTGCCCGAGCGCATTCAAGTAGCGCTGAAACTGCGGGTCGCCGGTTAGGTCGCCGGCGCGGATCGCGATCGTGCGCCAGCCGTCCTTGAACGTAGCGTTTCCGTTGGCGAAGAACTCGCGCTTGAAATCGCGCGCTGCCAAGCGCGCGGTGCGCAGGAAGCGCGGGTCATTGGGCGCGCCACGTTTCTTCGCCAGCACGCCGATCAGGATGCGGTCGATCTCGTCGCCGGCAAGGCCGCTGCATTGGCGCGCCTCCTTGATCTCGGTGAGGGCAGGGGGATTGTTGCGCTCGTCAAATTCAAAGGCGGCAATGTCGGTGGTGCCCGCGCCCATGTCGATGACCATCACAATGTACGCTGGCTCGTTAGTGTAAGCGAGGCTGGCGGCGGCGGCGGCGTGGGGTTCGAACACGCCGGTGTCGAGCCTCCCGTCGCCAGGGTTGGCGCGCGCCTTGTCGAGCGCGTCGCGGCACTGGGCGATGGAAACGCCGTCCGGCGCAAGCAGCAGCCGGTTCAAACGCTGAGACACCGCGGCGGCCTCGTTGAACACGCCTTCGAACACCCGGTCTTGGCCGCTGCCAGGACGCCACACCGGGCTGGTGTAGCGGCGGCGCGCGCGGCCAATGCCGAACGGCAAACCCGCGACCCGCGCGAGTGCGTCGCTGATCAATTGGTCGAGATAGGCGAGGTAGAGCACGAGCGCATCGCGCTGGCGGAACGTGCCGGTGGGATCGACCGAAGGCGGCAGCCGGGTCGCCATGGCTTGATCGAGATCGCGCGCGCCGAGCACTGTCTTGAACGAAAGCAGCGGATCGCGCCCGCCTTCGATGCCGGCGGCGGCGCGCTCGAGCGCGGCCGGGCCGAAGAACAAGCGTCCGCCGTCGACAAACAGCACCGAGGGAGAAAACAAAGCGTGTTCGGCGCCGGACACCGCGCCGATCGGGATCGGCCTAACGCCGGCATCGAGCGGCATCGAGGGGTCGAGGCACAAACACGCCTTCGACATTGCGGTGCCGAAATCGATGCAGATTCTTGCCCGCGGCGCGTGATCGCCTTCGTCCGCCATGAAGCCCACCTTGCAACCCTGATAATGATGACAGCTTTGAGACTAAAACCATGGCGCGCGCAACGCGCCCGCGGCGCCGGAGGACATCAGTCTGTGGGTAAGTTAGCAAGCGCAATCATCAACTTAATGCAAAAGTAACTCGACAAATTGAGAGCGCTTGAGTCGCCGCTGATTCGCCGCTTCTCACCCTTCTTCCTCGTCGAGCAGGAAGTGGCCGTGCAGCGTGGCGATGGGCTCGTCGCGCTGGCTTTGCCAGGCTTCGGCCTGCACATTGGCGATGCGCCGGCCGATCTTGACCACACGCGCACGCGAATAGGTTTCGACGGGGCGTCCCGAGCGCAGGAATTCCACACCGATATCGATGGTCTTGGGGAATCTCTCGCTGTTGTTGGTGATGGCGAGCTGGGTGATCGCGGTCAGTTCCATGAGCGCGCCGACAACCCCGCCATGCAGCGCCGGCAGCAGCGGGTTGCCGACCAGATGCTCGCTGTAGGGCAAGATCAACGTGAGTTCATCGCCCATTGACTCGGCGCGCACGCCGAGAAAGCGCGCATAGGGAATGCGCGCCAGCGCCGCGGCGAGGCGGTCTTGCGGTTCGCTCACCTTTGCTTCCCGCCTGAATTCTTGTCGCCAAGATTGGCGCCGAACCTTCGCGCGGCGTTCGGGTTGACCATGAACGCCGCGGTCGCATGCGCGATGGCGTTTTCCGGCGCGTCTTCGTAGGCGATCGCGCGCACGAAGGCGACGTTGCGGCCGATTTTGTAGCAATGTGCTTCGGCGAGGATATCGCGGCCGGGTTCGGCGGGGCGCATATAATCGATGCGCAGATCGATGGTGGCCACGATCGCGGGTTCGCGCATCGCCAGCACCGCCGCCATGCCGCACAGCTGGTCAAGAAACGTGGTGATGACGCCTCCGGCGATGACGCCGGTTTCCGGGTCGCCAACCAGTTCGGGCTTGTAGGGCGCGCGGCCCCACACCTTTGCGTTCTCGATGCGGATGACTTCCATGCCGAGGGCGCGTCCCTGGGGCGTCCACTGCATCATTGTCCGCACGCGCTCAAGCACGTCGGCGCCTTCGCCATAAGGGGGTGGCTCGCTCATCTCCATGTTCTAGTCCGAGCAAAAAATTGACGCCACGTCATAATTGTGCCCTGTAGCCGCGCATGCACCAGGATTGTCCATGAGCGAGGCCGCGTTAGCAGAGCCGGCCGGCAAGCGCGAGCGCACCAAGCTCGCCAACCGCGCGGCCATCCTCGCCGCCGCGCGGGCGGTGTTTGCGCAAATGGGCTATGAGGCGGCGAGCGTGCGCGACATTATCCGCCGCACCGAACTCGCCTCGGGCACTTTCTATAACTACTTCCGCTCGAAGGAAGAAGTGTTCGAGGCGCTGGCCGATGACGGCGCGCGTCGCTTCAAGCCGCTGTTGCGCGCTGCGCGCGAAAACGCCAAGAGCTTCACGGAATACCTGAAAGGCGCCTTCCACGCCTATTTCAGCTTCATCGTCGAGGATAATGCGCTCGAAGGCCGCCCGATCGAGGAGCGCCGCCCGCACGTGCGCGTGGATACCCCCGAAATGATCGCGGTGTACCAGGAGGTGCGCCAGGGCCTCGACGCCGCCATCGCAAAGGGTATGGCGCCAAAGGTCGATGCCGATTATCTCGCCTGTGCGTGCATTGGCATCGCCCAGGAAGTCGGAACCGCAATGTTGCGGCGTTCGCCCCCTGACATCGCCGCCGCGGCGGCGTTCGCCGCCGGGCTGGTGCTGAAAGGTCTCGAAGGCGCGCCGCGCAAGGACTGATGCCGATGGTTCAAATCATGACTCAGCATCGCTTGCCATGCACCCTTCGTCATTCCGGGGCGGCGAAGCCGAACCCGGAACCCAGGGGCGACAGACTCGACGTTTGCCCCTGGGTTCCGGATCGCGCTCCGCGCGTCCGGAATGACGGAACGGGAGCAGGCTCATCGTTATGAGCCAGCTTCGGGCCGCTGTCATGAGAGGAGAATGATCGGTGTCGTGGTTGCGCAGAACGCTGGCTCAACTTGCCCTGTGGCGTTCAGACGCCGCGCTCGTCAAGGCCGCTGGTGGGGTTGCGCGCAGCGTGCGCGGCATGACGCTCGATCCGTGCTTTCAGTATATCGAGACCCAAGCCCGCAAGCGCAGTGTCGATTGGGCCGCGGTGACGCCGGCCCAGTTGCGCGCTCAGACGGAGGCTGGGGTGGAGTTGTTTGGCGGCGCTCCGGTGCGCAATGTGCGCACGGAGCGGGTGTACATCACCGGGCGCAGCCATTCGGTGCCGGGCCGGCTCTACTTGCCGCTGGTGCGCGACAATGCGGCGGCGATGCTGGTCTATTTTCATTTTGGCGGCGGCGTCATCGGCTCGGTGGAGTGCTGTGACCGATTGTGCGGCTTGATCGCGCGCGAAGCCGGCGCGCCGGTTCTTTCCGTCGACTACCGGCTCGCGCCCGAGCACAAATTTCCCGCCGGCCTTGAAGACGCGCTGGCCGCGTACAACTGGGCCTACGACAACGCTGCCCGTTACGGAGCGCCCGCGCGCAAGGCCGCGGTCGGAGGCGATTCAATGGGTGGCAATTTCGCCGCCATCATCGCCCAGGAAA
>JAKFYF010000158.1:4163-7690 GCA_021731005.1 Hyphomonadaceae bacterium
GAAACGCGCCAGCGCCGCGCGCCGATGTTGCAGCTGCTGATTTATCCCGGCGTCGATTTCGTCAATGACGCGCCCTCGATGCACGATTTCGCCGACGCCTTTCCGCTGACCGCCGAGACCGTCGATTTCTTCATGAAGCAATATCTTCCGCTTGGCGCCGACCCAAGCCAATCGCGGATTTCGCCTGGGCGTGTGCAGGATTTGCGGGGCCTGGCGCCTGCGCTGATCTACACGGCCGGCTTCGATATGCTGCTCGACCAGGGCAGCGCTTATGCCGAGCGCATGCGCGATGCTGGCGTCAAGGTGCGCCATCATTGTTTCGAGACGCTGCCGCACGGGTTCGTGGCGTTTTCGGCGGCGGGGAAGGCCGCGGAAGCCGCGCTGAGGCGCATCGCGGTCGAGACCGCGGCGGCGCTAAAAGGGCATGCCTAGGTGGGGAGTGCGCTACGCCGCGCCTGCCCGCCGCAACTTCTTGTCGATCATCCGCTTCAGGCTTTGCGCGACCTTGTCGCGTTCGCCAACCAACGCGTGCGGCAGGCTCGCCAATTGCGCCAGGGCGGCGATGTGGGTGTTAACGACGTCGGGGTCGAGCCGGTCGGTTGCGCCCTGGGCCTGCAGATAGCGCGCCATTTCCTTGGCGCCGAGCACGAGGCACCGGTCTTCGATCTGCTCGGCGGCCTCCACCAGCGCTTGCACGGCCTTGTACACGGCGCGCGCTCCGGCGGGATCGCCCGCCACAAGCTTGCCCACCACGCTCGCCAGCGCCGCCACCCGCGCGCGCGCGATCTCCGCCTTCAGGTCGAGCACGTCCTCGTCGCCGGGAACCCCTGTGCTTGGCGCGACATCGTCAAGCCGCCGCCACGGTCCCGCATACTCGCTCGGCGTGCGCCGGCGCCGGCAGGGGCCAACATAAGCTGCGGTCGCGACGAAGGGGCCGGGCCGGGCGACCGCCTTGCCGACATATTTGCCGAGCGCCAGCGCCGAGATCGGCTTGCGCACGAAACCGTTGACGCCAGCCTCCCGCGCAGCCTCCACGCTGGCCTGCGCGCTACGCGCGGTCAGCACCAGGATCGGCACGGCGCGGTCAGGGCTTTCTTCGCTGGTGCGCACGCGGCGCACGAAATCGAGGCTGGCGGCGCCTGTGTCGAACCACTCGACCAGGACGACGTGGGGGGCGCTTTGCAGCAAGATGTCCCAGGCGGTCCGGGGGTCGGGGGCGCCCAAGGCGCTGCGAAACCCCATGCTCCGCAGCTGATCGATGGAAATGGCGCGCGAGTAGGAATTCTCGTCAATGACGAGAGCGTTCAGCCCCGCCGGATCGAACTCGCCTTGCATCGCTCGCGTCCCCAAGCGGCGAAACATAACGGCGATTGCTTAGCATAAATTAAAGATTTGCGGGTCGCTCTTCTTCGAGCGCGCCGATGATGGTGATTTTCTGCCAGATCTTGCGGCCAAGGCCGGTGGTGAGGTCCTCGATGTCGTTGACGGCGTTGATCACGACAGCGTCGCGCATGCGGTCGGCGAACAGCGCCGCGAGCTTGCCGGTCAGGGCCAGCATTTCGGCGCAATAATCGAGATACCGCATCAGTTCGAAACGGCTCATCGTTCGCCGCGGTGAATTGGCGGTGTGCGCCCCGCCGAGCATGCTGGTAGGGTTCTTGGTCAACTGGTGCATGTCGATGACGTGGGCGAGCGCGCGCAGCCGGTGCAGCGCGTCAAGCGCGCGCCGCCGCCTGGCGCGCTCCTCAAGCGTCAGCACAAACCAGATCGCGCCGCCGAACAACAATGCGAGGTTCACCGCCGCTTCAAGCCCCTGGATCAGTTCCGGCGCGCTCGCGGTAAAGCCATCCATGTGCAGAAAGCGGAAGGTGGCGAACACCGTCGCTGCGCCGATGCCCAAGATCAGCAACCCCGCCAGCGGCCACAGCAGCGAGGGGCGGGAAAGTTCCGCCGCCTCGCGCGAAAGTGTCCGCGCCGCGCCAACCAACTCGCCGCACAGGCTCGCAAGCCCCGCCTCGGGAAAGCGGTCGACAATGCGCGCGCGCAGCTTCTCCAGCGTAGCGATGATGCGATCGGCCCGCAGGTGTCGGTAACTGGATTCGCTCATGAAGCGGGGCGCAGGCCATGCGTGCGCTGCACGCTACGTTCCTCGAATGCCTGGCCAAACGCTGCCCCGCGCACTTCGCTCACCGTCTCGGCCGCGTAGCGACGACCGTTTGGCGCCGCGGCGCAGCTGATCTCGATATTGATCCGCTCCACGCTGACCAGCGGCATCGGGCTGAAGGCGCGCGGGGTGTAGATGCGCACGCGCACAAGATCGGGCGCCGACTTGGTCAGCACGAACTCGCCGCGCAAGCGTTGCGCATACGCGCGAGCCTGCTCGCCGCGAATGCTCTCGCGCGTGGGTTGGAATGCGTAGGTGGCGGTGTCGCCATCGTCGCGCAGCAGCCGCACATCGGCCACGCGCGTCATTTCCTCGCTCGCGCACCAGGAGGGCCCCTCCATGTTTTCCGACATACGCTCGAAAGCGCGGCGCTCGTCGTTCTCGAGCGTGCCGATATTGGGTTCAACCAATTGCAGGCGCGGGTTGGTTCGCGGGTTGAAGCGGGCGCGCCAGTTTGCGTCCTCGAACGCAAGATCGAGGTCGAACGCGTAGGGCGCCTTCGCCGCCTGGGTGGCGGCTACCGCTTGGGCCAGCGCGTTGGGAATAGGGGCGTTCTCGGCGGCGGCGGAAGCGCTGAGCGCGGCGGCGGCGAGAAGGGCGGCGAGTGAGCGGAGCATGGTTGCAATCTAGTCGCGATTGCGGCGGCCAGAAGGCGCGCGCTCGCGCCGTCGGTTAGTCTGGGCTAGAAACAACCATGGACGTTGGAGAAAGTCCCGCACTGCCGCCGCGTTTTTCCGCCTGGTTCGCCGGGCGCGGCTGGACCCCGCGCGCTCACCAGATCGAACTGGTTCGCCGCGGCCAATCCGGGTTATCCACGCTGCTGATCGCCCCCACTGGCGCTGGAAAAACGCTGGCTGGATTCCTGCCCAGCCTGATCGAGCTTGAACGGTGCGCAGCAAGCGAGGGCGCGCGGCGTCCCCATCGCTTGCATACGCTCTACGTTTCGCCGCTGAAGGCGCTCACCACCGATGTCGCGCGCAATCTCAACGCGCCGGTACAAGAGATGGGGCTTAGCGTTCGCATCGAGGCGCGCACCGGCGACACGCCCCCGCACAAGCGCCAACGCCAACGCGCCTACCCGCCAGACATCCTGCTCACCACGCCGGAGCAAGTGTGCCTGCTGATCGCTTCCGAGCACGCGCGCGCGTTTTTCGCAGATTTGCGCTGTGTGGTGATCGATGAAATCCACGCGCTGGCGCCGACCAAGCGCGGCGACCTGCTGGCGCTGGCGCTGGCGCGGCTGCGCACCTGGGCGCCGGCGCATCTGCGCGTGGGGCTGAGCGCGACGGTAGCGGATGAAGTCGGGCTGGCGCGGTGGCTGGTGGGGCTGCGTGCCCCTCCCCTTGAGGCGCGGGGGCAGGGG
>JAKFYF010000119.1 GCA_021731005.1 Hyphomonadaceae bacterium
CCACCCCCCAACCCCCTCCCCTCAAGGGGAGGGGGAGTTTGCGCCGCATCTGCAGCGCCGCACCCGCGCCAATCGCAAGTTCAAATCGCGCTCAAAGAAAAAGCCCCATGTTTGAAAGCGAAACCCGCGCCGCCATCGCGCCGCCCGACGCGAGCGAGCGGGTGGATGCGTGGCTGGCGAAGCTGTGGCCCGATCTTTCGCGCGCGCGCATTCAGGGTTTGATCGGGCAAGGCAAACTCAGCGCCGATGGCGCGCCGGTCACGCACGCCAAGGACAAGCCGCGCGCCGGCGCGCGCTATGAACTGACGCTGCCGCCGCCCGAGCCCGCCGCGCCGGCGCCGGAAGCAATCCCGCTCACTATCGCGTTCGAGGACGAACACCTCATCGTTGTCGACAAAGCCGCAGGCATGGCCGTGCACCCTGCCCCGGGTTCCATGCGCGGCACTTTGGTGAACGCGCTGCTCGCCCATTGCGGCGACAGCCTTTCGGGCATCGGCGGCGTTGCGCGCCCCGGCATCGTGCACCGTATCGACAAGGAAACCACCGGCCTCGTCGTCGCCGCCAAGCACGACGCTGCACATCACGGGCTGGCCAAATTGTTCGCCAAGCACGATCTTGAGCGCGTTTATTACGCGGTGACGCGCGGCGCGCCGAAGGAACGCGCCGCGCGCATCGAGAATGTGCTGGTGCGTTCCAACGAGGATCGGCGCAAATACGTGGTGGCGCGCAATGCCGAGACGAATGCCGGCAAAACCGCAATCACCGATTACTGGACCGTTGAGAGCTTCGGCCAGCAGGCCGGCGCCAGCGCTGGGCGCGCGGCCGCCACGTTGCTCGAATGCCGCCTGCACACCGGCCGCACGCATCAGATACGCGCCCACATGGCCCACTTGGGTTGTCCGCTGATCGGCGATCCGCTCTATGGCAAACAGCGCGCGTTCAGGGCCGAAGGCGCACATGCGGCGGAAGTTGCCGTGGTGGTTGAAGCGTTTCCGCGCCAAGCGCTGCACGCGGGCGTGCTGGGCTTTGTGCACCCGATCACCGGCGCGGCGCGGCGCTTCGAAAGCGCGATGCCGGCGGATATGGAAGCGCTGCTGGCGGCGTTGCGGGGGTTGTGAAGTAAGCAATGATCTTGGACCGCCGGCGTCCTCGCCGGCGCGCCGGCGCCCCACCAACCACACGGTGCTTGATCGACGGGAATACGCCGGCGAGGACGCCGGCGGTCCAAGACGCCCCTCAGTTCAAACTCGCATTCAACGACACGCCAACCACGCGCGGTTCGTTCACGAAGGCGGTGTTGTTGTTGAAATCGATGCCGCCGATGATGTTTTCTTCATCGGTAATGTTGCGCCCGAACACCGCCGCTTCCCAGCGCCCGTCGGCGCTGCGATAGCCGGCGCGCAGGCCGCCTTCGAATTGCATGTCGGTTTGGTACTCGACCGCGTCGTAGAGGAAGATGTTGAACTCCCCGCGCACGGTCCAATCTGTGGCTGCAAACAAAGCAGCACCGCTTGCGAGGGGATGTTCATAGCGCGCGGTGAAGTCAAAGATATATTCCGGCGCCTGCGGGAACGGATTGCCGTCGATGAAGACGTTGCCACCGGGCGCCGCAGGATCGAGCACGGTGCATTGGCCCGAGCCGCAGGGATCGATCGCTAGCGCTGGATCCTTGATCTCGGTGTGATTGTAGGAGAACGCCGAGGTCAGCGTGAGATTGTCGCTGACCGCGAGTTCGCCTTCGAGTTCGAATCCATAGCCTTCGCCTTCCTTGGCGTTGATCAGCTGATTGAAATTACCCAGCCCGCCGATGGCGGAAAATTGCTGATCCTCGATGGTGTAATAGAACAACGCGCCGTTGAGCCGCGCGCGCCGGTCGAACAGGTCGGATTTGAAGCCCGCTTCGTAGGATTGGATAGTCTCGGAGGTCGCAACCGAAGGCGGATTGAAGAACGCAACGTCGCGGCCTTGTATGGTTGGCGCGCGGAAACCGCTGGCAATGCGGCCATACAGGTTCACGTCGTCGCTGGCCTGGTACACCGCGCTCAGGTCCCAGCTCACTTGCTCGTCGGACACGCTGACCGACACCGGCCCTGGCGTGACCACGCCGCGGAGATCCTTCTCGTCATCGGTGTAGCGCACGCCGGCGGACACATTCAGCCGATCGTTGACCTCGTATCCCACCTGCCCGAACACCGCCCACGATGTGTTGGTGTGGTTGAGCGTGGCCAGCGGCGGGAATCCTACGCCAACCGTGCTGACGGTGAGGTCGGAGTCGAAATAGAACACGCCCGCTTGCCAGTTGAACGCGCCTTCGTCGCTGGCGAGGCGGATTTCCTGGGTGAATTGGCTGAGATCGTCGATCGAATCCTGAGTATCGGAGTCAAACGGGATGATGCCTGGTCCGACGCCAGCAACGCCGCCATCAATGTCGCCGCGCGAGCGCCCATCGAGCGTCTCGTAGGCACTGATAGAGGTCAGAGATACATTGCCTAGGTCGAAACTAAGCGTACCCGAGCCGCCGAGCTGGTCGTACGCCTGCTCATTGCCACCGCCGCCATTGTAACTCACACGATCGCGATCGAAATTGCCGTTGAGCTCGTTCGAGCCGGTGGTGAGCACGTTGGCGCGGAACAGAGTCGATGTGCCCTCGTAGCTGCGGCCATGCACGTTGAGCAGTGCGCTGAACGCATCGTTCGGCTCGATCAGCACTTGCACGCGGCCAGCCAAATCTTCGTAGCCGCCGAGTTCGCTGCCGTTGAAAGCGTTGTCGACCCAATCGTCGCGGCGGCGGAAGCTCAGCGAGCCGCGCGCGGAAACGCCGTCAGCCAGCGCGCCGCCGACGGCGCCGTCGAGCACGGAGCTGCCGAAGCTGCCATAGCTCGCCGCGACATTGGCGTCGAATTCCTCGCTCGGGCGCACCGAGCGGAAATGCACGATGCCCGCTGGCGTGTTGCGCCCGTAGAGCGTGCCCTGCGGCCCGCGCAGCACTTCGATCTGCTCGACGTCGAAGATCGGGAATGATTTCAGCGCGACGTTTTCCTGCACCACGTCGTCGATCACCACCGAAACGGGCTGCGAAGCCGCGAGGTCGAAATCGGTGTTGCCGAGGCCGCGAATGTAGAAGCGCGGCGCCACACGCCCGTTGGAGGATTCCACGTTCAAGCCCGGCGCGCGTCCGGCAAGGGAAAGCACGTCGCCTCCCCCGCTCAAGAGATCGGAAATGCGCTCGGCGGAAACCGCCGTTGCCGCGATCGGCACGTCCTGGAGATTTTCGCTGCGGCGCTGGGCGACCACGTAAATGGTGTCGATGTGCCTTCGGCCTGGGGGCCACCCGCCGGTTCCTGCGCCTTGGCCGGCGCGACCATCGCGCCCGCCAGCATCGCCAGCGCCGCGGCCGTCGTGATCAAACGAGACTTGATATTCTTCATGTCCTGGCTCCGCCCCTTGAAGCCGGCTTCTGCCGGCTCGTTTGTGTCAGGGGCGTGAACATACGCGCGCGCGTTGCCGGTCAATCCGGATTCCCCAAGCCTGCGTCTTTTTTGGCGGCGCCCGTGTCCCCAGCACCGCAGCACCGCTCTCAATCCCTTGCGGCAAGCGCCAAAACGTTCCGCGCGTCCGGCCCCATGGGTTGAACTCATTTCGGTTGCGAGAATCGTTGGTTCCTGTTATGTTCTAGCCGGTGTCTTGAGGCTGATCGGGCGCGGGCTTGACAGGGCCCCTATATGAGCACCCGGCGCCCACGAAACCGCCCCGGTTGTTTGTTCGTAGGAAGAACACTCGGGTCCACGCGCGGCGGCCGATGAGGGGAAGTTATCCATGGCGTCCACGGCGCTCACGATCGCGTTGTCGCCCGAGCAGGGGCTACAGCGTTATCTTTCAGAAATCCGCAAATTCCCGATGCTCGGGAAAGAAGAAGAATTCATGCTGGCCAAGAGCTGGCAGCAACATGGCGACACGCGCGCCGCCCATAAGCTGGTCACCTCGCACCTGCGGCTCGTGGCCAAGATCGCCATGGGCTATCGCGGCTACGGCCTGCCGATCGGCGAAGTGATTTCCGAAGGCAATGTCGGACTGATGCAGGCGGTGAAGAAATTCGATCCCGACAAGGGCTTTCGCCTGGCCACCTACGCCATGTGGTGGATCCGCGCGTCGATACAGGAATACATCCTGCGCTCGTGGTCGCTGGTGAAGATGGGCACCACCGCCGCCCAGAAGAAATTGTTCTTCAACCTGCGCCGGCTCAAGGGCGAAATGGCCGCGCTCGAGGAAGGCGATCTGAAGCCCGATCAGGTCAAGTCGATCGCCCACAAGCTTGCCGTCACCGAGGAAGAAGTCACCTCGATGAACCGGCGCCTGTCGGGCGGCGGCGATGCGAGTTTGAACGCCCCGGTCGGCGGCGCGAGCGGCGAGGGCGAGAGCGAATGGATGGATTGGCTCGCCGACGACAAGACCGTCGGCACCCAGGAAACCCGGCTCGCCGACAGCGAGGAATACGATCAGCGCATGGGCCTGCTGCAAGCGGCTATGGCTGACCTGAACGAGCGCGAACGCCACATCATCCGCGAACGCCGCTTGAAGGACGAGCCGGCGACGCTGGAGGATCTCTCCAAGGAATACGGGGTTTCGCGCGAACGCGTGCGCCAGATCGAAGTACGCGCGTTCGAGAAGCTGCAAAAGGCGATGGTCCGCCAAGCCGCCGAACGCGGCATGGTGGCGGAAGCGGGGGCTTGAGGGCGAGGAGTCCTATGCGCATGGGTGGGCCCTCCTAAAGCGCCGCGCGCGGAAAATCCGCGGCCAGCGCCGCGGCGATGAGAAGGCACAGCGGCGCGTAATACAATCGGTTCAACTCAAAGAAGGGCGTACCGCGCGCGTATTCGAACGCGGGCGAGACATAAGGCGCGATCCCGCGCAGGCCGAACACCAGAATCAGCACCACATAGCCGGCGACCACCACCCAGGCGAAGCCACCGTCCATGATTGCGCTGCCACGCGCATACACGATCGCGGCGGCCGCGGACAACGCCGTCGCTACCATCGCGCAGGGCAGGAAGCCGTACATGCGCCCCTGCTTCACGCCGGCCACCATAAGCCGCAGCGAGTCCTCGTCGCGCCCCGGCCAACGCCCGCCTACGCCCCAGTAGAGATGCAGAGCGGCCAGCGCGAACAGGACGGCGATAAGCGCGGCGCTAAGGAGGCTCATGTTGTGGATGGAGACGGCGGTGAGCAAATGGACCTCGCGCGCTGGGTTTGAAAACGCAGAGCGTAAGCGGGGACGGGCGCGATAGCTACCGGCGCCATTGGCCCACGTGCGCCGTCATGGTAGGATGATCTTATGAGCGACACTGGCGTTTTTCTCACGCGCGCGGCGGAAGGGCTGGACCGGCGCGGCTTCAGTTTGGCTGAGGTCGAGAAAATGATCGAGGCCGGCATTCTCGACGCTGACGAGAAATTCGAACTGATCGACGGCGAGATCGTGCCGATGAGCCCGCAGGCCATGCCGCACATGATGATGCGCACCAGGATCGGCAATTGGTTCACGCGGGCCATCCCCGAAGGCTTGGAGGTCATTCAAGACGCGACGTTGGTGTTGGCCCACAAGACCTTTCTGGAACACGATATCTTGGTGTTCCGGCCTGACCGGCGCCGGCGCTACCCCAAGCCGGATCAAGCCCAACTTGTGGTCGAGATCGCCGATACCAGCCGCGCCCGCGACCTCCACACCAAGGCGCCGCGTTACGGCGCAGCCGGCGTGCCGGAATTGTGGGTGGTGGAACTGAACGAGCGCGTGACTTACGTTTTTCGTGGGCCGGGGAGCGAAGCCTGGGCGAATGCGGCGCAGGTGGGGTTCGACGACCCGCTGGAAGCGCTGTTCTTGCCGGGCGCGCGGGTGCGGGTGGCGGAGTTTGAGGATTAAGGCCATGGCGCAAGCGATTATTTCCCGCGATCCGGACATCATGGGCGGCGCGGCCGTATTCGTCGGCACGCGCGTGCCGGTGGCGACGCTGCTCGACTATCTCGAGGCCGGCGAAACCATCGACGACTTTCTCGACGGCTTCCCGTCGGTGACGAAAGCGCAAGTGTTGGCGTTCCTGGAAAGCGCCAAGGACCGCTTGCTCGAAACCTTGCCGTGAAGGTCTTTCTTGACGAGTGCGTCGATCGGCGGTTGGCGCGCCATATCCTCACCCACGACGTGAAAACCGCCCAGCAGATGGGCTGGGCCGGCGTGAAAAACGGAGCGTTGCTGGCGCTTGCCGCGGCGCAGTTCGACGTGTTCGTGAGCGTCGACCGCAACCTGGCCTTCCAGCAGAGCGCGGCGTCGCTGCCAATGCCGGTCATCGTGCTTCACGCCAAGTCAAACCGCCTAGCCGACCTTGTCCCGCTTGTCCCCTGCCTCTTGCGGGAGCTAGACACGCCGCTTTCACGCAGCATCGTCACAATCGACGCGCCCTAAGCGGACATTGTCGCGGGCGGGTGTGTTCCGAGGGCCTGGCAGCGAAGCTTGGGCGAACGCGGCGCAAGTGAGCTTCGACGATCCGCTGGAGGCGCTGTTTCTGCCGGGCGCGCAGGTGCGGGTGGCGGAGTTTGAGGATTAGGGGCGCGTTTGGTTTTTGACATTGGAACGCTCCGTCATTCCGGACGCGCGAAGCGCGATCCGGAACCCAGGGGATCGTGGAGCACAGTGCAAGTGGCTCCTGGCTTCCGGGTTCATCGCTCCGCGATACCCCGGAATGACGGCGTCTGATTTTCGCCGACAACGGCCATTCCCGCAGAAGCGAAGCGAGACAACCGGCGCGGCCCCAGCTAATCTATGATTATGCGACTTACCGACCGCGTTCTCTCGCTTCACCCCGCAGTCGTCACGATCCTATTCGTGGCGCTGTTTGTCGGTGGCGGCGTCGCGATCAATATCTACCCGTTCGGAAGCGCCACATCGTCGCTGATTTTTTCAGTTGCGATGCTGGCGATACTCGCCCCCGTGATGCTGTGGCACTACAGTCTTTACCGTGTCGCGTCAGATCGAAATGCCCAAAGCGTCGGGCACAGCGGTCGTCGTGCGTTTTTGTTTTTGCTTGCGATTGTGGGACTGTGCTCCTTCCTCATCCTATTCCCGATGCTGATGTCCACCGCGCCAACCGAGCCTGCCTATAGGGTGATCGCAACAGCCGTTCCGATTTCGATGTTGGTGGGCAACCTTTCCTATTTCGCTTCTATTTGGGCGGCTGCGAATGCGCTCACGCGGTTTGATGACCGCAAGAAATCAACTGAGTTTCACAAAACGCTCGGAACGTTCATCCTGGAGTTTTACTTGCCCATCGGCATTTGGGTGATCTATCCGCGCATCAAGCGTCTGCTGGCAGCATCTTTGCAGCCTCAAGCCTAGAGTCCGCATTGGGCCAAGAGCAGAAATCCCTACCCCACCCTCCCCATGCTCACCCCCGGCGGCAGCGCGCAGTCGGCCGGCACGAAGAAATCCGGCATCAGATCCTTGCTTGGATCGACGCGGTATTTGTCGAAGTTGCGTTCGCCTTCCGCATAGAGCAACACGTCGTCGATGAAGAAATTTCCGGTGCATTCCCGCGCC
>JAKFYF010000357.1 GCA_021731005.1 Hyphomonadaceae bacterium
CAAACCACGTCTTCTGAGCTGTTCGGCTGTTGGATCCTAACGCCTCCCTACAGAAGACGAGCGATCATAAGCCCGGCCGAACGCGGTCGGATAGATTTGGCGAAGTGCTTGTTTTTGTTGGGCGGAAGCATGGATAGATGTGAATCTATCCCCGCATTTCGCGAGCAAACGCCACCCCGGAGCGCCGGCTTCCAGCCGGCATACGGTGTTTCATCCCGCACAGGCCTGGGAAATTGAAACACCGTATGCCGGCTGGAAGCCGGCGCTCCGGGGTGGCGCGCTTGCCTCCGCGTCAGTGTTCAGTCGCGCAGACATCTGCGGCATACGGGCTGAAGGCCCGCGGTCCTGGCCGCCACACTCCGCGAGAGGGTTCCAGACAGCGCGCACTCATGCTTCAATGATACCGATACCAACGACGCTTAACATCGACCGCTTCGGACCACGAACTCTGTCATTCCGGGGCCGCCGCAGGCGGAACCCGGAATACGGATAGGAGTGGACTTCCAAGAGTCAGCGTTTCGTGGCGTTGGTATGAGAGCTGGGCGATGATGCCGAGGCTCGCGCGCCGCGCACCGTCACCAGCACGATTTCAGGCGGATTGAGGAAGCGCACCGGCAGGATGCTGGTGCCGATGCCGGCGGTGACGTACATCACGCGGCCCTTTTCGTCGACGCGATGGCATGCGTATTGTTTGCGCCGTATGGGCAGAATCGGCCGGCCCAGGAAAGGTATCGTCACTTGGCCGCAATGGGAGTGCGCCGCGAGCATCAGGGCAGGGCCGGTCGGCATTTCTGCAAACGGGTCGGGCGAGTGGCTGATGACGAGCGTATCGAGGCCGCCGGCGCCATCCAGTGCACGCGAAAAATCCGGATCGCCAGTATCTTCGTCGGCAAGGCCGGCGATTGCGAACGCGCCGCCGGCGCGGCGGATGATGACGTTGCGGTTCCACAGCGCTGCGATGCCGGCTTCTTCCATGGCGCGCGCCACGAACTGGCGTCCGTACCATGAATCGTGATTGCCGATGACGCCCACGACTCCCAAGGGCGCTCGCAGCATGGCGAAGGTCGCAATGCCGCCAAGCACTTCCGATTGCTCGATGCCACGGCGCTGCGCCTCGGGTTCGTGACTGCCTGCATAATCTCCAAGCAATACGACGAGGTCGGGGTGGAGCTTGTTCACGCGCTGCACGATGCGTCCCATGCGCGCTACGTCCACGTGTGGGCTGCTGACGTGGGTGTCGCCGAGCGCCGCGATTGTGATTGGCGCGCCGCGCCAGTGCTGGCTAACGATCTCAACGCGCCGAACCACCAGCATGTTCGGCTCGACCAGCCAGGCATAGACGTTGAGCCAATAGAGGGCTTCAAACAGCCCCAGTGCGATCGCGAAGCGCCATCTGCTGGTGGGTGGAGCTTGGTCCCAATTCCGCGCCAACAGCCAGCTCAACCAAGCGATCAGCACGAAGCCCAGGATCGCGCCGATCCAGGCTGGCCAGAGCTGGGGGTGGGGCATACCGGGGTGGCGCCGAAGACCCTTAGCGCGTCATTGCCGCCTTTATGCCCTCGAGTCGCGCCAGCTTGCGCTGCGCTGCGTCGCGCTGGGCGCCTCCGGAAGCGTCGCGCACATCGTCGGCGGCGTTCCTCAAGTCCTGATCAAGCTGGGTGGGGTCGATATCGGCGAGATCGACAGCGTCCTCGGCCAGCACCGTCAGCCCGTCGGGCGTCACGTCGGCAAAACCGCCATTGACGAAGATGCGCCGCACCGCGCCTTCGTTCATTACTTTGAGCGCGCCAGGTTTGATCACGCTCATCACTGGGGCGTGGTTCGGAGAGACCCCGAACTCGCCCTCCGAGCCTGGCACGACCACATGATCGACTTGGCCGTGAAAAAGCTCGCGTTCGGGCGAGACGAGGGCGAAGGAGAGTTTATCGGTCATGGCTGCTTTCAGCTGGGGCGTTGCTGCGCCTGCACGCGCACGGCAAATTTGTGTTTGCCGTCCGCAAGGTCGGTGAAAGAAGTGGAGATGGCCGCCAGGCGTCCGTTCCCCAACTCGATACGATAGACCCGCGCGCGCAGTTTTGAATTGCGCTTGTGGGCTACATCGTCGAGTTGCTTGGCCTGGGGAAATCCGCGCTTGACAGCGGCGTCGAGCGCGTTGGTCGCACGCTCGATGTCGCCACCCGCGAACCAAACGTTGAAGCTGGTGCGCGCCATGTCAAAGAATACGCCGGTATCTTGAGCCGGAAAGAAGGTCGTCACACCGTCGGGGGTGAGATTGAGCCGCGCGCGTTCCTCAGGCGTCAGCGGAATTGGCGGCACTGGCGACTGACCCTTCACATCTCCGCGGATCATGGGAAGACAACCCTCTACGACCAGGGTCGCCGCCAGATCCGCGCAAGAAGGCGCGACTTGTTCCCGATTGCTCAAGCTTTCACCGTTGCCCTTCCGCTTTGCATCATTGAGACCTAGAACCAACCTTTTTTCTTTTTCGGCGGCTCGGGCTCGGGCGCGCGCATTGGCGCCGAGGCTGAACGGGGCGGCGCCGCGTGCGGGGCTGGCTGGGGCGCAGGCGCGGCGCTCCGAGGCGCCGCAGCCTGAGGCGTTGCTCTCGCCGCGCCGTTCGACCGTGGCGCAGCTACGTTCGGCTTCGGCCCGAGCTTTTCAACAAACCACATGACGTGTCCCTCCCTGGCGTTGTTCCTCCAGCCGCCAACGCCGACATCTCACCGCGCCCGAACCGGGGCTGTCAACATGCCAACGCCGACTAGGCTGCTTCCGCCGCCAGGCGTTGCGCCTTGGCGATGGCTTCCTCGATCGAGCCGACCATGTAGAAGGCAGGTTCTGGCAGGTGGTCGTATTCACCCTCGACCAGCCCCTTGAAGCCGCGGACCGTGTCCTTGAGGTCGACCAGCTTGCCCTCCGAGCCGGTGAAGGCTTGAGCAACAAAGAATGGCTGCGATAGGAAGCGCTCGATCTTGCGCGCCCGGGCGACCACCAGTTTGTCCTCTTCTGACAATTCATCCATGCCCAGAATCGCGATGATGTCCTGAAGCGCCTTGTAGCGCTGCAGGGTCTCCTGGACCCGCCGCGCGACGTCGTAATGTTCTTGGCCGACGACGTTCGGGTCGAGAATGCGCGAGGTGGAATCGAGCGGGTCGACCGCCGGATAGATGCCCTTCGCCGCGATATCGCGCGAAAGCACGGTGGTGGCGTCCAGGTGCGCGAACGAGGTGGCCGGCGCGGGGTCGGTCAAATCGTCGGCGGGCACGTAGATGGCTTGCACCGAAGTGATCGAGCCTTTGGTGGTGGAAGTGATGCGCTCCTGCATCTGGCCCATTTCAGTGGCGAGCGTGGGCTGATAGCCGACCGCGGAGGGGATCCGGCCAAGCAGCGCCGACACTTCCGAGCCCGCTTGCGTGAAGCGGAACACGTTGTCGACGAAGAACAGGATGTCCTTGCCCTGATCGCGGAAGTGCTCGGCGATGGTCAGCCCCGACAGCGCCACGCGCGCGCGCGCGCCGGGCGGCTCGTTCATCTGCCCGAACACCAAAGCGCAGCGCGAGCCTTGTCCGCCGCCATGCTTGTTGACGCCCGATTCTATCATCTCGTGATAGAGGTCGTTGCCCTCGCGCGTACGTTCACCCACGCCGGCGAACACCGAATAGCCTCCATAGGCCTTGGCGATGTTGTTGATCAGCTCCTGGATCAGCACGGTCTTGCCGACGCCGGCGCCGCCGAACAGCCCGATCTTGCCGCCCTTGGAATAAGGACAGAGCAGGTCGACGACTTTGATGCCGGTGGCGAGGATTTCCGGCACCGGCTTCTGGTCGACGAACGCGGGCGCCAATTGGTGGATGGCGCGCCGCGTGGAGGTCTTCACCGGCGGGCCGTCGTCGACCGGTTCGCCGATCACGTTGAGGATGCGTCCAAGCGTTTCTTCGCCGACCGGCATCGAGATCGGGCCGCCGGTATCATTGACCTGTTGGCCGCGCACCAAGCCATCGGTTGCGTCCATGGCGATGGTGCGCACGGTGCTCTCGCCCAAATGCGTCGCCACTTCGAGCACCAGGCGGTTGCCGCGATTTGTGGTTTCAAGCGCGTTGTAAATATCGGGGAGAGTTCCGTCGAACTCGACGTCGACGACGGCGCCGATCACCTGCGCCACGCGGCCTTTATTGGTCTTGGTCATTTTCGTTTCGTCCTTCGGATACTTCGTTATTCAGTGAGTGCGGGTTCGTGACAACGGGGACAGCGGTTCCATCACCGGATCAGTTCCACTGCAACGCCGAGCGCGTGGGTGGCCCAAGCGCGGTCGGCTGTCACCACGGGCGCTCCGCGCAATTGCGCTTCGGCGATACAGAACCGATCGCCCAGCGAAAGACCCTTATGCGCGCTAAGTCGCGCGGCGCACATGGCGGTGTCGATGCTTGGCGTGACCCACGGAAGCGTCATCGCGGCGAGATCGGCGATCGCCTTGTCGATCGGCACCCCCTTGCGTCGCAGGACCTCCGCAGTTTCCGAGGCATTGACCACGCTCATCGCACAATCCTCCAACTCGCGGTCGACCGCTTCGGCGCCGGGCTCATCCAGGATGAAGGCTAATAGCGCGGAGGCGTCGAGCAACTTCATCGTTCGCGCACTGCGTATTCGGCTTCTTCCCGCGCGGCCTCGGCCCGCCGTTCGGCGATGAATTCATCAACGACACCAGTCGGCAGAACCCCGCCATTTGCAGCGCGCAAGGCCGCGCGAAGGCTCTCAGCCGCTTCCATGGCGCGACGCCGGCGCAGATCAGGGGACGCAGTCTGTGTCGCTTCGGCCAGCACTTGTCTGGCCTCCTCCTCCATGCTCAGCCCCTTCTTTGCGGCGCGCTCGCGGAGGGCTTGGTGGGTGGCGTCTGCGAGGTTGCGGATCGTAAGCGTAGCCATTGCCTACCTTAACCCGTCGCTAGCATTGCTGTCAATTATTGCTAGCATTGCTGTCACAGCGCCTCCGCGCCGGATATGATTTCGATCAGTTCCTTGGTGATGTTGGCTTGGCGCTGGCGGTTGTAGCGCAGCGTCAGCTTGCGGATGAGGTCGCCGGCGTTGCGGGTCGCTGAATCCATGGCGCTCATTTGCGCGCCGTAGAATCCCGCCTGGTTTTCCAAGAGCGCCTGCAGGATTTGGCCGTTCAAGTAGCGCGGCAACAGCGCCTCGAGAATTTCTTCTTCGTTGGGCTCATACTCGTAGACCGCACCCTTGAGGTCGGGCGGGTTCACCCCTTCGGGGGCGCGGGCGGGAATGAGCTGCAGCGCGGTGGGCGTCTGGTTCATTACCGAGCGGAAGCGCGAAAAGAAGAGGCTCGCCACGTCAAATTCGCCGCCCTCGTAGAGCGCGCGCACCTCGTCGCCGACGATCAGCGCGGCGTCGGCGCCGAGGTTCCGGAAGCCTGAAAGGTCGACATATTTGATGATTTTCGATTCGTGCAGGCGCTTCAGCTGATCGCGACCCTTCTTGCCGACCGCGAGGATCTTCACTGTCTTGCCGGCGCGCTCCAATTCGTTGATTCGCTCGCGCGCGAGCCGCACGATCTGGGTGTTGAAGCCGCCGCAAAGGCCGCGCTCGCTCGTCATCACTACGAGCAGATGCACCTGGTCGCGCCCGGTGCCGCGCAGCAAGGGCGGCGCGCTTTCGCCCGACACCGCGGACGCAAGATTAGCGATCACCCGCGACATGCGCTCGGCGTAAGGGCGCGCTGCTTCGGCCGAACTCTGCGCGCGCTTCAGTTTCGCCGCCGCCACCATCTGCATCGCCTTGGTGATCTTCTGCGTGGATTTCACGCTGGCGATGCGATTTCGGAACTCTTTTAAGCTGGGCATCTCATGCTCCCCCGTGAACGGGGGAGCTGTCAGCGCGCGCGGCGCGATGACTGAGGGGGCGGCGTCCGCACTGACCCCCTCCGACCGCTTCGCGGCCACCTCCCCCGTTTACGGGGGAGGAAAGATCAGCGCGCGGGGCCGCCATCACGAGAAACTCTTCGCGAACTCTTCCAGCGCCGCCTTGATCTTGCCTTCGGTCACGCCGGCTTTATCGAGTTCCTGTTTGGTGCGGATTTCGGTGAGCAAGTCGGCCTTCTTGGCGCGCAGGAAGGCGACCAATTCCTTCTCGTAGCGGCCAACCGCACCAACATCGACCTTGTCGAGATAGCCGCGCGTGCCGGCGTAGATCAGCACCACTTGCTCCTCGACCGGGCTCGGCGAGAATTGCGGCTGCTTCAGCAATTCCGTAAGGCGCGCGCCGCGATTGAGCAGGCGCTGCGTCGCCGCATCGAGGTCGGACCCGAACTTCGCGAACGCCGCCATTTCGCGGTATTGCGCCAATTCGCCCTTCAGCGGGCCCGCCACCTGCTTCATCGCCTTGATCTGTGCGTTGCCGCCGACGCGCGACACCGAGATGCCGACGTTCAAAGCGGGCCGGATGCCTTGGTAGAAGAGGTCGGTTTCCAGGAAGATTTGTCCATCCGTGATCGAGATCACGTTGGTTGGGATGTAGGCCGAGACGTCATTGGCTTGCGTCTCGATGATAGGCAGCGCCGTCAGCGAGCCGCCGCCATTGTCTTCGTTCAGTTTCGCGGCGCGCTCCAGCAAGCGCGAGTGCAGATAGAACACATCGCCCGGATAGGCTTCGCGGCCCGGCGGGCGGCGCAGCAGCAGCGACATCTGCCGATAGGCCACGGCTTGTTTGGACAAATCGTCATAGATGATGAGCGCGTGCATGCCGTTGTCGCGGAAATATTCGCCCATGGCGCAGCCGGCGAACGGCGCCAGGAATTGCAGCGGCGCGGGCTCGGACGCGGTCGCCGCGACGATGATGGAATAACCGAGCGCGCCTTTGTCTTCGAGCGTCTTGACCAATTGCGCCACGGTCGAACGCTTCTGGCCGATGACGACATAGATGCAATAGAGCTTCTCGCTCTCCGGCGCGTTGCGGTCGTGCGCTTCGCGTTGATAGAGGATGGCGTCGATGGCGACAGCGGTCTTGCCGGTTTGGCGGTCGCCGATGATCAGTTCGCGCTGGCCGCGGCCGATCGGGATCAGCGCGTCGATCGCCTTGATGCCGGTCTGCATCGGTTCATGCACGGACTTGCGCGGGATGATGCCCGGGGCTTTCACGTCCACCGTGCGGCGCTCCGTGGCCTTGATCGGGCCCTTGCCGTCGATCGGTTCGCCGAGCGGGTTGACCACGCGGCCGAGCAGACCTTTGCCCACCGGCACGTCGACGATCTCTCCCAGCCGCTTGACCGTGTCGCCTTCTTTCAGGCCGCGGTCTTCGCCGAAAATGACGACGCCGACATTGTCGCGTTCGAGGTTGAGCGCCATGCCCTTCACGCCGCCGGGGAACTCCACCATCTCGCCGGCCTGCACGTTGTCCAAGCCGTAGACGCGCGCGATGCCGTCGCCGACAGAAAGGATGCGGCCGACCTCGGTGACCTTGGCGTCGGCGCCGAAGCCCTTGATCTGCTCTTTCAGTATTGCGGAAATTTCCGCGGCGCGAACGTCCATTGTCGTTTGTCCTCTCAGGCGGATTTTAGTTGCAGACG
>JAKFYF010000216.1 GCA_021731005.1 Hyphomonadaceae bacterium
CTAGAGGGGAGGGGGAGTACGCCGCGATCGCCGCGTACAAATCGCTCATGCCTTCGCCGTGTTCGGCCGAGAGCGGGATCGGCTCGCCCATGCCGAGCGCGAACGCCTCGTTGATTCCAACGTCGCCCGCCCTGCCCTCGGCTTTGTTGGCGACCAGCACGACCGGCTTGTCGGCGCGGCGGAGCAGCGCCGCGAACGTCCTATCAACTGGCGTCACGCCGATGCGCGCATCGACCATGAACAAGATCACGTCGGCATCGGCGATGGCGGCCTCGGTCTGCGCGCGCATGCGCGCTTCCAGCGAGGCGTCGGTGAGATCCTCAAAGCCGGCGGTGTCGATCAGCGTGAAGTCGAGGTCGCCCAACCTGCCGGCGGCTTCGCGCCGATCGCGCGTCACTCCCGGCGTATCGTCCACGATCGCGAGCTTCTTGCCCGCGATCCGGTTGAACAGCGTCGATTTGCCGACATTGGGCCGCCCGACGATCGCGAGCTTGATCGTCATGGGCCCCACATCAACGCAATACGACGAGCCGCGCGTCGTCGGTCACGAGATAGATCTGCTCGTTGGCGACAATCGGCGGAATGAAAACCGGCTGGCCGATGTCGGTCTGCGCCACGATCTGCCCGGTTTCCGCGGTGATCGCGACCACATCGCCCACGGAATTGGCCAGCACTAATCTCCCGCCCATCATGATCGGTCCGACCCAAGCGACTCGTCCCTTGCGCTCGCGCTCGTTCTCGAAGCGGCGAAGCTGGGTCATCCAATGCACGCCGCCGGTGGCGCGGTTGAACGCTGCGAGGGCGCCGTCAACGCTGACCGCATAGAGCACGTCGCCAGACACCCAGGGCGTCTGCGTGGATGCAAACGCGCGCGCCCACACACGCTGGCCGGTGCGCACGTCAATCGCGGCGATGACGCCGGAATGGCTCGCCGCGTAGGCGACGCCGCCATCGATCGCGGGCCGGCCGGCGATGTCGTTGATCGCTGAAAGCGAGGTGAGCCTCCCCGAGCGCGAGAGCGAGTCGGTCCACAAACGGCGCCCGTTGGCGGCCAGCAGCGCGGTCACTTCGCCCGAGGCGAACGGCGCCACCACGGTTTCACCGTCAACAGCGACGCTGGAGGCGGAAAGAATGCGCGCCGGCTCGGCGATTGCCTGATGCGTCCACAGCACTTCGCCAGTGCCGACGTCGACCGCCATCAATTCACTGTCGTTGGTTGTGGCGTAGACGCGCGTGCCGGCCACCGTGGGCGCGGACTGGAACGGCGCGCCGCCCTCCGCGCGCCACGCCTCGGCGCCGCTCGCCGCATCGAGCGCGGCCATGAAGCCGAAACCGGTAGTCACGAATACGCGTCCGCCGGCGACAGCGACGCCGCCGCCGCGCGCGGCGCGGTCGCGCCCGCTGCTCGAACGCAGCGCCTCGGACCAGATGCGATCGCCGTCGCGCGCGCTCACCGCATGGACGCGATGGTTGGCGTCAAGAAAGTACAACACGCCGTCGGCGATCACCGGCGGCGCCGCGATCTGCACGCGGTCGTTGGTCCCCTCGCCCAGATCAGCGCGCCAGGCGCGCTCAAGCACGGCAGCGCCCGCCGCATGGGGGGGCGTGTTGTCGGCGGTTCCGCCCGGCTGGGGCCATTCGGTAAGTGCGACCGGAGGCGGAGAGACGATCGGCTGGCCCGCCAGCGCGGGATCCACGGTCAATTGCTGCTCGGTCGCCAATACCGAAACGCGCCCGTCTTCCGGCGCCGTGGCGGCGGCGGCTTCACCGCCGCCATCGTTGAACGGCCACACCGCATCGCCGACCCTGCTCATTGTGGAGCAGGCCGAAACAAGAGCGGCCGCCGCCAGCGCCGCAACCGAACCCAGACGACTCATTTGCTTTCTCCTTCGGACGGCGCGGGCGCGGGGTTTGCGCCTTCCGCTGGTGTTTCCGGCGCTGGGCCGATGACAGAGAGTGCGAGCTGCGCACGCTGGCGCACGGTTTCCGGCGCATCGAGAGCCAGCGTCAGCCCCTGCAACTCGCGGCGCGCGACAACAAGATCGCCCGCCTCCCACGCCTCAACCCCAAGCAGCTCGCGGGCGAGAAACGAAAGCCTGGAGCCCGACTGCGTGAGCGGCAGCAGCCGCGTTTGCAGCGCCGCGAAATCCTGGATGTCGGCGACGATGTATGCGGCACGTAATTGCGCCGTCTCGCGCAGAATGGGATCGCGCGCAGCGGCCGCCGCTTCGTCGAACTCGCGGACAGCACCTTCAAGATCGCCATCGAGTTCGAGAATAGCGGCGTGTTCGAGCTTGGCCATGGTGCGATACACGGACGGCCCGGTTTGCGAGAGGCGCGCGAACTCGGCCTTGGCGGCGTCGAGCGTGCCTGCTCCCGCCAATTGCTGCGCGGCCGCATAGGCCTGCCCCTGCGCGGCGGCCGCGCGCGCCTCGCTGGCGCGCCAATATTGCCACCCCGCCATCGCGGCGAGCATCAGCGCGAACGCGCCGAGCAGCATCGGCCCATAGCGCTTGACCAGGGTAAGCATGCGGTCCTGGCGCAGGCTTTCGTCTACTTCTTGGACAAAGCTGTCGGTTTCGTTGGTCACGCTGGTTCCTGCGGAAATTGCCCGTGACACCGCAAGACGCGGCGCCTGCCCCCAAAATCGCCGGCAAGCTAGCCGCGCTTGTCGCCCCGGGCAACGCGCGGCTGCGGCTTACGCGCAGCGGCCATTGCATAGGTTTCAGCTGCGGCGGGAAAACGGCGGGCCCGCACATCGGCTGCATATGCCGCAGCCGCCTTGTCGATAACCCCCTTGAGGTCGGCGTAGCGGCGGACAAATTTGGGGGTCCATTCAAAAAGCCCCAAAAGATCATCGGTTACAAGGATCTGGCCGTCGCACTGGGCCGAAGCCCCGATCCCGATGGTGGGCGCGGAGACCGCAGCGGAGATCTCCGGCGCCAGGGTTTCATCCACTCCCTCCACGACAATGGCGAACGCCCCGGCGGCATCGGCGGCGCGGGCCTCAGCCAGCACCTTGGCGCGCTCCTCGCTCGACCTGCCCTTGGCGCGGAACTTCCCGTCCACATTCACCGCCTGGGGACGCAGGCCGACATGACCCATGACCGGGATGCCGCGCTCAACAAGGAATGCGATGGTGGCGGCGATCGAAGGCCCGGATTCGACCTTCACGGCCTGCGCGCCGGTTTCCTTCAGGATGCGCGCGGCGTTGGCGTAAGCGATCTCCGGGCTCGCCTCGTAGGAGCCGAATGGCATATCCACCACCACCATGGCGTGCTGGGCGCCGCGCATGACCGCCTGGCCATGCAGGATCATCATCTCCAGCGTGACACCCACGGTGTTGGGAAGCCCATGCACCACCATGCCGACAGAATCGCCCACCAGCAGCAGATCGCAGTGCGGATCGAGGATTTTCGCGACCGGCGCGGTATAGGCGGTCAGGCACACCACCGGCGCCTTGCCCTTGCGGGCAGTGATGTCAGGCGCGGTGACGCGGCGGATTTCTGTGTGCTGCGACATGGGTAGCGTTCTCTAGCAGCAGCAATCCGGCGCACCCAGCGTGATCGCCTGGTTGGGACGGGCTTCTTAGTCCTGCGCGGAGCGATACGCGACCGCCCCGCCAAGCAGCGCGCCGCCGATCAGCAATATCTGCGTGAGACCGAGGCCAAGGGATTGGATCAGGCCGGCGGCGGCCTGGTCGGCCTGGGCCGCCACCTGGGGCGCGCTGCGGTCGAACTCGCCCACGGCGCGCGCGGCCTCCAGTCCAGTATTGGCCAAAAACTCCTGGCCGGGGCCAAACACAAAGCCCAGCAGCGTGTAGCCGGCCACGGCCAAGCCAACGCTTACACCCACAAGTTGGATGGCCGAGCGTACGCGCGCGGCTTTTTCCCGGCGCGCCACGGCAGCGCCGACGCGCGCGGAGAAGCCGCAATCGGCGGGCTGTTCAGCCTCGGCGAAGGACCGGGTCAGGAAGGCGTTAAAATCGTTCATCAGGCCGCCTCCAACAAACGGCGAAGTTTCTCTGTACCACGCAATACGTGGGATTTGACAGTCCCCAAAGGAAGTCCCGTGGTTTCCACAATCTCGGAATGACTCATCCCTTCGCCATGATTCAAGGTCACGCAGAGCCTTTCCGCATCTGAAAGCCGTGCCAGCGCCCGTTCCAGGTCAATCTTGGCGCCCGCGGCGGATTCGGGGCTCGAATCCTCGGCGGCGATTGGCGAGGCGTCGTCGATCTCCTCGAAGATCGCCTTTTGGCGCCGCTTGGCCATCAGGAATGTCGTCACTGCGATCCTCCTGAACCAGCCGGCGAAAGCCGCCGGCGTCTCCAAATCACCCATCCGGTCCCAGGCCTTCATGAACGCATCCTGGGCCAGATCGTCCGCTTCCGCCGCGTTGCCGGCGCACATTCTTCTCAGCAGTGCCCGGGCCCATCCTTGGCGGCGTTTAACCAATTCGCCGAAGGCGGCCTGGTCCTTGGCCTGCGCCGCGATGATGAGGGCGGCTTCGCTGGCCTGGACCAGATTGAGTACCCCCCGCGCGGCCACGAACCACTCACGCCTCCTTCTTGTTCACATAATCGAAAATTGAGAGAATTAGGAAGGCCGCGCCCAAGACACCCAGGATCAGGGCCGGGTAAGCCATGTCGTCGCTGGAATTGAGCAAGCCGTCATCCAGCAGGCTCGCCCCGATGAAGCCACCAGAAAGCGCCAGCAGCACAACCGCGCTGCCCAGCGTTTTCCGCGGTGTCCGGCGCGGCGACTCAATCGATTCAGTGAGCTTTTGCATCAGGGCCGGGTCAATATTCTGCCCGCTTTCCAATGCCTTAGAAATGAGTGAGTGGGCCGAGCGCTTGGTCTGTTCCTTGAGCCAGATCGGCGCCAGAATGATCGCTGCGATCGAGCCAAACACAACCAGAACGATCATAACGACCCAGAAGCCTTCGCCGCCTTCCATCTTTTTTCTCCATAGCCTTGGGGTCTTGGCGCCCCTGCTTGCTTTCTAGATGCGCGTTGCCAACCAATTAGATGCACATTCGCCATGGCCGGCAAGCGAACGGTGAAGAGCCCGGCGCCCGCGCCCCGCCGTTAACCGATGAAGGTCGCCAGCAGATCCTCCAGGCTGGCGCGGCGGCGGGTAAGGACCTGGATATCCCCGTCCACGAACACCTCCGCCGCCGGCGCGCGCAGATTGTAGGCGCTGCCCATGGCCGCCCCGTAGGCGCCGTAATTCATGATGGCGAGCACGTCGCCCTCCTCCGCGACGGGGATTTCCCGAGCGCGGGCGAAGAAGTCGGTGCTTTCGCAGATGTTGCCGCAGATGTCGTAGACGGCGAGCTGGGCGTCGGGGCGGGAGAGGTTCCGAATTTCGTGCGGGCTGTTGTAGAGCGCCGGGCGCATCAAATGGTTGAAGCCGGTATCGAGCCCCAAGAATGTGCGCCCGTCGACGCCGATCTTCTTGTCCTGCACCGTCGCCAACAGGGCCGTGCTCTCCGCCGCCAGAAAGCGCCCGGGCTCCAGCGCGAATTTGAACTCGCGGCCAAGCTCGACCTGGAACGCCGCCACCCGCGCCCGGAGCGAAGCGCCCATGCGTTCGATGTCGAGGGGGTGATCGCCGTCCTTGTACGCCACGCCGAAGCCGCCGCCGAAATCCACGGTCTCGAGATCGGGAAACCGCGCCGCCTGGCGCAGGATGATGTCAGCCGCTTCAGCGAAGATCGCTTCGTCCAGCCAGCCCGAACCGATGTGCTGCTGCACCAGATCGATGCCTACCTGCGCCGCGGCCGCGATCGCCAGCGCCTCCGGAATCTGTGTGAAGTGAATGCCGAACTTGGATTGCGGCCCCGCCGTAAAGGCGCGCGCGTGGTGGGCGCCGCCGACATCGGCGTTGATGCGCACGCCAACACGCGCGCCAGGACAACGGGCGGCGTACTTCTTCAGGCGCGACAACGACCCCACGACCAAGCGCACGCCGCGTTCAACCGCGAACGCCATTTCAGCGTCGCTCATGTTGTTTTCGACGTAGACGATCCTCTCGGGAGCGGCGCCGCAGCGCAGCGCCAACTCCACTTCATTCGGGCTGACAGCGTCGACGCCTAGTCCCTCGCTCACCATCACGCGCACCAGCGCGGGGCTGTAATTGGCCTTCACCGAATAGAAGAGATCGCAGAAATCGAACGCCGCGCGCAAACGCCGGCACTGCGCGCGGACGAACGCGACATCGCAAAGCACCAGCGGCGTGCCGCAACGGGCGACAAGTTCGGACCAGTTGGAGGGAACCTGCACACGCGCCTCTTGTCCAAATGGAAGATCACCCATCCTATGGACCCCGGCTCGCCGCGTACCGCAGCGCCCCGGGATGGGTGGATGATTGATACGGGACGCGAACGTTGCGACGCAAGCGAACCCACCCTTTGTGTTGCTACGCTTAAGCCCGCGTGTATCCTGGCGCCGCGATGGACACCGATTTCCACAAGATCAAGCGGCTTCCTCCTTACGTGTTCGAGGAGGTCAACACGCTCAAGGCGCGGCTGCGCGCCAAGGGCGTGGACATTATCGATTTCGGCATGGGCAATCCTGACTTGCCCGTGCCCGCTCACATCGTTGAGAAACTGGCTGAGACCGCAGCCAAACCGCGCACCAACCGTTACTCGGCTTCGCGCGGCATACCTGGCCTGCGCAAGGCGATGGCCGGCTATTACGAGCGTCGCTTCGGTGTGAAGCTCAACCCCGACACCCAGATCGTCTCCACGCTCGGGTCCAAGGAAGGCTTCGCCAATCTCGCCCAAGCCATCACCGCGCCCGGCGACGTGATCGTCAGCCCCAATCCCTCCTACCCCATCCACGCTTTCGGCTTCATTATGGCCGGCGGCGTCATCCGTTCGGTGGAAGCCAATTCACCAGAGCAATATCTCGCCGGCATCGATCGCGCGGTGCGCCATTCGGTACCGAAGCCGATCGCGATGGTGACGTGCTATCCCGCCAACCCGACCGCGCAGACGGTGGGGCTCGATTTCTACAAGGAAGCGGTCGCGCTGGCGAAGAAGCACGAGATGTTCCTGCTCTCCGACATGGCCTATTCGGAGATCTATTTCGAGAACGATCCCCCGCCCTCGGTGCTGCAGGTGGAGGGCGCCACCGATGTGGCGGTCGAGGTCAACACGCTGTCGAAAACCTACGCCATGGCGGGCTTTCGCGTCGGCTTCGCGCTCGGCAACGAGCGGCTGATCGCAGCGCTCGCGCGGGTGAAATCCTATCTCGATTACGGCGCCTACACGCCGATCCAGGTCGCGGCCGCCGCCGCACTCAACGGCCCGCAGGAATGCGTGGCCGAAATGCGCGCCATCTACAAGAACCGCCGCGACGTGCTGGTCGAAAGCTTCGCCAAGGCGGGCTGGGATGTGCCGAAGCCTTCGGCCTCGATGTTCTGCTGGGCGCCGTTGCCGGCGGGCTTTGCCCACCTCGGCTCGGTCGAGTTCGCCAAGCGCGTCATGGAAGGCGCGGAAATCGCGGTCGCGCCTTCCATGACGCGCTTGGCGAACTCGACCGAGCCGAGG
>JAKFYF010000172.1 GCA_021731005.1 Hyphomonadaceae bacterium
GATCTGCCCCTGCCGCACCAGCGCGGGCGAGTTGGCGCCGGTGGCGGCGTCGGCGAACAGGAGCTGCACGTCTTTGGCGCGCACTTCCTTGCCGTTGATGCGATAAGTCGAGCCGAGACCGCGGCGGATACGGCGCGTCACTTCGAGCGCGTCTTCCTTGTGGAAAGGCGCGGGCGCGCGCCCAGCTGCCTCGGCGAGCGCCAAGGTGACTTCGGCGTGCTCGCGCGAGGGCCGCCCCGCATTGCCCGAGAAGATCACCTCGTCCATGTCGGTTGCGCGCATGGCTTTGGCGCTGGTGGCGCCCATCACCCAGCGCACCGCTTCAAGCAGATTGGATTTGCCGCAGCCGTTCGGTCCGACAACACCGGTTAACCCCGGCTCAATCGGGGCGCGCGCGGGATCGACAAAACTCTTGAACCCGGCAAGGCGAAGCTCGGTGATGTGCAAAGAGCCCGCCTTGCCGCTTAGCTCTTGGCGGCGATGGCCGCGTCAAGCACGCTGCGCAGCGTCTCGGGCGTCATGATGGAATTGGTGTCGACATGCCGGCCGTCGAGGAAAAACATCGGCGTGCCAAGCGAAATGCCGGCCGCGGTCCCGTCGCGCTGGAAGGCGTCGCTCAGCCGCTGAATGCGCTGCGCGCCGGCGGGGTCGGAAATGCAGGCCATGATCTGCGGTTCCGACAGGTTCGCCGCGGTTCCGATCTCGATCAGCTTGGCGCGCACATTGGCCATGGTGCCCGCCTGGAAAATGGCGGGCTGCTGTTCGAAGAAAACGCCGAGGCGCGTGAAATATTGCTCCGGCGTCGCGTTGTTGCAGCGCGCGACCTGGTACATGGCGAGCGTGATCGACTCGATCGTGCCGCTGCCGTCGGGCGAAACTGGCGCCAGCGCCTCACGGAAAATAAAATGCACCTTACCGGTGTCGATGAACTCGCCCTTGAGCGTTTCCCAATTGGCCTCCTCGAACTCGCGGCAATGGCTGCACATGGCCGAGCCGTATTCGAGCAGCGTGATCGGCGCGTTGGCGCGGCCGATGACCATGTCGTCGCCTGTCGCTTGCGCGGTATCGTTTGAACTGCCGTTGGACTCGCCGCATGCGCCAGCCGCGCCCGCCAGAGCCAAGGCGCCCGCGCCCCAAACCAACTTCCTGCGCCCAATGGCGAACATGGCAAACCTCCAAGATGCGGCCGGAGGCATAGGGTTTTTTCGGCGCGGAGGAAACTCCGCTTCTGTTCAGCCCCGTCCGACGGCGCGTCCCAGCCGCATCAGCGCCGATTTGAGGCCGGGGTCGCCCACCGGGTCAAGCGCCTGCGCCAGAGCGGTTTCCTGCTCAGGGGTCAGCGCCTCCCTGACTGGGCGGACATTTGGAGCCGCCGGCGCGGCAGTGCGCTGCTCGATGCGAACGCTCTTAACCTTCGCCCCGGCGAGCCGGAGGCGCTCCAGCAACAGGGGGGTCTGCTGCTGGAGGAAAGGCGCCAATGCGCTGGGCGCCTTTAGGGTTAGAATTCCGGCGCTGAGTTTTTCCGGCGCAGCGCGCGCAAAGCTCTGTCCGGCGATGTCGGCCCAGCGCCGTTTCAACTCGTTCAGGCCAAGCCCGGTGTCGCGCAGCAGCGGCTTGAGCACGCTCGCCACCGCCTTGGCGGCGGCGGGCGGGGGCGCCCAGCGGGTGCGGCCGCGTCGGCCCATCAGCGCTTGCGCCGCCTTGGCCTCAGCGCCGTCGGCCGCCGGCGGCGGACGCCGCGGGTGAAATTTCTCGCGAAGAGACATGGGCGTGGTAGCGAATCGGGAATCCATGAAGAAAGAGTAAAGACGCGACATGCCGAGGCCTGCCGAAACCCGCACCCAGCCTGTGAATATCGCCCCCGCGACTCGGGATAAGCTTCGGAAATCATTGCTTTCCTGGTACGAACGCAACGCCCGCGCGCTGCCGTGGCGAGCCGAACGGGCGCGGCGCGATCCGTACCGGACCTGGCTCTCCGAAGTCATGCTGCAACAAACCGGCGTGGCGGCCGTCATTCCCTATTACCGGGAGTTCGTGGAGCGCTGGCCCAACGTTTCGGCCTTGGCGGCGGCGCCCCGCGAAGAGGTGCTAGCGGCCTGGGCGGGGCTCGGCTATTATGCGCGCGCCAGAAATCTGCATGCGGCGGCGCAAATCCTGGCGGGCGCTGGCTTCCCTGAAACCGAGGCGGGCTGGCGGGCATTGCCGGGCGTTGGAATCTATTCCGCCGCCGCTATCGCTGCCATCGCTCATGGGCTGCCGACAAACGTCGTTGACGGCAATGTCGAGCGCGTGATGGCGCGCCTCCACGCGACGCAAACGCCGCTCCCCACCGCCAAGCCTGAGCTGCGCAAGCTCGCCAGCGCTTTGGTTAACGACGAGCGGCCCGGCGACTGGGCCGAGGCGCTGATGGATCTTGGCGCAATCGTGTGCACGCCGCGCGCGCCGAAGTGCGGCGAGTGCCCGTGGCGAAAGAATTGCGCCGCCGAGGCCGCCGGCGACCCCGAGCGGTTTCCGCGCCGGACGCCAAAGCCGCAGCGCCCACAGCGTTTTGGGGCCGCGTTCCTAGTACAGAAGCGTGGCAAGCTCTGGCTGGTGCGCCGCCCCGAACGCGGCTTGCTCGCGGGCATGGCCGCATTGCCGAGCACCACATGGCGCGCCCAGACTTGGGGCAAGCGGGAAGCGTTGGCGCTGGCGCCGGGCGAGGGGGCGTGGCGCAAGGTCGGCGAGGTTCGTCACGTGTTTACGCATTTTGCGCTTAGTCTTGATGTCTATGCAGCCAACGTCTCCCCAAGCGGCGAAGGATGGTGGGGCGACGCGTCAGCCTTGCCCAGCGTGTTCAAGAAGGCTGTTGATATGGGGCGGAGCGTGAGAGCTTGTGGACAACTCGTCCGCGTTCGCACTGCATTTACCAAGAACGCAAATTCACCATAAAAATCAATCCACAAACGACTGCATCCCAACCTTGCCTTAACCTCAACGGGTTTCATTGTCAGAGCTTGAGCAAGCGTCGAAAACGCGCTTGCCTCAGCAGCGTTTGGGTCGGCGTTTTTCATGGTCGGGGCGCGAATGGCGCGTGTTGCGGTTCTGTTGGGCGGATTGAGCCCCGAGCGTTCCGTGAGCTTGAGCTCCGGCGCGGGCTGCGCGGCCGCGCTGGGCCGTCTCGGTCACGAGGTCTGCAAGATCGATCCGCAAGATCCCGACTGGATCGAGCGATTGCGCGCCGCGCGCGTCGACGCGGTTTTCAACGCGTTGCATGGTGAGTGGGGCGAAGACGGGCGCGTGCAAGGCGTGCTGGACTATCTCAAGCTCGCTTACACCCATTCCGGCGTGCTCGCCTCGGCGCTGGCCATGGACAAGGACAAGTCCAAGGCGATCTTCGCGCAAGCGGGCCTTCCCCTCGCCAATGGCAAACTGATGCAGCGTCTGGAGGCCGCCAGAGCGCACCCGATGCCTGCGCCTTACGTGGTGAAGCCCAACGCGCAGGGATCGTCGGTGGGCGTGTTCATTGTGCGCGAAGGCGCCAACCGTCCACCCGAACAATTGCTCGATCCGGATTGGACCTTCGGCGAAGAAGTGCTGGTCGAGGAATTTATCGACGGCAAGGAGCTGACGGTCGCTGTCATGCACGGACGCGGGGCGCTGGCGGTGACCGAGATTTTCATCACCAGCGACGGCGACTGGTATGATTTCGACGCCAAGTACGCTGAAGGCGGCTCGCGCCACGTGGTGCCGGCTGAAATTCCCCAAGCCATAACTGAAAAGCTGATGCGCGCGGCTGCGGCCGCCCACACCGCGCTCGGCTGCCGCGGCGTGACGCGCGCTGATTTCCGCTACGACCCCAAGCGAGACCGCATCGCGCTGCTGGAAGTGAACACCCAACCCGGCATGACGCCAACGTCGCTCGTGCCTGAACAAGCAGCCCATGTTGGGATGTCCTATGACGCCCTGGTGGCCTGGATTTTGGAGGACGCATCATGGCCGCGGTAAGGGCGCGTAGACCGAGGAGCGGGGGCGAGCCTCCGCGGCGCAATTCGCGTGCGCCGGTGAGCGGCGCCATGCCCCGGCTGGCGCGCATCAAGCTCTCGGGCGGCCTGGGCGGAAGCGACGTGCAGGTCACTGGCCGCTCGCTCGCGCTTGCGCTAGCCGGCGCGGTTCTGCTGTGCGGGACCGCCATCGCGGGCGCTGCGTGGCTTGGCTCGTCCTTGTTCGATGCGCGCGAAGCCTTCTCGCGCACCGCCGATGCGACTGCGGCCGGCGTGGGTTTTGCCATCGGTGAGATCGAGGTAACCGGGGTCAGCGACGTGCGCGCCCAGGAAGTGCGCGAGATTGTCGTTCCCGAGGGCCGCCGCTCGATCCTTTCGCTCGATCCAGCCGAAGTGAGGGCGCGCGTGGAGAGCCTCGATTGGGTGGCTGCCGCGCGGGTGCGCAGATTGTGGCCGACCAAGCTCGAAATCGATGTTGAACGCCGCCAGGCCTATGCGCGTTGGCAGGAAGACGGGGAGGTTTCCGTCATCGACTACAACGGCGAGCGCCTGCTTGCCGAGCGCGCCGCCGATCACGCCGACCTGCCGCTGGTGATCGGACCAGGCGCGGGACCCGCCGCCGAGCAATTGCTCATCACGCTTGAAGACCTGCCGCAGCTGCGCGAGCGCCTGCGCGCGCTGGTTCGGGTGGGCGAGCGCCGCTGGAACGTCGAACTCAAGTCGGGCACCATCATTGCGCTGCCGCAAGAGGGCGCGGCCCACGCGCTCGAACGGCTTGAAGCCTTGCATCTGCAGCACGCGCTGCTCGACCGGCCAGTGAATGCGCTCGATATGCGCGCGCCGGGGCGGCTTGCGGTGCGTGTGCGCGCCTTGGCCCGCGAACGCCGCCCAGCAATTGGAGGCGCGTAAGCCCCATGCGCGCCGAACCGCTTCTGCTCGATGAGGAGGCGCCGGCTTGGGCGTTGGCGCCGCTGGCGGCCGCTCTTGACGTGGGGGTGTCCAAGACCGTGTGTCTGGCCGCGCGCCGCGATCCGGTGCTGGACCTGCACCCGGACCGGCCGCTGCGCGTCCTGGGCGTGGGGGTGCAGACCGCGCCTTGCATCGCTTCCGGCAAGCCAGCCGATTTCGACGCCTGCGCGCGTGCGATCCGCGTAGCGATCGAGGAGGCCGCCGCGATGGCTGCGGCGCCGATCAAGCGCGTCACCGCCTGCTATTCCGGCCCGGGCATTCATGCACGCATCGTGCGCGCAGGCGTGCGCGTGCGCGGCAGGGCGGTCGCGACGCGCGACCTCGACACCGCCATCGACGCGGCCATGCATGCTGGCGGGGCGCCACAGCTCACGGTGCTGCATGTCGAACCGTTGCGCTACACGCTCGACGGCGGCGAAGCGGTCGCCGACCCGGTGGGTATGGCTGGGCGCATGCTCACGATCGAGGCCTGCGTGGTCACCGCGCCCACCGACGCCATCGAAGCGCTGCGGGCATGCATCCGCTGGGCTGGCGCGGAAGTGGAAGACATTGTCGCCGCCCCGCGCGCGGCGGCGCTTGCCGTGATGTCGCACGAGGAGCGCGCTGGCGGGGCGCTGCTGGTGGACATTGGCGCGGGGTCGATCGGGCTTGCGGCGTTCGCCGGCGAAGGCCTGGTCCATGCCGAGACCGTCGCCGCAGGCGGTGTGCGCCTGACGCGCGATCTGGCTGGCAAACTCGAAACCACTTACGCTGCCGCCGAGCGGGTTAAGCTCGCCTTCAGCGCCGTGCGCGGCGCTTGCGATCCGCGCGAAGCGGTGCAAGCGCCCAAGATCGGCCTCGACGGACGTCTGGAAGCGTCGACAACATTGCGCGGAGTGATTGCCGACACGATCACGCCGCGGCTTGTCGAAATGCTGCTGGCGGCGCGCGAGCGTTTGGCGCGCGCGGGGTTTTCCGGCGCCAACGCGCCGGCGCGCGCGGTGCTGGTCGGGGGCGGGGCGCTGATCCCCGGCGTGCGTGAGCTCGCCACCGACACGCTTGGCATGCCAGTGCGTATCGGCAGGCCGATCGACCTTTCGGGGTTCGACCACGGCGAAGTTGGTCCCGCTTATTCCGCCGCCGCCGGTCTGTTGCGCTGGCGGCTCGACACGCCCACGCTCGCGGACGTGGAAGAAACCTACCAACCCTCGCTGGCCGAGGCCGCGCGGACGATGCGCAACAGCGCCGCCGGCGCCTGGACCTGGCTCCGGGAAAACTTCTGAGGGCCCGGAGCGCCGGCGCCCACGCCGGCCCAGCGCGCGCCAATCCCCGGACAACGCATCGGCGTTTCCGGGTTCGCTTTATTCCTTGGCCCAACGCGAAGTTGGGAGAGCGGGGCGCGCGAGACGCGTGAGCTCAAAGGTTTAGTCCGGTAGCGGCGCCAAGCGCGCCCCGCGCGGTCTGTCTTGTACAACCGGCGCGGACGCGAGGCGTTCGAGCCGCGCCCGGAGGGCCATGCGCTGATGAGACGGGCTGGGCGAATGGCGAATGGCGAGTAGCGACTGGGGTCGCTGTCGCCCACGCGTTTCGCTTTGTACAAGAGAGAGCGATTGGCGCGGGAATGGCATTTCGCCGTTCGCCACTCGCCATTCGCCTCGCTCGCGACCGGCCAGGTCTCTCGCCCGACCGATCCCCGCGACGCTGGGGTTCCGGTGCGCGTTTAGCGCCTTGTCCGCGTTCCCGGTCGACGCGCGGACGGAAACCAATTTCCCGCCCGGATCTTCGGTTTCCTTTGCTCACCGAAGCCATCGCGTTCAAACCGCGTCTCCTGAACTGAACGGCTATTGGTCGACCGTAGCCTCCCGACAGGAGATGGGCATGAGTATCCATCGGCTTTTTCGCTGTGGGATAGATTTTTGTACAAAGCCGGCTTTTGCCGGGCGGGTGTGGTTTTTTTGCGGGGATAGTGGCGGAAAAATGCGGGGATAGATTCCGGAGCGCCGGCCTCTCCGGTTGGAGCGCGCGCCTCCCGGCGCGCCCGCGAGCCGACAGGCTCGCTTGCGTCGACCAAAAAAAGCGCGCCGGGAGGCGCGCGCTCCAACCGGAGGGAGTTGTGTCTGGGCGGGGCCGCGCTTACCCCCTCCGCTTCGCTACGCTCCGCACCTCCCCCGCAAGCGGGGGAGGAAAGCCGGCGCGCCCGCGAGCCGACAGGCTCGCTTGCGTCGACCAAAAAAAAGCGCGCCAGGAGGCGCGCGCTCCAACCGGAGGGAGTTGCGCTTGCGGCGGGGCCGCACTTGCCCCCTCCGCTTCGCTACGCTTGGCGCCTCCCCCGCTTGCGGGCCAGGGCAATCGCATTTGAAGACAAATCTAGGTGAAAGTGCCGACGGTCGCAGTTCAGCGCCCCTCCCCCCCTTGCGGGGGAGGTGGCGAGCGTATGCGAGCCGGAGGGGGGTAACGGCGGCGCTCTCACAGAAGACGCATGGGAGCGAACTCACC
>JAKFYF010000349.1 GCA_021731005.1 Hyphomonadaceae bacterium
CCCTGCGTCCGCGCGCGAGCCGGCTGCCGAGCGCGGTCAATTACGGCGACGAAAGCGACGACGATTGGCGCGTGACCGATCCACACGCCGCGCGCGTCGACCCTTCGCGTTTGGCGCATCGTATTGAATCGATCGAACGGCGGATGCAGCTGGCGGTCACCGGCCTCGACCGCGCGGTGTCGACCATCGATCGCTCCGTGCTCGGACTCTCCGCGCGCATCGACGAAGCGGAAGCGGTTTCCGGTGAAAGCGCCGACCGCGTCTCCGAGGCGCTCGAACATTTCCGCGTCGTCGGCGACACGCTGGGCGGGCAACTTGAGCGCGCCGAGCAGGAGGCCAATGAAAGCCGCCACGCCATGCTCGGCGTGCGCGAGCGCCTGGAAGCGCAAGTGGCGGTCGCCGAAGAAGTGGCGCGCCGGGCCGAAGCGGCGGCGTCCTTTCTCGCTACCGAACTGGAGAGCCGCGACGGCGCCATGGCCCGCACGCTTGCAGAGGCGCGCGCCGCGGCGGAAGAAGCCGCCCGCCAGGCGGGAGACGCCTCCGCCGATGCGGTGTCGGAACTGCGCTTGCTGCAGGAACAAATGCGCGAACGCCTGGCCGAGGCTGTGGCCTCGACGCGCCGGGCTGTGGAAACTGCGATCCAGGATGTGCGCGCTGAGACCACGCAAGAAAGCCGCGGTACGCGCGAGGCGCTGCTGGAAGAGGTCGTGCGGCTCGAGAGCGAAATCGCCAAGCGCGTAGGCGCGGTGGACCAGCTGAAGTCCGAGCAAGCGGCGCTTATCGCTCGCATCGAACGCGCCGAAGCCGGCGCGAGGGAATCCACCGCGGGCCTGCGCCAAGCCGCGGGCGCGGCCATCGCCGATTTGCGCAATGCGCAGCTGACCTTGGCCGCACGCGTCAAGCAGGTGGAGGAAGGCGGGGGCGGCGATCTCACCGATCTGCGCCACGCCCAGCAGGACATCGCAGAGCGGCTTCGCACTCTGGAGGTAAAAACCGAGGCAAATCCCGTTGCTGATGCGCTCGCCGCGTTTGAGCAGCGCCTCGCCGGGGTCGAGCGTTCGGGCGGCGCGCCGGTGCAGGGCCTGGATCAAACGGTGCAGCGCCTCGCCAGCCGCATCGCTGAAACCGAGACCAGCGCCAACACCGCGATCCGCACGCTGGAGGAGACCGTCGCCGCGCTGAACGCACGCGTGGAGCATAACAACGCGGCTGAAGAGACCGAGGCGTTGCGCGCGCTCCTGGAAAATCGGCTCTCGCAGATGGTCGACGACGCGCGCGTGTCGCTGGCCGCGCCCTTGCAAGCAGCGCTTCAACAAGGCGGCGGCCTCAGCGAGCAGGTCGCTGATGTCAATCAGCGGCTGGCGGCGGCCGAGCGGCGCCAGACCCAAACGATCGAGGCGATCTCGCTGGAAATCCGGCGCATGTCGGAGACGGTCGACAAGCGCCTGCGCGCGGTGGAAGCACGCAACGACGACGCCGCCGCGGCGGCGGTGCGCGAAGAACTCACGCGCATGGCGGCGAGCCTCGAAAAGCGTTTTGATGAAATTGAAGCGCGCGACGGCGCCGCGTTCGACCGCATGGGCCTGGAGGTTGGGCGTTTGTCCGAACGCCTCGAGGAGCGCGTCGGCGCGGTCGAGACCCGCAGCGCCCAGGCGATCGAACATGTCGGCGAGCAAGTCGCGCGCATGGCCGAGCGCTTCAACCAGCGCCAGGAGGGCCTCGCGCGCGAACTGGGCGAGCGCATGCTCGACAGTGAGGAGCGCGCCGGCGCCCGCGTATCCGAAGCGATCAGCTCGATTATGGCGCGCCTCGCGGAGGTCGAGGTGCAATCGGCCGAAGCGATCGCGCCGGTGCAGAAGGCGGTGTCGAGCGTGGCCTCCAAACTCGATCGCTACGAGAGCGGACGCGAGAACGAGTTGAACAGTGCGGATTTGTTGCCGACACCAGCGCGGCGCAACAGCGATCTGAGCGATTTCCACGAGCCCGAACCTTATGTGTCGCCCGCGGAGGCCGCCCAGCCGCTGCGCGCCGGCCCGCTGACCCCGACGCAACACAATGGCGAGCATTTCAGCGCCGACATCGATGACGATGCCTTGGATATCTATTTCAACGACCAGCCGGCGCCAGCAACCTTCCAAGAACCCGCCCCGCCGCCGCCCGGCGGCTACGACTTGCATGACGACCTCTTGATCGAGGACGCCGAAGCGCCGGCCCGAGGCCAAGAGGCATCGCTATTTGGGGTTCCCGAGGAGGCGACAACCTTCGCCGATCCCGAACCTGCGCCGCCGCCAGAATTGCCGCTGCAAACCCCGCCTTCGCGCAACGACTATCTCGTAAACGCGCGCAAGGCGGTTCAAGCGCAGTCGCAGCCCAGGCAACGGCCGGAGCAAGCGCCCACCCCGCGTCTTAGTCTGCGCGGCTCCAGCCGTATTGTGCTTTGGGGCGCGGCCAGCGCGATTGCCGCGCTTGCGGCGCTCGGCGTCTGGTATGCCAACAATCAGAACGCAAACCTTGCTGGCGCGCGTGAACTTGCGCCAACGCCGGCAAGCGCCGCCGGCCGGCCCGAAACGCCGGCCGAGGCGCCGCCGCCCGATCCATTCGCCGCCGCACCGGGGGTAGCCGGGATCGCCGCCGCCGATGTCGAATCCGCCCCAATCGTGGCGGGGCCCCTCACCCCGCGCAGTGTGTCTCTGGAGCAGGCTGCGCAGTCAGGCGACGTGACCGCGCAATATGAACTCGCTCTGCAACGGCTTGGCGAAGGGCGCGCGCAGGAAGGCGTGACGCTGTTGCGACGCGCCGCCGACCGCGGCTTGGCGATGGCGCAATATCGCCTCGCCAAGCTCTATGAACGCGGCGAGGGTGTTGGCGCGGACCTGGCCGTGGCGCGCCAGTGGACCGAGCGCGCCGCCGGCGGCGGCAATCGCCGCGCAATGCACGATCTTGGCGTGTATTTCGCCCGCGGCGAAGGCGCTCCCTTGGACGAAGCCGCTGCGTTCCGCTGGTTCCGCCAGGCCGCCGAGCTTGGCGTCGCTGACAGCCAGTACAATCTGGGCATCCTTTATCAACAGGGGCGGGGCGTAAACGCCAGTCCTTCGGAAGCCTTGTTCTGGTTCCTGGTCGCAGCACGCCAAGGCGACAACGACGCCAACGCCCGCGCCACGGCGCTGGAAACCCAATTGCCCGCCACTCAGGTGGAACAGGCGCGGGCGCGGGCGCAGGCGTTCCGTCCGCGGGCCGCAAGCGCAGTGGCTAACGGCGAGTTTACACAGCGTCCCGCCGCACGCTCGGGAACTTAAGCGAGGTCCTCGCTTTGGCGATTGCCCTTGGACGCCGCGGCGCCCATAAAAGCGCAGAGGCGGCGCCCGCCAAATCAGAGCGAAGCATTTGATCTACCTGCCGATCGCCGAAATGACGGTGAACGTGTTGCTCGTCCTTTTGGTCAGCGGCAGCGTCGGCTTTGTGTCTGGGCTCGTCGGCGTTGGCGGGGGCTTTATTATGACCCCCGCGCTCATCTTCATGGGCGTGCCCGCGCCGGTGGCGGTGGCGACGGGAGCGGGCCAGATCGCGGCCACCTCGTTCTCTGGCATCATGACCCAGACGCGGCGCAAGAGTGTCGATTGGCGCATGGGGATGTTGCTGTCCATTGGCGGCATTCTCGGCCTTTCTTCCGGCGTATGGCTATTTGAGCGGCTGCTCGGCCTCGGACACCTCGACCTGGTTATTTCGCTGCTCTACCTGGTGCTGCTGGCAGGGGTAGGCTCGCTCATGCTGATGGAGAGCCTCGCAGTCTTGCGCGGGCGCGCTACAAAGGGCGTCTCCATCCTGCGCCGCCCCGCCCGCACGATCGCGCACACGCTGCCGTTTCGCATGCTGTTCCCGCGTTCGGGACTCTATATCAGCGTCATCCCACCATTGGTGCTCGGCTTCGGCATCGGCGCGCTGGCGGCGATCATGGGGGTTGGCGGCGGCTTCATCCTTATCCCGGCGATGATCTATCTTTTGCGTATGCCGACTAACGTCGTTGTCGGAACCTCGTTGTTTCAGATGCTGGTAGTCACTTCGGTGCTGGTCGTCGTCCAGTCGCGGGTGACCCACACCGTCGATCTGGTGCTGGCGGCGCTGCTGATGCTGGGAGGCGTCGTTGGCGCGCAATTGGGCGCGAGGCTGGGCGCGCGGCTGCGCAACGAGCAGATCCGCGCTCTGCTCGGCCTTATCCTCATTGTCGCCAGCGCCAAGTTTCTGTGGGACGTGGTAATCCCGCCGCAGGAGACCTACGTTTTCGGCGGAGGCGTCTGGTGAGAGGCGCGCTCGCCCTCGTTTTGTTGCTCGTCGCGGCGCCCGCCGATGCGCAGCAGCCAAGCGCGGTCGCCGCCCCCCTGCCGTCCGCCGTCGCAGAGGACAGCATCAGCGTCGGCTCCGATTACCGCGGTTCGTCGATCACCGTGTTCGGCTTCAACCCCGACCGGCGCGGACGCGGCGACATCGTAGTCGTCGTCCGTGGCCCCGACGAGCCGGCGGTGGTGATGCGCAAGCGGCGCGTGTTCGGGCTTTGGGTCAACGGCAACCCGGTGCGTTTCGTCGAGGCGCCGACTTTCTTCGCCATGATGAGCACGCGCCGGCTCGATCGCATCGTCCCGCCGGCATTGATTCGGCAGTATCAGCTCGATCCGGCCGCGTCGGCCCGCTTGGGAAGCACGGTGCGCTACGGCGATCCTGCCGCCTACCGCGCCGCGCTTGTGCGCCTGCGCCGCGCGCAGCTTCTCTATCAGGAGCATGTCGGCGTCACTACGCCGACGCGCGCGGCCGCCATCACGCGCTATCCCGGCGGACTGTTTCGCGCTGTCGTGCGCTTACCCGCCAACGCGCCGATCGACCGCTATCGCGTCGACACTTACCTCTTCCGCGACCGCCGGCTGGTGTCTTCGGCGCGGCTCGAAGTCAACATCACCCGCGTCGGCATCGAACAGCAAATCCACGAACTCGCGACCAACGCCTCGGCCTTCTACGGCTTGATGATTGTGATGTTGGCGATCGCCGTCGGCTGGAGCGCGGCGGTGCTGTTCCGGCGCAATTGAGATGAGCTATGCGCCGCCTCCGCCGCTGCCGCGCATCGCGGTGCGGCTCGGCTTTCTGGGGCTCGCGCCGCTGGCTATTTCAGCTTTGGTTTCGCTCTACGCGCGCGCCCCCGGCGTGGCGCATTGGGGCGTCATAAGCTTCGCCATCTACGCGGCCACACTGCTCTCGTTCCTTGGCGGGGTACGCTGCGGTTTCGAACTCATGAGCGCACCCGCCGCGCCCAAGCCGGGGCGCCTGTTGCTGAGCGCGCTTTTTGTTCTGGCGGGCTGGGCGCTCGCACTGTTCGTCGTGGTTCAGCCCGGCGGGCTGAGTGCCGCGGCCGCTTTCGCTGGCCTGTTCGCGCTGCACTATATGTGGGACCACAAGAGCGCCGCCGAAGCTGGCGCGCCGGCCTGGTATCCGATGCTGCGGCGCGCGCTGACCGGGGGAACGATGATTATCTGTTTGCTGATCCCGCTCGCCGGTGCGCTGCGGGGCTATTAGTCGGGGAGCAGATTTTCCCACGCCACCGGCAGGACGCGGTCCTTGCTGAGCACCAGCGCCATAGCGCCATCGGGGAAAACATCGACATAGGCGTCGTCGCACAGATTGAGCCCGCCGGCGAAGGCGCCGAATGCAGGCAGGACCATGCGCGAGCCGTCATAACCGAAGCAGCGCCGCCGCACGCTCATGCCGGGCCCGGCCACCTTGGCGCAGGGGTGCAAGTGTCCGGCCACTTCGTTCTCGGCGCCGCTGGGCTCGTGACGCAGTGTTAGCGATCCCAGCCGCAGCGACGCGCGCGCCACCCCGCCGAGCGTTTCCGCCGCCTTGCCCTCGTGATTGCCTTCGATCCAGACCCAATCGCATTGTGACACCAGGGCGTCGAGCTGGGCGCGATCTTCTTCGCCCATGCGCGCGGGGCCGCCGCCATCGTGGAAGGCGTCGCCCAACGACACCACGATATGGGGGTCGTGCTCTTCCACCAACGCCGCCAGCCGCGTCAGCGTCGCGCGCGTGTCGTAGGGCGGCAGCATCTGGCCGTGTTTGGCGTAGGCGGACCCCTTCTCCAGGTGAAGATCGGCGACCACGAGTGCGCGCCCAGATTCAATCCAAAGAGCGCCCTGCGGCAGCGCGGCTACCATCACGCCGCCAATCCGCGCCTCGACGCACTTCTCCACAATCGCGACGACCGGCCCAGGACGCACAACGCGCAAGAGCTTGGGCTGGGTTGCGGAGTGGGCAGGTGACGCCATGACGACCGATCTGTGACGATTCGTTGCGCGAAGGCAACGCCTCTTGCTGGCGTCATGGACGCTGAATATGAGTCTGGCTGTTGTCTGGCTGTATCTGGAGCTGAGCGGGCCAACAACAAGAGTTCAACCCATCGCTTCCCGGATCAGCACCGACGCCTCCTCCAGGATCGCTTCCTCGGCCGCGCCCTTGATCGGCACGCGGCCCACTTCCAGCATGACTGGGGCGGCGAACGGCGAGACGTGGTCGAGATCGCGGTGCACGATGCGCCCCTTGATGCGCTTGAGTAGCGCGCCGACGCGCTTGAGATCGAGATAGCCCTCGCCGGCGTCCGCGAAAGCGGCCTGCAGCAGAATGTGGTCGGACTGGTATTGTTTCAGCACGTCGTAGATGAGATCGGCCGAGAACGAGACTTGCCGCCCGCTCTTGCGTTCCGCGCCCGGCATCTTGCGTTCGATCATGCCGGCGATCACCGCGCACTTGGCGAAATTGGCCTTCATCAAAGTGCTTTCGTTTAACCAGGCTTCGAGATCGTCGCCCAGCATGTCTTCGTCGAACAGAGCGGCAAGTTCGACATCGCCCATAGGCGCGAGCCCCCAGACTGCCACCGCATATTCACTGGCGAGAAAGCCAAGCGGCATCTTGCCGGCGCGCTCGAGCCGGCGGGTGATCAGCATGCCGAGCGTCTGGTGCGCCAGGCGGCCCTCGAACGGATAGGCCACCAGGTAATGTTTGAGCGCGCGCGGGAAAGTCTCGACCAGCATCTGGTCAGGCGCGGGCACCATCGAACGCCGCTTCTGCTGCTTGATCCAATCCTTCACTTGCGGCGGCAGAAGCTTCTGCCGCCTCGGCTCGTGCAACAATTCGCGCACGCGCTCGGCGAGGAAGGTGGAAAGCGGGAACTTGCCGCCATTGTAGGAAGGGATGCTGGGATTGTCCTCGCCCCTGGCGCGCACCACCAGCGCGTCGGTGTTCTGCACCGCAATCAGCCGCAGCACCTCGCCGGCGAACAGGAACGAATCTCCGGGCGTCAGCCCTTCGATGAAATATTCTTCGATCTGGCCTAAGCGGCGGCCAGGAGTGAATACCCCCCTCCCCTTGGGGGGAGGGGGGTATT